>DATKMF010000078.1:0-37045 GCA_035542015.1 Candidatus Cybelea sp.
GGCGAAGCCGGAAAGCTTCAGGCTGCGGCCGTCGAGCCGCCTCGCGGCCCGAACGAAACCCAGGCCATCCGAGTCGAGGCGGCCGAGATCCGCCCGCAGCGGCGCGCGCTCGGCTTCGGCAAACAGGACCGCGAGCGCTTCGACGCCGCTGGGAACACCTGAAAGCAGGCCCCGCGCCTTCTCGTCCGCCGCTTGGGCCTCGCCGCGCGACCAGTGAATCCGCCCGACCGGCGCGGCCTGCTCGGTCTCCCGGGCGGCGTCGAGCCGACGGGTCGCCGCCGCCAGTTCAGATTGCGCCTTGCGTTGCTTCCGGAACGCCCAGGCGGCTGCGGCCAAGGCAACCAGCGCGATCAGGAGGAAGATCCAGCCGAGAGGACCGATCGCAGTCCCGGGAGCGGCGTCGGGCGACGCCTCAGCCAGGGCGCCGGTCGCGGTCGAAACCAGGACCGGAGCCGCCGAGAGCGTTCGAATGATCGGGATCCCGCCGCGACTGCCCATTTCCGACAGTTTAGCGCCGATTCCCGTGGGAGACCATAAGCCGCAAAGCAAACGGGGGAACGGTCGCCCGTCCCCCCGCATCGTCGATATGATCCGCGGCATTCGCCGCGAATTTTAGTACCGGTACTGGTCCGACTTGAACGGGCCGGCCTGGGCGACGCCGAGATAGCTGGCCTGCTTCTCCGAGAGCTTGGTCAGCTTGGCCCCGACCTTGGCGAGGTGCAGGGAGGCGACCTTCTCGTCCAGGTGCTTCGGCAGGACGTAGACTTGGTTCTGGTACTTGCCGTGGTTGGTCCAGAGCTCGATCTGGGCCAGCACCTGGTTGGTGAAGGAGGCGGACATGACGAAGCTCGGATGGCCGGTGGCGCAGCCGAGGTTGACCAGCCGGCCCTCGGCCAGCAGCAGGATGCGCTTGCCGCCGGCGAACTCGACCTCGTCCACCTGGGGCTTCACGTTGTGCCACTTCAGGTTCCTGAGCGCCGCGACCTGGATCTCGCTGTCGAAGTGGCCGATGTTGCAGACGATCGCCCGGTCCTTCATCTCGCGCATGTGGTCGAGGGTGATGACATCGACGCAGCCGGTCGCGGTCACGAAGATGTCGGCGCGCGGGGCGGCGTCCTCCATGGTCACGACCTCGTAGCCTTCCATCGCCGCCTGCAGCGCGCAGATCGGGTCGGCCTCGGTCACCATCACGCGGCAGCCGGCGTGGCGGAGCGATTCCGCCGAGCCCTTGCCGACGTCGCCGAAGCCGGCGACCACGGCGACCTTGCCGGCCATCATCACGTCGGTGGCGCGGCGGATCGCGTCCACCAGGCTCTCGCGGCAGCCGGATTTGTTGTCGAACTTCGACTTGGTGACGGAGTCGTTGACGTTGATCGCCGGGACCTTCAGCGTGCCGTCCCGCGCCATCTCATAGAGGCGATGGACGCCGGTGGTGGTCTCCTCGGAGATGCCCTTCACCTTGGCGAGGAGCTGCGGATACTTGTCGTGCATCACCTGGGTCAAGTCGCCGCCGTCGTCGAGGATCATGTTCGGCGTCCAGCCGTTCGGCCCCTGGATGGTCTGCTCGACGCACCACCAGTATTCCTCCTCGGTCTCGCCCTTCCAGGCGAAGACCGGCACGCCGGTCGCGGCGATCGCGGCGGCGGCATGGTCCTGGGTCGAGAAGATGTTGCAGGAGGACCAGCGCACTTCGGCGCCGAGCGCGGTCAGCGTCTCGATCAGCGCCGCGGTCTGGATCGTCATGTGCAGGCAGCCGGCGATGCGGGCGCCCTTCAGCGGCTTCGAGGTGCCGTACTCCTTGCGCAGAGCCATCAGGCCCGGCATCTCGGTCTCGGCGATGTTCAATTCCTTGCGGCCCCAATCGGCGAGGCTCAAATCCTTGACCTTGAAATCTTGCGGCTTCGAATCACGGGCGACGGACATGCGAATCTCCTGCGCGTCTAAATCGGGGGCGGGGCGTCGAATTGCGTGCAGGCCTATAGCAGGCGAGGCGCGATCGGGCAAGGTCGCGGTGCACGTTCGGATGGTGAAATCTTCTTTTGGTCTTAAGGATTTAGCGACGCTAATGGGGTTGATTAGAAATGGCTCAGCACCTGGAACGCAAAGGGCGTCCAGAGCCCGGTCGGCAGCCCTGCCGCCTGCAAGCCTTGCCCCACCCAGACGTTGCAGCTCTCGAAGAGGCTGAAGTGCCCCCGGGCGGGATAGAAGAGATCGGTCGTGCCGTAGCCCGGCGCCGACGGCTCCGGCCCGGCCATGGCGGCGGCGATGTAGTTGGCGAGGGCGCGATACTGCACGGCGCTGACCGCGAGGCGCCCGCAGCGCTCGACAGGCCCCGGCGCCGGCCGATACTGGACGTGCAAGGCCGAGGGGCCGAGGCCCAGCACCGCATGGAGCGCCGTGCCGATGCGGAAGTCGCTCCAGCGCGGCGTCGATCGGTAGAAGTCGAGATTGCCCCAGCCGATACCGACATGGTCGAACCCGGTGACATCCACCGGATAATGCCGCGGCAGAAAGATCGCCGACCAGACGACCTCCGCGGTCTTCACCGGCAGCACGAAATCCGTGTGCACGCCGTTGGAGCAGACGAAGACCTCGATCCCACCGGGCGTCGGCTGGAAGTCGCGGTTGACGGGGAAGGCGCCGAGCAGCAGAGCCGCGGCGAGGTAAGCGAGTGCAAGCGCGACCACAGCCGCAAAGGCGCGACTGAACAGCTTCAGGACGAACATGAGTTCCCCCGCCCGACCTTTATCACGACACGATGATCGGCGGGGATTGCGGCGCGGAAGCGGCGGGGCGGCGGAATGTTCAGGGCCGGCTCAAGTCGCCAGTGCGTTGAAGTCGTCGAGCAGCATGGCGATGCGGCCGGAATCGGTCTGCTCCATGATGATCCGGGCGCATCGGGCCGCCGCGGCGAAGTCGAGGCCGCGGACCCGCTGCTTGATGCGCGGGATGTTGCCGACCGCCATGGAGAGCTCCTGGATGCCGAGCCCGAGGAGCAGCGGCACGAACTTCGGGTCGCCGGCGATCTCGCCGCAGACGCTGATCGGGATGCGTGCCCTCAATGCCGCCTCGGTGGCGAACTGGATCAGGCGCAGCACTGCCGGGTGCAGCGGATTGTAGAGATGCGCCACCTGCTCCTCGCCGCGGTCGATGGCGAGGGTGTACATGGTGAGATCGTTGGAGCCGATGGCGAAGAAGTCCGAGCACTGCGCCAGCGCGTCGGCGGCCAAGGCCGCGCCGGGGATCTCGATCATGACACCGAGCGGCGGCATGGGATCGGCGATCTTCACGCCGCGCCGCTTCAGCCGTTTCGCCACCTGCTCCAAAGCGGCGCGGGTCTGCTTCACCTCGCTCACCGCCGAGATCATCGGCAGCAGGATGCGCACCGGACCGTGGACGCCGGCGCGCAGGATCGCGCCGAGCTGGGCGTCCAGCAGCTCGCGGTCGCGCAGGCTCAAGCGGATCGCCCGCAATCCCAGCGCCGGATTGGCGGTCTCGACCATGTGGTCCTTCAGCGCCGGCGCGAGCTTGTCGTTGCCGATGTCGAGGGTGCGAACGGTGACCGGGCGGCCCGCCATGCCCTCGACGATCTCGCGCAGGATCTCATATTGCTGGTCCTCGCTGGGGAGGTCGGCGCGGTTCATGTAGAAGAACTCGGTGCGCAGCAGTCCGACGCCGGCCGCACCGGCCTCCAGCGCGTTCTCGACCTCGCGCGGCAGCTCCAGGTTGGCGAAAAGGCCGATGCGCCGGCCGTCGGTGGTCATCGACGGCAACTTGCGGAGGCGCGTGAGCTGCCGCGCCTCCTGGGCGATCTCGGCGGCGCGTCGCTCATATTCCAGCAGCCGCTCGCGGGTCGGGCGGATCACGACCCGGCCGGTGTAGCCGTCGATCACCACCGGATCGCCGCTCCTGACCCGGGTCAGGAGCTCCGGGATGCCGAGCACTGCGGGGAGCTCCAGCGATCGCGCCATGATCGCGGTGTGGCTCTGGGCGCCGCCGATTGCCGTCGCGAAGCCGCCGACCTGCTTCGGGTCGAGCAAAGCCGTGTCGGCGGGCGTCAGCTCCTCGGCGATGACGATGGCGCCTTCGGGAAGGTGCTTGAACGCCTCGTACGGCGTCTTCGTTAGGTTCCGCAGCAGGCGATTGCCGACCTCGCGCACGTCGGCGGCGCGGGCCGCCAGATAGGCGTCGTCCAGCCCCTCGAACTCCTCGGCGACGGCGGAGATCGCCGCCTGCACCGCCGCCTCGGCATTGATGCGGTCGCGCTTGATGCGCTGCTCGACGCCGCGGATGATGCGGGAGCCGGAGAGCATCTGCATATGCGCCTCAAGGAGGAACCCCAGCTCCTCGGCGGCGGCGCCGTGCAGCTCGGCGCTCTTGGTCTTCAGCTTCTTCAGCTGGCGGTTGGATTTCTCCAGCGCCTCCGCGAAGCGCGCAAGCTCGGCCTCGATCTCGCCTTCGGCGATGTCGTATTCGGGAATCTGGACGGCGCCGATCTCGACCACATGGGCTTCGCCGATGGCGATGCCGGCGGAGACGCCGAGGCCGCTGAGGACGATCTCCTTGCGCGACGTTTCCTTGCGCGCAGCGTCGCGGCGGTCGCCGTCCGGTGATTTGCGCCGGCGGCGCGGCCTTGCATCCTCGTTTGCGTCGTCATTCCTCATCGAACTTCCGGTCGATGAGATCGACCAGGGCGACCAGCGCCGGGCCGGCGCCGGGCCCGATCGCGCGGAGCTCGATCTCACAGCCGATGCCGGCGGCCAGCATCATCAGGCCCATGATCGAGCGTCCGCAGACGTCGGTCTCGCCTTTCACGACGCGGATGTCGGCGTCGTAGGCGTTGGCGACCTTGACGAACTTGGCGGCCGCGCGCGCGTGCAGCCCTTTCTGGTTCTGGATCTTCGCCTTGACCATCCGCGCGTCCCCGTCCGCCATGGTCAGCACTCGCTCGCCTTCAGGAGCTGCGACGCCACGTTGATGTACTTGCGCCCCGCCTCCTGGGCTGCGGTCACCGCAGCCGGCAGGCTCATCGAGCCGCGCACGGAAGCGAGCTTGATCAGCATCGGCAGGTTGACGCCGGCGATCACCTCGACGTTCGCCTTGTCGAGGACGGAGATGGCGAGATTGCTGGGCGTGCCGCCGAACATGTCGGTCAAGAGCACGACGCCCTTGCCCTGGTCGACCTTGGCGACGGTCGCCAGGATCTCCTTGCGGCGCTGCTCCATGTCGTCGTCGGCGCCGATGCAGATCGCGGCCACTCCGGTCTGCTTGCCGACCACATGTTCCAGCGCTGCGACGAACTCGCTGGCGAGCTGGCCATGGGTCACGAGTACTATACCGATCATCATCCCCTTCCAGAGTCGCGCGCCGCAGCGGGCACGACGACGAGCCCGCTCTCCGGTGCGCTGCGATCGAGATCGCGATGGCGCAGCGTCGCCCGCCTTCCCTTTGCCTCCAGCCATTGGGCGAGGCGGCGTGCCACGTGCACCGAGCGATGCCGCCCGCCGGTGCAGCCGATCGCGATCGTCAGATAGCTTTTCCCCTCGCGCTCGAAGCCGGGCAAGAGCGGCAACAATAGGCCGGCCATGCCGGCGAAGAAACCTTGAAAGGCGGGATCCGCCTCGACCTTCCGACCCACCCGCTCGTCCTCGCCGGTCAGCGGCCGAAGCTCGGGATCATAGTGCGGGTTGTCGAGAAAACGCACGTCGAACACCAGATCGGCTTCTCGCGGCAGACCGAGACGATAGGAGAACGAGATCACGGTGATCGCGAGCTCGTGGCGACCGTCGAGACCAAGCTCGCCCGCGAGGAGCGATTTGAAGTCCCCGACGGTGCGATCGCTGGTGTCGATCACCAGATCCGCCACCTGCTGCAGCGGCAGCATCAGCCGGCGTTCCTGCACGATCCCGTCGGAGACCGGACGGTCCGGCGCCAGCGGATGGCGGCGCCGGGTCTCGCTGAACCGGCGGCGGAGCGTCTCGTCGTCACAATCGAGGAACAGGAGCTGCACTTCGAGCCCGCGTTCCGAACGCATTGAGTTCAGCAGGCGACGAAGCTCGTCAACCTCGAAGTCGCGGGTCCGGCTGTCGATGCCAATGGCGAGACGTTGCGGCGCTTCGCCGGTGGCACTCACGGCGGAGACCAGATGCGGCAGCAGCGCCAGCGGCAGGTTGTCCACCGCCTCGAAGCCATGGTCTTCGAGGCACTTCAACGCCGTGCTGCGGCCGGCCCCGGCCAGGCCGGTGACCAACAGCAGACGGCGACGCACAAGGCCGGGGCGCGGGTCTCCGTCGATCGGGGCGGTCTCGGCGGCCGCCAAGGCGTTGTCGCTGCTCATTCGCGGCCCATTATTAGTCCCGGTCCGACGCCGGCGGCAAGCCGCAGCTTGGCAACTGCGGAAGCCTCGAACGGCGCCAGGCGCAGCAGCGGCACTTGACATCCGAGCACTGTCCGGTTCTCGGCCCGCGGGAGCCGCTCAACCTCCACCGGTGCGACCAACTCCACGAACCAGGCCACCGGCACGGTATCCGCGGTCGCGGGCACCGGCATGATGCCGACGCCGCGCACCTCGATCCGGCCGCGGAGCTCGACCGGCATGTCGGCAGGCGCGCGGCAGCAGAGCACACCCTCGCATACCAGCAACTCGAGCCGATCGTCGGCGATCAATGCGGCGCCGCTGTCGATGAGGCGCAGGGCGAGATCGGATTTGCCGCTCTCCGAAGGCCCGGTCAGCACCACGGCCCGGCCGTCGAGCGCGACGCCGGTGCCGTCGATCGCCAGCGTTTCCGGCGCCGTCATGTCGAGGCGTTGGGCATGGATGCGATCAGGCCGCCGGCAGATCGATCGTGAACCGCGCGCCGATCACCTTGCCGGAGCGGTCGCGGCGGTTGCTGGCGGTGAGTGTGCCGTTATGCGCCTCGACGATCTGCTGGGAGATCGAAAGGCCGAGACCCGAGTGGGTGCCGAACTTCTCGCCCTCGGGCCGCTCCGAATAGAAGCGGTCGAAGATCGCCTTCAGCTTGTCTTCGGGGATGCCGGGTCCCTCGTCTTCCACCATGGCGACGATGCGTCCGTTGTCACGGCGCGCGCGGAGCGTCACCTTGCCGCCCGGCGGGCTGAAGGAAAGCGCGTTGCTCAAGAGATTGCGGAACACCTGGCCGAGCCGGCCTTCGGCGCCGAGCACGGTCAAGTCGTCGCCCGCCGGCATCTCGGCGATCAACTTCGGCGCCGCATCGCCGCCGGTAACGGTATGGATATCGACCAGAGCGGCGATGAGATCGCGTACCTTCACGAGACCGATTTCGGCGCGCGACATCTCGGCATCGACGCGGCTCGCATCGGAGATGTCGCTGATCAGCCGGTCGAGGCGCTGCACGTCGTCGAGGATGATGCCCATCAGCTTGCGCTGCTGCTGCGGATCCTCGATCCGCGCCACGGTCTCGACGGCGCTGCGGAGCGAGCTCAGCGGATTCTTGATCTCGTGCGCCACGTCGGCGGCGAAGCGCTCGATCGCATCCATGCGCCGCCAGACCGCCTGGGTCATGTCGCGCAAGGCACCGGAGAGGTCGCCGATCTCGTCGCTGCGCGTGGAGAGATCGGGGATCGAGATCGAGCGCCCCTTGGAGCGCCGCACCCGGTCGGCGGCATCGGCCAGACGGTGGATCGGCAAGGCGATTGTGCTGGCGAGATAGAGCGATGCCAGCACCGTGATGCCGAGTGCCACCAGCGAGACCGCGATGATGGTCAAGCGGGTGCGCCGAAGCGTCACCTCGACGCCCTTACCGGGCTTGGTGAGAAACAGCGCGCCCAGCACCTGGCGATAACGCTGCACCGGCACCGCGACCGAGAGCACCAGCGAGCCGTCGCCGGCGCTGCGCACATAGGTCGAGGTCTCGCCGCTGAGGGCCTTGGTCACTTCCTGATAGTCGTCCGCGACCTGCACCGCGGATTCGCCATAGGCGGGATAGGAGTCGCTCGCCGGGAGGCGGCCCAGCAGCCAGTCATAAACCCTGCCCAGCGCCCGCAACACCGGACCCTCCGGCGGCTCGGGCGGCGGGAGCGGCTCGATCAGCAGGATGCCGCCGGGTCCGGAGAGCAGGAAGCTGTCGGCGACCAGAGTTCCGTTCGGCAGGAACAGGCGCGCGCGCGTCTTCGAAACATCGACCAGGCGACGGATGGTCTGCCGCGAAGTGTCGGGCTGCAGCCGCTCCGATCCGTCGGGATCGGTGACGACGCCGCTCGCCGCGATCGCACCGGAGAAGAGCTCGCCCTCGGTCTTCAGGAGCTCTAGCTCGGATTGGATGAGGCTGTCGCGATAGGTCGGCAGATAGAGCAGGCCGACGACCGGGATCGCCAGCGCCATCACGTTCAAAAGCAGGATGCGCCGGGTAATGGGCGAAGCCCAGAGACTGCGCCGCCCCTTCGGCGGCTTCGCGGGTCTTGGCACCTCGCGCTGTTCCGGCTCGGGTCGAGTCCGCGTCTCCGGCACGGGCTTGGTCCCCGGCCGCGCTCTCGGCGCGGGCACTTCCTGAGGCCGCGCCTTTGGACCAGGAGCGCGCTCGATCCGTGGTTCCGATGGCTCGGCTGCGGGTTCAGCTTCCGCCGGCTTCGGACGCCGGCGGAACAGCGAGACGATCACGCCGCGATTGGATCCGGAATCCGGCAGCCGCCATTCGGCATGCGAGGAATGCCGCGCCGCGCTACCAAGCGTCGGCTCGATTCTGCCGTCCCCCTCCCGAATGGTGTCGGCCATGCGCGCTCAGCCCGCCCGAACCCCAGGACTAACCACGGGGCGAACGGCGCACATGGCGAAGCCGCGATCAGGTTTCGCGATAGCGATAGCCCACCCCATACAACGTCTCGATCTGATTGAACTCGGGGTCGACGACCTTGAATTTCTTGCGGAGCCGCTTGATGTGGCTGTCGATGGTGCGATCATCGACATAGATATTCTCGCCATAGGCGGAATCCATCAGTTGGTCGCGGCTCTTCACATGGCCCGGCCGCTGCGCCAGCGCCTTCAGCAGCAGGAACTCGGTGACCGTGAGATCGACCGGCTTGTCGCTCCAGGTGCAGAGATGGCGGGTGGAATCCATCATCAGCGCGCCGCGGGTGACCGGCGCCTCGCCGCCCGGCTGGCTGGTGCCGCGGGAGAGCTCACGGCGCAGCAGCGTGCGGATGCGCTCGATCAGCAGCCGCTGCGAGAACGGCTTCTTGATGTAGTCGTCGGCGCCCATGCGCAAGCCCATGAGCTCGTCGACCTCGTCGTCCTTGGAGGTGAGAAAGATCACGGGGAGATCGCTCGAGCGGCGCAGCTTCTCCAGCAGCTCCATCCCGTCCATGCGCGGCATCTTGATGTCGAGCACCGCGAGATCGACCGGCTGGGTGGTCAGCGCGCGCAGCGCTTCGGCACCATCGGTGTAGGTCCTCACCGTGAACCCCTCCGCCTCCAGGGTCATGCTGACCGAGGCGAGGATGTTCCGATCGTCATCCACCAGCGCGATGGTTTGCGGCGCCGACGGATGACCAGGGTGGGCTTGAGACACGCGATTTCTCCTTTGGGTGAGAACGTTTATAGAATTGACGACGCTCTGCCAAGGTTGGCGCTCAATGGTGACCGAAGTTGGGCGAAACTGCGCCGAATCAAGGCCGGCGCGGCCTCACCGCACACCTGGTTGCGGGGCTGCCGCAATAGAGGCAATCTATTGTAATGACTGCGGAATCAGGCAAGCCCAACGCACCGGAAGCCGCCGCCGATCCCGGCGAGGCCGCCCGCGCTCTGATCGCGGGCGCAACCCGCGCCTATCTCGGCACGCTCGCCGAACGGCCGGAGGAGGCGGGCGGTTCCCGGATCTATCCCTTCGTGTCGCTGGTCATGCCGGGACGCGATACGCAGGGCCGGCCACTGCTGCTGCTCTCGGATTTGAGCGACCATGCGCGCAATCTGAAGCGCGATCCTCATGGCTCGCTGCTCTTCGACGGCACCGCGGGCCTCGCCGAGCCGCTGACCGGGCCGCGCGTCACACTGATCGGCGCCATGGTCGCAGCCGATAACGCGGAGAACCGTGCCGCCTATCTCGCATGCCAGCCTTCCGCCGCGGGCTATGCCGGATTCGGCGACTTTCACCTCTATCGGCTGGAGATCCGCGAGGCGCTGCTGGTGGCAGGGTTTGGACGGATTCACCGCATCGCGGGTGAGCAACTGCTCCGCTAATGTGAGATTTTCTCGAAGCTGAAGTGAGCAATGATCGGTTTGCCGCCGCGCCGATCGGCCCACATCTCAGGGCATTGCATCCGTTCGGGAGAGCAGCATGTTGCAGCAACGGTCCGGCGCATCAGCAAGCCAGGGTATCCAGTCGCGCCGCGCAGGTGTCGAGGCCGATTTGAACTTCATCATCGCCGACGGGCGAAAGCCGTTCTCCCATCAATACGACCCGCCGGCGGGCCAACCGGTGCGGTCGCATCAATACGAGGGCCGGCGCGTCTTCATCGAGGACGGACGGCCGATTGGCGATGCGTTTTCCATCGACCGCGAAGGCTTTGCCCTCGTGCCGCATCAAACCGCGGTCGCCGATCTCTACGACGAGGCGAGCCTGCGCGAGCTCTACTACCCGGAGACCGAAGCGCTGCTGAAGGCCGAGACTGGAGCGTCCAAGGTCCTTATCTTCGACCACACGATCCGTACCTCGCATCAGCGGCCACGCGGCGTCGGTCTGCCGCGCGAGGCGGTCTTGCGCGTGCACAACGACTACACGCTGAAATCCGGACCGCAGCGCGTGCGCGACCTGCTGCCCGATGAAGCCGGGGCGCGGTTGAAGAAGCGCTTCGCCATCGTCAATGTCTGGCGGCCGATCGTGGGCCCTCTGCAGCAGTTCCCGCTGGCGCTCGGCGATGCTGCGAGCCTCTCGCCGGAGGACATCATCGCCACCGATCTCATCTACCCGGACCGCGTCGGCGAGATCTATTCGATTGCCTACAATCCGAAGCAGCGCTGGTTCTACTTCCCGGAGATGACGCGGGACGAGACCGTGCTGATCAAGACTTACGATTCCGACGCGGCGCGCGCCCGCTTCAGCGCCCACACCGCCTTCGACGACCCCACGCATCCCAATCCGCGGATTCTCAGAGAGAGCATCGAGATCCGGGCGCTGGTGTTCTTTGATTAGTCAGGACCCACGGCGAAAGACTTGAAGCAATTATCGATCTGCCTTCTGTCCTAGCGCCCTTTACTTGCTCTTAATCCTATCCGTGAAGAGTTCTCGCAGCGTTCGAGACGTGCTGGAGCGGTGCGCTGACGCGGACTTCAGGGACAGGGAACCTCACGGATCATGCAGGAAGATGCCAGCGGGAAGGACGGCGGACCGGATCGGGGCGCCCGCCAGTCGCTCGACGACTTGCGCAGAATCTGCGGCGCGCTCTCGGGCCTGAGTGCCCGGCTGGGACGCGCCGCCTTCGAATCGAAGCAGCAGGCGCACGAGGCCGATCATGCGGCGCAGGCAATTCTGACTGCCGCGGAATCCGCTGCCGGCTGCATCGCCAGTGCGGAAGCCGGGGCTTGCCGAAACCAATCGCCACACGACGCGCGCCGGCGAGCTGGTGCGCGACGTGAGGTCCCGCGCCGAGGCCGGCAAGCTCATGGTCCAGGAGCTGGAACAGGCCTATGGCCGCGTCACCAAGGTGACGGACACGATCGCAGGGATCTCCAAGCAGACGCGCCTCCTGGCATTGAACGCCACGATCGAGGCAGCGCGCGCCGGAGAATTTGGCCGCGGCTTCGCCGTGGTCACCGGCGAGGTGAAGCAGCTCGCGGGCGAGACCAGCCATGCCACCGAAGAGATCGTCGGCATCGTCGATAACGTGCGCGGCCGGATCGGCGGCGTCGCCAAGGCAATCGGCGAGATCTCGACCATGGTCGCAGAGCTCGCCCTGGCCGCGCAGTCGATCATCGAAGGCATGGCACGGCAGGCGGAAGCCAATCACGAGGCCCGCGAGATGGTGAGCCAGGCGACCGAGCAGGCGCGCCACCTCGGCGCGGTCGCCGGCGGCGTGACTGCGGCGGCTGCCGAGACCGACGGCCTCGCGCGCGAACTCGAAGGCAGCGGCGCCAAGCTGGTGAACCAGGCCGGCATGATCTCGGAGAAAATCGACGGCTTGACGGGCGCCACACGGCTGGTGGTGTTGGAGTGGGAAGGCTATATCAGCCGCTTCGCCGCGGAGTTCGAGGCCTATGCCCGCGGCCACGGCCGCAACATCAGCATCGCTCTGCCGCGCGACGGCGATGGCAAGCCGCTCTATCTCGCCGGGCCCGACGATCTCACCCGTGCGCTCGACCGGGGCGGCGTCGACATCGTCACGCCCACCCACTCCTATTACAAGGCGGCCGACGGCGCACTGATGCGGCGGCTGATGCCGCTCGATCTCGGCCGGGTGAAGAGCTGGACGAGCGTGCTCGGGAGTTTGCGCGAGGCGCGTTTCGCCGATGCCGGCGGCGCCCGTTTCGGCGTGCCTCTGCTGGGAGGGTCCTGCGCGCTCGCTTACAACGCCAAGACCGTGAAGACTCCGCCGACCAGCTGGAAGGCGCTGCTCGATCCGGCCCTCGCGGGCAGGATCGGCCTCACCGATGCACAGTGGGAGACCAATCTCTATATCGCCGGCCTGTTGGCGGGCGTGCCGCTCGCCAAGCTCTACGATCCCGATCCCGCCTATGACCCGAAGATCCAGCAGGCGCTGGATGCCATGGTCGCACAAGCCGGCTATTTCTGGGGTGGGTTCCCGGAACCGAAGAGCCTGCGCAGCCTCGCCCTCTGCACCGACTATTGGGTCGGAGTCGCTGCCGCGAATGCCGAGGGCCAGGACTGGCGCCTCGCCGATCCGGTCGAGGGTCAGACCGTCTGGCTCGACACGATCGCGGTCAGCGCGGAGGTCGCGGGCGATCCGGCCAAGGTCGAAGCCGCCCACCTGCTGATCGAATTCATGCTGAGCCCGGAGATCCAGAAGCGGCTGCTCGGCGATCTCGGCGTCTCGATCGTCAACGCCGAAGCCGCGCGCCTGCTGGCGCCGCACGTGGCGAAACAATTCCATGTCGGCGACAACGCGTTCTTCGCCGAGGAACGGTTGTGGCAGCCGCTGCGCGTGGAGACTCGCGCCCGTTTCGAGCGGATGTGGAAGCAGGCCCTTGGGGGGCGAAAACAGGCGGCGTAACGCCGCCGACCTCGCAGTCTACTGCGCTCAGGCTTTTGCCAGCGCCGAGCCTTGGCGCTTGGCCATGAAGCTCTTGGCGGTCTCGACGGCGACGGCGGCGTCGCGGCAATAGGCGTCGGCGCCGATCGAGTTGGCGAAGGCCTCGTTCAACGGCGCGCCACCGACCAGCACGACATGGTCGGCACGGATGCCCTTTTCGACCAGCGCGTCGATCACCACCTTCATGTAAGGCATGGTCGTCGTGAGGAGCGCGGACATGCCGAGGATGTCGGGCTGGTGCTCCTCGATCGCGGCGAGATACTTCTCGACCGCGTTGTTGATCCCGAGATCGACCACGTCGAACCCGGCGCCTTCCATCATCATCCCGACCAGGTTCTTGCCGATGTCGTGGATGTCGCCCTTGACCGTCCCGATCACCATCTTGCCGACCTTGGGCGCGCCGGTCTCGGCCAGCAGCGGCCGCAGGATGAACATCCCGGCCTTCATGGCATTGGCGGCCAGCAGCACTTCCGGCACGAACAGGATGCCGTCGCGGAAATCGATGCCGACGATGCGCATGCCCTCGACCAGGGCCTTGGTCAGCACGTCATAGGGCGTCCACTTGCGATCCAGCAGGATGTGGACGGCCACCTCGATCTCCTCCTTGAGGCCGTCATAGAGGTCGTCGTGCATCTGCTGCACGAGATCGTCGTCGTTCAGGGAGTTGAGATCGAGATCGCCGGCGTCGCTCGCCATGGTTCACCTGCTGCTGCGCATCCAACGCCGTCCGGACCGCTGTGCCTTGTCCCGGAGGGGCGGGCGCAGAGTGCCGTTGCGGCGGCAAATTGGCAAGACGAGTAGCGGGTTTCCGCCCCCCGGAGCCCGTGCCGCCGCGACATGTTCTGGAGTGCGCGCGACAGGGCCGGGCAGCCGCTCGGCCCGTTCTCACCTTTCGGAATCCTGGAGGAGTTTCCTGGACTTGCCGTTGCGATTTTAGCGGCGCGCTTGTAGAGACGGGTATCGCCAATTTCGACCGCTCTCTATTCCTTTTCCGGCTTCCACCCGTGGGCCTTTCACCTGCGCGGCAGCCGGGCCGACGGAGAACCGCAATGGATGAAACGCCTTTCCTCCTCGAACCCGGGAGGCTCGGCCTCGCCGACCTGCGCGCGCTCACGCGGAACCCGCGCAAGATCGCGCTCGATCCCAAGGCCGATGCTCCGATCGATCGATCGGCGGCGACCGTGCAGGCGATCCTCGACCGGCGCGAGGTTGCGTATGGGATCAACACCGGCTTCGGCAGCCTGGCGCATACGAGGATCCCCGACGATCAGGTCGCGGAGCTGCAGCGCCGGTTGGTGCTCTCCCATGCCGCCGGCACCGGCCCCCTGCTCGGCGACGAGATCGTGCGGATGGTGCTGATCCTCAAGGTGAACGCGCTCGGCCGGGGCTATTCCGGGATCCGCCGCAGCGTGATCAACGCGCTGCTGGCGCTCTTGAACGCCGAGGTCTACCCGCTGATCCCGGCCAAGGGCTCGGTCGGCGCCTCCGGCGATCTCGCCCCGCTGGCGCATCTCTCGGCCGTGCTGATGGGCGTCGGTGCGGTGCGGCATCAGGGCCGCACGCTGACCGCGAGCGAAGGCCTCGCCATCGCCGGCCTGAAACCGGTGACGCTCGCCGCCAAGGAAGGGCTGGCGCTGTTGAACGGTACCCAGGTCTCGACCGGGCTGGCGGCGGCCGGATTGTTCGCGGCGGAAGATGTGTTCCTTGCCGGGTTGGTCGCGGGTGCCCTGACCACCGATGCCTGTCTCGGCAGCGATGCGCCTTTCGATCCACGCATCCATGAGATCCGCGGCCAAGTGGGGCAGATCGCGGCGGCGCGCGCGCTCAGGAACCTGATGGCGGACAGCCCGCTCAGGGCGAGCCATCTCGACTGTGGGCGGGTGCAGGACCCCTACAGTCTGAGGTGCCAGCCCCAGGTTATGGGCGCCTGCCTCGACACGCTGCGCCATGCGGCGACGGTGATCGGCCGCGAGGTGAACGCGGTCTCGGACAACCCACTGGTCTTCTCCGACACCGGCGAAGTCATCTCCGGCGGCAACTTCCATGCCGAGCCGGTGGCGATCGCCGCGGACACGATCGCGATCGCACTGGCGGAGATCGGCGCGATTTCCGAGCGCCGGATCGCACTGCTGGTCGATGCCAAGATGAGCAGTCTGCCGGCCTTCCTGGTGCCGGAGCCCGGCCTCAATTCCGGCTTCATGATTGCGCAGGTGACCGCGGCGGCGCTCGCCAGCGAGAACAAGGCGATGGCGTTCCCCGGCAGCGTCGACTCCCTGCCCACCTCCGCCAACCAGGAGGACCATGTCAGCATGGCGACCTATGCGGCGCGGCGCCTCATTGATATGGCCGATAACACGGCCGGCATCGTCGCCATCGAGCTGCTGGCCGCGGCGCAGGGTATCGATCTCCGTAAGCCGATCGTGACCAGCCCGAAACTGACCGAAGCCACGGCGGCGCTGCGCGCCCGCGTCGCCTTCTGGGACCAGGACCGCGAGATGGCGCCCGACATCGCCGCGGCCAAGGCGCTGATCGCAACGCCGCTGTTCCGCGATCTCGTGCCGCTGCGTGTGTTCGACTGAGTCAGATCGGGTCGCGGCCCATCAGCTTGGCGCTGGCCGGGCAGATCGCCGCGAACTGCTCCGTCGCAGCGACCTCGGGCGGCGCTGTCGCGCGGTCGCAGAGAATGAAACCGAGCTCCGCAAAGAACGGCACCGCGGTTTCGGTCAGCAGATAGGCATCGTCGCAGCCGAGACGCCGCGCCTCGGCGAGCAGCCCGGTGACCAGCGTGCGGCCGAAGCCGCGCCCGCGCAGTGGTCCCTCGATGACCACCGAGCGGAGCAGCGCGTGCCGACCCACGACCTCGATTCCACCATAGCCGATGCATTGGCCGGATAGGATCAGCCGGAAATAGTGCTTGCCGGACCCGGCGAGATCGTCGATCGGAAGCCCCGCATCGACGAGACTGCTGCGCAGGCCGAGATCGCCGGCGCCGACCGGTTCGAGATCGGGCGCCGCAGCATGCTCCGCAGCGGCGGCCGAAGATGGCGCGGCGTTCTTGACCAAGAGCGGGCGCGGCGCGATCGAACTGGCATCCGGCGCGAACGGGCATCCGGCCGGAAAATCCTCCATGCAAAGCGCCCGCTCGATCCAGGTGCCGTCTTCGGCGGCGATCGGAAACATGCCCAGCTCGTAGTCCCGCTCGAGGCCTGATTCCGTCCGGAATTGGCAGATACCGAAGGCGGGCCGCGCCTCGGCCACGAAACGCCGGTGCTCCGCCGGCCAGTCGGTGTCGATCTCGCTCGCAAAGTCGAGCTCGTCGAGATAGCGGCCGGTGAAGTCGCCGCCCGCATATTGCGCAACCATGGTGCCGACCAGGACGTAACGCACGCGGAACGGGTCGCGCTGGTAGCGCGTGACGACGAGATAGGGCAGCAGCGGCTTGATATCTGCAGGATCGATGTCGCGCCAGACCGGCATCGGCCGGCTGCCCCGCTTTCCCTCCCAATAGCGGGCGAGTGCCGCGATCCGCGACGAAGTCAGGTCTACCACCGACGGCACGCGACGCATCGAGCCCCGAATCTCCTCCCATTTGGACGCAGCCTAGCCCCGACCCGAAGAAAGGCAAGGATGCCGTCCTCACCCGGATTTGAGGCCCGGGTCCGCCCGGGATTGCCAAAGCTTCTTCCATTCATCCGAAGAACCGTCACACAATGCGGTTAGCGGGAAGGGCGTGAACGGCAGCGAGTCGACTCGAGGGAACTGCCCTGAACGCCATGATTCGCCCGGGCATTGCGCCATCCGCTAGTGGAACAGTGCGGCTTACGCGGCGGAGCGCGCTTCGTCTCGCTGTCGGTGCTGCCGCCCAGTCGCTCATCGCTGCGCCGGCCTTGGCCGGTGGACGCTTACTCCCCTCAGCGCCGACCGCCCTCAGGGACGATCCCTTCCCTTTGGGTGTCGCTTCCGGCGAGCCACGGCCGGACGGCTTTGTGCTCTGGACCCGATTGGCGCCGGAGCCGCTCTCGGAGGATGAGACGACGCCCGGCGGTCTCACCGGCGGGGATATCGTGCTTCAGTACGAGGTCGCCGCGGATCCCGAGCTGCGCTTCATCGTCCGCAGTGGCCTCGCCCTCGCCGAAGCGGGCTTTGCCTATTCGGTGCATCTCGAGCTCTCGGACCTCGAACCCGACCGGCCCTACTGGTACCGGTTCATGACGGATGGCGGTTCGAGCGCCATCGGCTGCGCCCGCACGGCGCCGGCCGTAGGCGCACCGCTCGACCGACTCAACTTCGGTTTCGTCTCCTGCTCCAACTACGAGCAGGGCTACTTCGCAGCCTATCGTCATCTCGCCGAAGAGGCGCCCGACCTCGTCGTCTTCCTCGGCGACTACATCTACGAGAATGCCACGGTGGCAACCCACCCCGCCGTGCGGCGCCATCTCGGCGGCAGGCCGGCGGTCTCGCTGGCGGACTATCGCAATCGCTATGCGCAGTACCGGCTGGATCCCGATCTCCGCGCCGTGCATCAGGCAGCACCCTGCCTCGTGACCTGGGACGATCACGAGGTGCAGAACGACTACGCCAATCAGTGGTCGGAAACCTTTGACGATCCCGCCGTCTTCTTGCAGCGTCGCGCCGCGGCCTATCAGGCGTTCTATGAGCATATGCCGGTGAGCCCGCGCCGCTGCTCTCCGCATGGCGCGAGCCTGCGGCTCTATGATCGCTTCGGCTTCGGCGATCTCGCGAACTTCTCGATGCTCGACGGGCGGCAATATCGCTCGAGGGAGGCCTGCTACGCGCCGCCCCATGGCGGCGGCCATGTGGTGACGGCGGAGACCTGCCCGGAGCTCATCGATCCCAGCCGCTCGATGCTCGGGATGGCGCAGGAGCAATGGCTCTATGACGGGCTCGCCAAATCCCGCACGCGGTGGAACGTGATCGCGCAGGACGTTGTGATGGCGCCGCTGCTCGACGGCCGCGCCCAGCCGCAGGCCCATGAATGGACCGAAGCCTGGGACGGCTATCCCGCGGCGCGCGCCCGGCTGCTCGACCATATCGCGACCAGCGGCGTCGCCAATCCCGTGGTTCTGAGCGGCGACAATCACGCCTTCTGGTGCAATGACTTGAAGCGTGTTCCCAGCGACGAAAGCAGCCCGGTCGTGGCGACCGAATTCGTGGGGACTTCGATCACCTCCTACGGCCCGCCTTACGAGATGATCGCTGAGCGCCTGCCCGACAACCCGCATGTGCGCTTCTTCGAGAGCCGCATGCGGGGCTATGCGTCGGTCCTGTTGACCCGTGAGCGCATGGAGACACGGTTTCAGGCGATCTCTGATGCCGCCGATCCCGCGGCGACGGTTTCGACGCTGGCGACGTTCGTGATCGAGGCGGGACGCAAGAGTGCAGTGCCGGCTTAGGCGGCCTGCGCGATCAGTCGCGCGTATCGGCCGGGGGTGATTCCCGTATGCGCCTTGAAATGCCGATTGAGATGGCTCTGGTCGGCGAAGCCGCAGGCGGCGGCGATCTCGGCGAGGGCGAGGGCGTCGCCGATCATCCGGCGCGCGGCGGCCACCCGGCGCGCAATCAGGTAGCGGTGCGGCGCGGTGCCGAAGGCGGCGCGAAAGGCGCGCGCCAGGGCGAAACGGTCCATGTCCGCGACCCTCTCCAGGTCCTCGGATTGAAGCGGACGCGCGAACTCGGCATCGAGCATCGCGCGGACCCGATGGAGTGACCGAAGGGGCAAGGCGCCGTTGCGCGGCGTGAGTCCGCCACGGCGTGCCAAGGCATCGCCGATTCCCGCGAGCAGCGCGTCGGTTGCCAGCGGATCGAAGGGTCCGGGAAATCCGGCGAAGGCCTCGTCGAGCAGCGCCGCGATGGCACGATCCTGCGACACGGCGTCGGGCACGAAGGGCAGCACGCGTGCCCGCTCGACCGCGGGATCGAGTGCCGCACGCACCAGGGCGGGATCGACATAGAGCATGCGATAGGTGAAGCCGTCGGGCACGGCCGCATGGCCGTCATGCTGCTCGTCGGGGTGCAGCACCATGATCTCGCCCATGCTGCTGGCACAGGCTTCGCCGCGATAACGGAACGCCTGGACGCCGGCGAGCGTCACGCCGATCGCGTAGCTCTCATGCCGATGCGGATCGTAGGCATGGCCATGAAAGCGCGCGACCAGCCGCTCGATCCCGGGTGCGGGATGATCGGTCAGCATGAAGTCGCGGTCTGCCGCCATGCGCATACGTCCCTGCACAAACATTCAAGACTGGATGCGGTCTCGCGACAATGATGCCAGACATGCTCTATCCGACCAAGACCGCTCTCGTCATCCGCAGCGATCTCGCAGACTGGCAGAAGGCGAATGTCGCCGCCTTCCTCTCGGGCGGCCTTGCGCATCGCTTCCCGGAGATGATCGGCGAACCCTATCGGGACGCCGATTTGCACCTCTACACACCGCTCATCCGCGAGCCCGTCTTCGTCTACGGTGCCGACACGGCGGAGATCCGCCGCACCTACGAGCGGGCGAGGACCCGCGATCTCGATTTCGCCATCTACACCGAGCCGCTGTTCAAGACCTCGAACGACATCGACAACCGCGCTTCGGTCGCCGCCTGCAGCCGCGCGCAGCTGGACCTGGTCGGCCTCGGCCTTCATGCCGAGCGCAAGATCATCGACAAGGTGATCAACGGGCTGAAACTCCTCGGCTGAGTTTTCCGCTGCGCCGCTGCGGCGGGATGCCGCTTGCCACGCCTGCCGATATCTTCTAATCCACACCGGCCCATTGGGGAGTAGCCGCCTGCCGATCGAGCAGGGCTCCGGTCAACAGACTTGGCGATCCGTCTTGCGGAACCGCCATGGCCGGCGCGATCGCGAGACGATTGTCGCGAGATTTGGCGAGACCTTTGGCGCGGCGGCCGGATCCGGGTTGGACGACGGCTTGCCACGCCGAAGCTCGCGAGCGTCCGACCCCCTTAAGACCACGCGGCGCCCATGCTCCCGTTCTTTTCGCTGCATGCCTTCCTGGTCTCGACCGGCCTCGTCGCCATTGCCGAGATCGGCGACAAGACCCAGCTGCTGGCGCTGCTGCTGGCGGTCAAGTTCCGCAAACCCTGGGCGATCGTCGCCGGCATGCTGACGGCGACGCTCGCCAACCACGCCGGTGCCGGCCTCGTCGGCCACTATCTCGAAACGCTGATCATGGGCTGGGGCGGGCCGCAGGCACTGCGCTGGGGCCTCGCCTTCGGTTTCGCGGCGATGGCGGTCTGGGCGCTCATCCCGGACAAGATCGAGGACGAGCAGCAGTCGCTGGCGCGCTCGCAGATGGGGGCCTTCCTCACCACTGTCGTCAGCTTCTTCCTGGTCGAGATGGGCGACAAGACCCAAGTCGCGACGGTGGCGCTGGCGGCACGCTTTCCCGATCTCGTCTCGGTGGTCGCCGGCACGACCTTCGGCATGGCGCTCGCCAACGCACCGGTCATCTTCCTCTGCGATGCGATCGCAGCGCGGCTGCCGCTGCGCTATGTGCGCTGGTCGGCCGCCGCCTGTTTCGCCGGGCTCGCCGTCGGCGCGGTGCTGATCTGATCGCATCGACCAGCCCGATCGACGCGATCGGAATTTTGCCGCCCCGCCGCCCCGGAACCTGCCTTGAATTGCGAATGATTCGCATCGATATGACACGGCATGATGCGAGATCTGATACGGGCGGGTGCTTTCGCAATAATCCAGGCGGCCTTGGGTTTCGCGGTCGCGGTGGCGCTGGCGCGGCCGCTGACCGAAGCGATGGCGGTCGGCCTGGTCGCCGCTTGCGCCGGCAACTTCCTTTTCTTCGTCGGCCTGCGCGCCGCGAAGGTGCTGAATCTATCTCGGCTGTCGGCGTTCATATCAGCCGGTGATGGGTATAGGCGAGGATCTTGGTGACGGTCTTGCCATCGTCTGAGAGCGGCAGCAGCACCACTTCCTCGTCGCCCGATCGCCCGTCGGGTGTCACGAAGCGGCGGTTCTCGAAGAGCGGCGTACGGCCGTTGACGACGGCGTCGTAGCTCGCGAGCGATGTGGCGGCGGAGGCGCCATAGAAGGCATCGTTGACGGAGCGGCCGGTCGGATCGCGGCCGCGCATGGCGACTTCGCGGGTCCCGACCAGGCGATAGACATAGCGGCGCTCGTCGGCGACCACGTCGATGATGGCGATGCCGGGCAGGAAGGGCTTGAGCTCGAAGGGGTCGATGTCGGCCCGCGCCGGCATGGGGCGGCCCTGACGCTTCTCCTCCCAATAGCGGAGCATGGCGCGCACATCACGATGATAGCGGTCGATGTCCCCCGGATCCGGCATTTCGGGCCGCCGTGAGCTTTCTTTCCCCTGAACTTCGGCATGAAATCCTAGTCCGAATCGGGCGGACCGTCAGTGGAAATCCCGGCTCCGGAGGTCGAGCACCGGCTCGCGCGAGGACGGGATCGGCATCCGGGGATCGGGCTGCGACGCGCGACGGGTCGGCTCGTCGGCATGGGCGTGGGGAACCGGAAGTGGAGATTCGCTGGTCGCTTTGCACGCATCCTCGCGCAGGTTGCCGAGCAGTGGCGTCAGATCGATCAGCCGATCGGCGACCACATGGATCACCTGATGCGGCGGCTTGCCCTCGATCTGCAGCTTGCCTTCGCAGCCCATCAGCTTCGCCGTCATGACCGTGCGGCGGGTCTCCTGGAAGAGTCGCGACCAGACCACGAGATTGGCGATGCCGGTCTCGTCCTCCAAGGTCATGAAGATGACGCCGCTCGCCGTGCCCGGCCGCTGGCGCACCAGCACGAGGCCGGCGATGCGCACGCGCTCTCCGTTGCGGCAAGCCGAGAGGCGATTGCAGGCGATGATGCGACGACGCGCGAGCCGCTCGCGTAAGAAGGCCATCGGATGGCGCTTCAGGGAGAGCTGCAGCGCGCGATAGTCCTCGATCACATGCTGGGGCAGCGGCATCGCCGGCAGTGCGGCTTCCGCTTCGGATGTCTCCTCCGGCGCCGCAGCCTCCGCGGCGGCGAACAGCGGCAGTGGCGCCTCGCCCAATCCCTTCACCGCCCAGAGCGCCTGGCGCCGGTCGAGATCGAGCGAGCGGAAAGCGTCCGCCTCGGCGAGGCGGGCGAGCGTCGAGGCTTCGAGCCGTGCCCCACGCCACAAGCGCTCGACATTCGGATAGCCCGCACCCCGCGCCGCGGTGAGACGCACGATCTGGTCCTGCCGCACGCCCTTCGCCTGGCGGAAGCCGAGCCGGAGGGCGAGTTTCAACGGCTGCGAGATGGCAGCAGGTTCCAGCGTGCAGTCCCAGTCGCTGCGATTGACGTCGACCTCGCGCACCTCGACGCCATGCTCAATGGCATCGCGCACGATCTGGGCCGGGGCGTAGAAGCCCATCGGCTGGCTGTTCAAGAGCGCCGCCGCGAACACCGCCGGATGGTGGTGCTTCAGCCAGGCGGAGATGTAGGCGAGGAGCGCGAAGCTCGCGGCATGGGATTCCGGGAAGCCGTAATTGCCGAAGCCTTCGATCTGCTTGAAGCAACGCTCGGCGAAGTCGCGTGGATAGCCGTTCTTGACCATGCCCTCGATCAGCCGGCCGCGGAACTGGTCCACCTCGCCGTTCTTCTTGAAGGTCGCCATGGCGCGGCGCAGCCGATCCGCCTCGTCGGCGGTGAAATCGGCGGCGACCATGGCGATCTTCATCGCCTGCTCCTGGAACAGCGGCACGCCCAGCGTCTTCTCGAGCACCGTTTGGAGCTCCGGCTTCGGATATTCCGCCTTCTCCTTGCCTTCGCGGCGGCGGAGATAGGGATGCACCATGTCGCCCTGGATCGGCCCCGGGCGCACGATCGCCACCTCGATGACGAGATCGTAGAACACGCGCGGCTTCAAGCGCGGCAGCATGCTCATCTGCGCCCGGCTCTCCACCTGGAACACGCCGACCGTGTCGGCGCGGCACAGCATCTCGTAGACGTCGGGATCGTCCTGCGGCACGGAGGCCAGCGTGAGCTTCGGGCCGCCTTGGTGCTGGGCGATCAGGTCGAACGCCTTGCGGATGCAGGTCAGCATGCCGAGGGCCAGGATATCGACCTTCATCAGGCCCAGGGATTCGAGATCGTCCTTGTCCCATTGGATGACGGTGCGATCCTCCATCGCCGCATTCTCGATCGGCACCAGTGAGGACAAGGGCCCGCGCGAGATCACCATGCCGCCCACGTGCTGCGAGAGATGGCGCGGGAAGCCGATCACCTCGCGCACCAGGGCGAGGGTCTGGGCGAGCCTGGGATCAGCGGGATCGAGCCCGGCCTCGCGCACCCGCGCCTCGGGCAGGCCTTCGCTCGACCAGCCCCAGATCGATCTCGAGAGCGCATCGGTGACATCGACCGAAAGGCCCATCGCCTTGCCGATGTCGCGGATGGCGCCTCGGGCGCGGTAGCAGATCACGGTGGCGGCGAGACCGGCGCGTTCGCGGCCGTATTTCCTGTAAACGTATTGGATCACCTCCTCGCGCCGTTCATGCTCGAAATCGACGTCGATGTCGGGCGGCTCGTTGCGCGCCTCGCTGATGAAGCGCTCGAACAGCGAGTTGCCGTGAGCAGGATCGATGGCGGTGATGCCGAGGCAATAGCAGACCGCGGAATTGGCCGCCGAGCCGCGGCCCTGATGCAGGATCTGCTGCTCGCGCGCGAAGCGTACGACGTCGTGCACGGTGAGGAAATAAGGCGCGTAGTTCAGCCGCGCGATCAGCGCCAGCTCGTGGTCGATCTGCTGAGAAACGGCTGCGGGCACGCCTTCGGGATAGCGCCACTTCGCCCCTTCCGCCGTCAATCGCGCGAGGGTCTGCTGCGCAGTCTCGCGCGGGCCGACGACCTCTTCCGGGTATTCGTAGCGCAACTCGTCCATGGAGAAGCGGCAGCGCGCGGCGATCTCTACGCTGCGATCGACCGCGGACTCGAAGCCGCGGAAGAGCCGCCGCATCTCTGCCTCGGACTTCAGATGCCGCTCGGCATTCTTCAGCAGGCGATAGCCGGCCTCGTCGATGGTGCAGCCATGGCGCACGCAGGCGAGCACGTCGGCCAGCATGCGCCGCTCCGCCGCGTGATAGCGCACCGCGTTGACGGCGACGGTGGGAAGACCGACGCGATCCGCCAGCGCCTGTCCCTCCTCCAGCCGCCGCCGGTCGTCGCCGTGATAGCGGTGGCAGAGGGCGAGGTAGGCGGCGCGGGGGAAGTCGGTTTTCAGGGATGTCAGAAAACAGATGTCAGATGTCAGAGATTCTTCTTTCCTGACATCTGACCACTGACCTCTGTCATCTGCGCGCGACAGCGCGACGACCGCCAACCCACCCTCACCGGCCGCGAGGTCGGCGTAGTCGAGATGGCATTCGCCCTTGGGAGCGCGGCGGCGGCCGAGAGTCAGGAGCTCGCAGAGCCTTGCATAGCCGGCGCGGTCGGTCGGGAAGACGAGCAGCTCCTGCCCGTCACGGAACTCGAGCCGGCAGCCGACGATCAATCGGATACCGACCCGTTTGCAGGCGAGATGGGCGCGGGCGATGCCGGCGAAGGAGTTGCGATCGGCGATGGCAATCGCCTTATGGCCGAGCTCCGCCGCGGCGAAGGCCAGCTCCTCGGCATGGGAAGCGCCTTCCAGGAAGCTGAAATTGGTCAGCGCCGAGAGCTCGACATAGCCGCTGTCGACCATGGCACTCATCAGGCGAAAACGCCGTGCAAGAACCAGCGCGGCGCGCGGCCCGCCTGATAGAGGCCGGCGCGATAGAGCCAGTAGCGCCCGCCCGCCTCGTCCTCGACCCGGTAATAGTCGCGGGTCTCCAGCGCCTCGTCGGCGCCGTTGGCGGCGGGGCGCCACCATTCGGGCGCAATCCGCTCCGGCCCCTCGGCCCAGGTCACGCGATGCAGGATGCGCCGCCAGCGGAAGGTGATCGGCGGATCGTCTGGCACCGGCGCCATCACCTCGATTGGCTCGGGACTGGGCAGCAGCCGCGTCGGACGCGGCGGCAGTTTCGGCCATAATGGATTCTTTCCGGGTGGATTCTCCCAGGGCTTCGGCTTCTTGGTTTCATCCAGCGGCGCGACCAGTTTCACGGCGCGCTCCGGCACATGGCTCTCCACCGGAACGGGACGCGCGAGACGCTCGGACCCGAGCCGATTGGCGAGACGATCGAGGAGCGGCGCCAGATCGGCGGCGGAGATTGCGGATTCATCCGGATCGATCAGGCCCGATTGCAGCGCCTCGACCACCTCGGTGCGATCGGCGGCGAGGCTCATGAACTCGATTCCCGGCCCGGGATCGATCTGCTCCAGCTTCCCGGCGAGCAGATGAAGCAGATGCCGTGTCTCGGCGCTGGCGCGCGCGGTGCCGATCGCGATGGCGGAAACTTCGCCGTCGATGCGATAGGCGGCGAGCCGCAACGCTCGCGTACCGCGCTGATGCTCGGCAAGCTCGCGCGACAGCCGCTCCACCAGGATCTCGGTCACGCGGTGGATCGATTCCGGCTCGGAGATCGGCTCGGCGAAGCCGAGGCCGACCCGGCGCTCGGGCGGCGGCGCCAGAGGCGACAAGGTCTCCGCCGCACAACCCAGCGCCTGGTCGAGGCGGTTGAGCAGCGGCTGCCCGAAGCGCTGGGCCAGGCCCGCGCGCTGCATCGGATAGAGATCGCCGATCTTGCGCAAGCCTAAGCGCGCGAGACCGTCGGCGGTCGAAGGATCGAGGCGCAGCGCCTCGACCGGCAATCCCGCGAGCGCGCCGGAGACAGCACCCGGCGGAATGATCGCGACTGCTTCCCTCCGCCGATTCGGGGGAGGGCTAGGGTGGGGGTTAGAGGAGTGGGGGTTAGAGGAGTGGGGGCCGAAGCGCGACGCCGCCCAGGCGGCACCGATCGTGCCGGCAATCGCACCCGAGACCGCGAAACCATGGCCGCGCAGGCGACGCAGCGCATCTTCGAGCAGCTGCGGCTCGCCATTCCCCGGACCGCCCCCGGGACCATTCCAGAGATGCGCGCAACCGGTGATGTCGAGCATCAGCCCGTCCGGCGGATCGGGCGCCACCAGCGGCGAGAAGCGGGTCGCCCATTCCGCGAGCCGCGTCAACGCCGCGCGATCACCGGCGGGATCGGCTTGCTGCACCAGAAGATCGGGCACCAGCGCTTGAGCATCGGCGACGCCCTGGCCGAGTGCCACGCCGAATGCCATCGCCCGGTCATCAGCCCCGACCACTAGGCGTCGCGGGCCGACGGTTTCGACCAGGACCAGCGCGCGCTCAGCCGGCGCGACGCTCCGTGCGATGTGCTCTTTGCGCCGCGTCCGCCACCAGCGATCGGCCGACCATGACTTCAGCCAGATCGCCAGATAGCGGCGCGGCGTGGAGATTTTCTGGTCCATCCGCTTGCTCCAAGGTCCAGGCAGCGGGCTTGCCGCCGCGGCAGCGCGTCAACGCCACCTGCCAGTGACACGCGCCTTCGCCGGGGATGCTGGCGATGCGCCAGCGCGTCATCGCCGCGATCGGCCGCGCTGCCTCGCGCTCGGCCGTCGTCATCAGCCGCCAGCGGCGAAGCACGAAGGCGGTGACGCCGCTCGCCTCCGCCGCCAATTGCAGGCGACGGCTGGCGGTCAAATCGAGCCTTCCGATCTCGCCCAACACGGCGCCGAGCCCCTTCGCCTTCAGCCCCTCCTCCATCGCCCAGAGCGCCTCGTCATCACGCCGGGCGGCGACCAGGATCAGACGCTGGGGATCGAGTGCCAGCTGCTTGAGCCCATGGGCATGGAGATCGATCGCCGCTCGCCCGGGCGCGCGGGCGATCCAGAGCACTGGACCAGCGGCCTGCAGCCTGGCCAGCCACAGCGCCGCAAAGCCCGCCGCAGCCGCCGCCTGCTCCCGATCCGCACCCTCCCCAGCCAGCTCATGCAATGCCCCGCATGGCAACCCGCCCCACGGAAGATGCGTATCGACCTCCGGCACCCCCAGTCGCACCATCTGGTCATGCAGCCGGCTTCGCGCGATCGCGCCAGTCGCCACCGCCCCGAGCCGCTCCAGCCGCGCCACTTCGGCCTTTAGACCCTTGATCGAAAAGGCCTTCGCTTCACCGGCGCGCGGCGTGAGGGCGGCATTCTGATTGGCCGCTTGAATGGGTCGGGACAGGGCATTCATCGGAACTATCGCTCAACACCAAGACGACTGTTCAAGACGCCTGTTCATCATGTGTTCCAGAATGTGAATGAGTCAAGAATTGAGAACAAATCAGGAATAAGTAATTTGCGTTGTCGACGGTGCCTTTCCAAATCCGGCCCTGTCCGAATCCGGTCCCTGTCCAAATCATTGACCGAAGTCAAAGCAGCCGGCCGCAAAACGCCATCTGATCGCCGCTGGGAGCTCTGGTCAGTCTCAACGCCCATGCCCATTCGATCGAGGATTACGAGAACATGCGCTTCGGCGTCGGCAGGCCCGCCGCGGCTGGTTTGGCAGGGACGGCGTCCCCAACACCCGCCCGCTCTCGCGCCCGCTTCCGATGCTCGCGCGGGCAAGAAACCGCGGGGGAGAAACCGATGACAGATGGCCCTGAAGATGCGTGAACCCACGGTGATGGCGCAGACCGGCCTGAAGGCCTGCCTTGCCATTCTTTTTGTTGGCTCTCTCGTCGCGGGCACGAATCCGGCCTCGGCGGAGGGCGATGCCAAGGTCGGCGGATGGTTGGCGCGCTACTGGTGCAGCAGTTGTCACGCCCTTGGGACCGGCTACGCCAGCGACGCGGCGCCTCCGCTCGAGACGATTGCGAAAGCGCCAAACCTGCAGGAGGGATGGCTGCGCGCCTGGCTCGCCAATCCCCATCCGCCGATGCCGAACTTCTCGCTGTCGCGCACCGAGATCGACGACATCATCGCCTATCTTCAGCGCCTCAGAGCGCAGTAGCGAGCAGGCCCAGCCCGCACCCTTGCCGTGTCCCTCTAGTGGGATTCAGGCTTGGTCATTGCGACCGCCAGGCTGGCCGCCATCTCCCGATAAGCGCCGTGCAGCCGGGCAGCGATCTCGCCGGCGACCAGTACCCGTCCATCGAGCTTCGCGACCGAGCGGATTTCGAACAGCGAGTTGGTGAGCAGAATCTCGCGCGCCTGCGCGAGATCGGCGGGTCGAAGGCTGCGCTCCTCCGCCGCGATCCCAAGGTCCTGCGCCAGTTCCAGCACCGTGCGGCGGGCGATGCCGGGGAGGACACCGTCGCCGATCGGCGGCGTCACCAAGTGATCGCCAACCAAGGCGAAGAGGTTTGCTCGCGCCGCGCATGCGACCTTGCCGGCGTTGTTGAGCAAGATCGCCTCCTCCGCACCCTTCTCTTCCACCTCGCGCGCAGCAAGCACATTGTCGAGATAGGCGAGCGACTTCAGCCGCGAGAGGGGCGAGCCTTCATTGCGCCGGATGGAGGCGATCGCTGCGCTGCATGCCTCAGGCAGTGGATGATACGGCACCGCGGTGATCAGCAGCGTCGGGTGCACGCCTTTGGGCGGCGCGAGGCCGCGCGGGCCGGTGCCGCGGGTGAGGGTGATGCGGAGCGCCGCGTCCTGTGCCGTCAGCGCGTTCGCCTGCAGCAGTTCGACGACGGCGGCGGCGATCTCCGCGGTTGGATACGGCGGTGAAATGCCGAGCGCGGCGGCGCCCTCGACCAGACGCTTGAGATGGTCGCCGAGCCGGAACGGCTTGCCGCGATAGGCGCGCAGGGTCTCGAACAGCCCATCGGCCAGCGTGAGGCCGCGATCGGCGGGATCGATGCGCGCCCGCTCTGCCGCCAGGATCGCGCCATTGAGCCAGATCATCGCGACACGCTTGCCTTCGGTTGGGCGTGTGCCGCATCGCCGGCCAGTGTCTCGATCAGCGCCCGCGCCTTGGCCAGGCTCTCGCGCCATTCGGCGTCGGGGTCGCTGTCGGCGACGATGCCGCCGCCGACCTGGAAGGAGATGCGATCGCCGTCGATCAGCAGAGTGCGGATGACGATGCTGGTGTCCATCGCGCCGTCCGCCGACAGATAGCCGATGGCGCCGCAATAGGGGCCCCGTGCGGTCGGCTCCAGCTCGGCGATCACCTCCATGGCCCGGATCTTCGGCGCCCCGGTGACCGAGCCGCCGGGAAAAGCCGCGCCGAGGAGATCGACCGCGTCGCGTCCCGGCTCCAGTTCCGCCGTCACCACGGAGACCAGATGATGCACCGTCGCGTAGCTTTCGAGCCCGAAAAGGACCGGCACCGCGACCGAACCCAGCTTCGCGGCGCGGCCGAGGTCGTTCCGGAGCAGATCGACGATCATCAGGTTCTCGGCGCGATCCTTCTCGCTTGCCAGAAGCGAGCGCGCGAGCGCCGCGTCCTCGGCGGGCGTGGCACTGCGCGGCCGCGTACCTTTGATCGGCCGGGTCTCGATCCGGCCGTTCGGCTCGAGCTTCAGGAAGCGTTCGGGCGAGGACGAGAGGATGGCCGTGCGGCCGAAATCGAGGAAGGCGGCGAAGGTCGCGGGGTTGCGCCGGCGCAGTCCCTCGTAGAGCGCGAGGCGACCCGGCTCGCCGCCGGCGAACCCGCCGGGCAACCGCGCCTGGAAGCGCTGGGTGATATTGGCCTGATAGATGTCGCCCGCCTCGATGTAGTCGATGGTGCGGCGGACCATGCGGCGATACTGCTCGAGCGCGAGATCAGGCTCCGGCTCGATCGCCCAGGAGAAGTCGACCTGCGGCGCGCCATGCGCGAGCCGATCCAGCGCCCACTGCGTCCTTGCTTCCGCGCGGCTGCGACGCGCGGAAGCGTCTCGCTCCGGCGCGCCGCTGGCGATGATGAAAGCGCGGCGCTCCCGGTGATCGATGGCGACGACGACGTCGTACCAGCCGAGCTCCAGATCGGGAAACCCGTGGTCGCGGCGGCGATGCGCCGGCACCTGCTCCAGATGATGCCGGAGCCCGTAGCCGAAATGACCGGCGAGCCCGGTCTGGAACGGCGGCGCAGTTTCCACACAAAGAAGCGGATACCGCGCGAGGAGATGCGCCATCGCTTCGAAGGGCGAGCCGGCGAAGCCAACTCCGTCGATGGTGACGCGGTTGCCCTCGGCGGTGAGGCGATGGATCGGATCGGCGGCGATGAAGCTGTAGCGCCCGAGCGTCGCGTGCGGCAGCGCGCTGTCCAGGAAGACGAGGCCGGGGCAATTCCGGAAACCGGCGACCCAATTCAGAGGATCGGCCGGGATCCGATGTCCCGGGATTTCGGTGATCAGAGGCTCTGGGATGCTCGTCGCGGTGCGCCGGGTCATGGCGCGGAGGCTAGCACCAGGGGCAAGCGCTCAAAACCACGATCCGCGACCGGGAATGACCCGGAACCGGCGTTTATGAATTGTTAGGAGAACAGGTCGGAAGCGGCGATCAGCCAGGCCAGCGCCAGCAAAACCAGCAGATCGAAGGCGGCGAAAATCCGGATGCCGGTGCGGAGATTGAGGTATTTCGACATGGTGATGCCCGTCACGAAAGACCCCGGACGAACTCAGGCGCCGTGGGTTGCGAGCGCCAGGATGAAGAGGGCGAAGCCGGCCAGCAGCGCTCGCGCCAGGAAGGTGCTGAGACCCGCCGGGACTTGCGGGATCGAGAGGCTCTGTACGCGGATACGGGGCGCTGACACGACACGGCTCCTTTCAACGATGGTCACGCCAGTCAGTATGGACAGCATGTCTCAAGGTTCGGTTACCCGCTATGACCTGGGTCACAAACAACAGCGCAAAACTTGCAGTTCGCCGACACCAGAATGTGTAGGCACCGATTTTGACCAAGGTAGGGTGAAGTTTGGGAGCGATTGCGGCGATGCTGGGGCGGACCGGGGGACGGGCCGGAGGCTGTCCGGCCACGTCCGTCAGGGTTTGGGATGATTGATGCGGACGCGCCGCACATGCGGGCCGCATCCATCGCGCTGAAGCGCGCGGTCGACTTCCGAAAGCAGCGGCAGCATCCGTGTCACCAGAGCCTCGTAGTCATCCTTCTCCGGCGACCGCTTCTGCCAGGGCTTAATGGAAAAGTAAGCAAGGTAGGGGAGCCACGCCCAGAGCGACGGATGCTGATAGAGCTCGTAATATTCGTCGAGCCAGCCCGGCACGTCCTCGGCGGCAAACGCTCCATTGAACGGACGAAGCCCTTCCGCCGGGGGCACGCCGAAAATCAACCGAAACGCGGCGCGGCCGTAGGACAGCAACTGAACCTCGACGATTTCGACCCCGCGTGGACCGCGCCGACGCCACCGTCCGAACGGAAAATCGAACAACGCCTCCCAATCCGCCGGCCCGGCCTTCGGCGCCGGCACATTCTCGAAGCCGCGCCGCAGGAGCTCCGGAAGCAATCGGCGTCGTATCGCCTCGACGAGCCAGCGGCGTTCCTGCTTCACGATGGCGAGAACCGGGAGCGGAAGCTGCCTCGCCGCATAGTACATGTCGGCGGACCGGAGAGCCCGCTCTTCGGCCTGATCGAGATTGATGTTCCCGATGTCGCCCGCGTCCCAGAGCCTGCGATCGATGCCGAGCACGACGCTGCGGATCTCGGCCGGCAAAGGCGCCACGGAATCGATCGTGCAGACGAGATCGCTTCCTTCCGCCGTCCCCACCCCCGCGTTGCGATCAAACCGGCACTGCTTCTGCGTAGTAACCGTTCGGGCCTCGATCGTGGCCTCGCTTACAAGCGTGGCGACGCAGATGAGACCTTCGCCATAAACCGATTGAGCGTGAAAGACATCGCCCATCAGCACCGCGCGCAGCAGCGCTTCGCGGTCGACCTCCGTCGAATGCTCCTGCTCGAGGGAGCGCGTTGCCTCATGGTCTAGGATCTTCGGTCTGCGATTGAGCATGTGTGCGATTGGCCGGTGATGCGGAGTTTTGCAAGGTTCATGGCTCTTACGAGCGAGAGCCGGGCGCCCTGCGTGGGCCGGTCCCCTGACCAAGTGCCGATGGTCGTCAAAAGTTCCGCGCGAGGCGCCGCCCCGATCTGGTGAAACCCTCTCACCGCTTCCGGGCGCACGAGACCGTAGGCGCAGAACTAGCCGACCGCGTCGAAAGCGGCCGCTACACATCCTCGTGAGCGGAGAGGCCGAGCGAACACATTTGCGGGATCGGTCCCGGCCTGCTGATTACGGTCCTAGCACGTGGTTCAGGATGAGATCGATCTCGCCGACGATGCGGAGCGCCTGCTTCAGGCGCTCGCGGGAGAGACCCAGGAGGCGTCGGACCTCGACGGCGCTGCCCGGCGCGCGGCCGCCTTTGAGGTCCGCGATCTGCTGGGAGAGGATCAGCTCCAGGATCATCTCGTGCGCGTCGTCGATCCGGGCGAAGTCTTCCTGGCGCACCATCCCCGCCTCGACGGCGGCGCGCCAGCGATCCGGCGTCGCCGTGACCTTGACGCCGAGGCGAAGCGCCAGCACGCGGCCGCCGGAGACGATCGGCAGCAGCCCGCCGCGTTTCAGATCGGCGCGCCCGTCCTGTTCGCGGAACCGGCCGAAAATATTGAGCGCGCGGCCGCGCCTTGCCGAAGTGCCGGAGAGCGCGCGCACGAAGCCCGGGTCCTGTCCGAGACCTGTCACCGCGTCACGCAGCGCCGCAGCGAGGGCGAAATCGCCGGCGACCGGCTGGAAATCGTAGAAGATGTCGGCGTTCAACAGGGCCTCGGGCACCGGGTTCTGGATCCAGAAGGCGACCTCCTCGCGCCACCCTTTGAGGTTGTGGCGCAGGTTGCGGTTCATCGCCATCACCTGGCCGCGACAGAACGGAATGCCGGCCTTGTCGAGGGTCTCCGAGGCGCGCTTGCCGAGCTCGGCGAACCAGGGATCGTCGTCCTCCGCGCCGTCATGGATCAGGGCGTTGTCCTGGTCGGCGGCGAGCAGGCTCTCGCCGCGTCCGCCGGAGCCGAGCAGCAGGTAGCACCAGCGCGCCGGCGCCTTCTTCCCCTCGCGCTCCAGCGATTCCGCGGCGAGTTCGGCGGCGCGGCCGGAGATGTCGCGCAGGACGGCGCTGATGACGGCGGCGATCTGGCGCGCGCCGATCCCCTCTTTCTGGAGTCCGGTCGCAATCTGAGGCAGCCGAGCCTGGACCTTGCCGAGGTCCTCCGCCGTGCTCAGCGTGTCGATGTCGCCGTCCAGGGCCAGCGCACGCTGAGCCCTGAGCCGCAGCAGCGCGCCCGCGGTCACGATGCCGAGCGCCTGACCATCGACCGGGTCCACCACGGGCAGATGCCGAGACCCGCTTTGCGCCATCCGCGCGAGGGCGGAGAAGACGAAGGCGTCGGGCGGTAACGAGACGACGGGCGAGCTCATCCTGGTGCCGACCTTGAGATCGAGCGCGGCGGCACCCGCCTCGACGATCGCGTTGAGGATGTCGCGCTCGGTGATGAGGCCGACCGGCCGCCCGCCCGGATCGACGGCCAGCAGCGAGCTCACGTTCAGCCGGCGCATCTCCGCCGCAGCGGCGGCCAAGGTCACGTCGGGCTCGATGCACTCGACCGGCCAGGTCATCACCTCCGAGAGGCGGTGCTGGTAGGGGAAGGGATCGATCCGGCTGAGAGCGGCCTCGGCGGTCATGTGCGGCCCTCGCCCTCGACCCGATGCGCCTGCGCGCCCTTGCGCCCGGTCATCTGGAATGCCATCGCCTGGCCGAGAGTGCGGATGCCGCGCGTCTCGAGCTCCGACAGCAGCTTCACGTAGAGCTCCGCCGTCGCCAGCGCGTCGCCGAGGGCGGTGTGCCGGCCGTGCACGGTGAGCCCATAGGCCTCCGAGACGGCGTCGAGGTCGAAGTCGCGTGCCTCGGGATGCAGCGCTGAAAAGAGGAGCGCGGTGTCGAGCCAGGGCGGGTCCTGCCAGTCGATCCCGACGGCGGTCGAGGCGCGGCGCAGAACGGTGAGATCGAACAGCGTATGGTGGCCAATGACGGCAACGCCGTCGATGGCGGCCAGGATCTTCGGCGCGACGTCGCGATAGCCCGGCGCCGGCCGAACCATCAGGTCGGAGATGCCATGAACGGCAGTCGAGACCGCGGGGATCTGCCGACCGGGGTTGATGAGAAGATCGAGCAATTGCCCGCGATGGATCCGCGGCCCGGTCAGGCGTATGGCACCCAAGGAGACCAACCGGTCGCGCCGCGGATCGAGCCCGGTCGTTTCGGTGTCCAGCACCACGGCCGGTAGATCGCCGAGCGGGGTTTCCGCGGTCACGCGGCCCCGTGGCCGGTCGTGGAGGCTGAGGTCGTGCTCGACGAGGCCCAGCACGCGCTGGCCCGCGGCGAAGCGGATGACGGCGCCGCCTGCATCCGGAAAGGCGCTGACCGAGGCCTCCAGCCGGGCGCCGGAGACGGTCTCCAGACCGCAATCGGTGGCAATGCCGAGGGCCCGCGATTCGGCCATGGCGGCGGCGAGCCCGGCAGGCGTGAGCAATTCGTAGATGCTTGTGCCGACCACCGAGCCGCTGGATTCGAAGAGCGCCCGTCCGGCGGCGTTCACCAGGCTGACCAGGCCTTCCGGCGTCACCGCGACCACGGGATCGGGCAGCGCGCCCAGGATCTGCTCCAGGCGGCGGTCGAGCTCGGCTTGGGCGATTCGTCGCCGGCCGATGAGATCGGCGACCGCGAGATGCAGCCGGTCGATCGAATCGGGCGACTCGGTGCGGACCGGCGGCAGCGGCGTATCGGAAGCGGCGAGCGCCACATGGCCGCGCAGCCGCTCCAGCCTGGCATGGTCGCGCTGGGCGGCGCTCGCCAGCATCGCCGCGGCGCAGAGGCCGCCGGCCGCCGCGGCCAGCAGCAGGTACTGGCGCGTCCCAAGCGCATGCCAAGTCATGCCATCGGCGGCAAAGGCAAAGACGATGCCGAGCGCGAGCAGCAGCCCGAGCAGGATCAGATTGCGGTTGAAGCCGTCGCCCACTTCGTCTTCCCCCAGCCACGGGTCGAATCGACGGATCGACTCCCCGGGTCGATTCCCCGGGCCGATTCCCGGAAATTAGACCTTGCGTGCCACCGACCGGCAAGTGCGACAATCCCGGGGTTGCCAGGCCGGGCGGCGGTGGCGAAGATGCGGGCTGACCATCCGCGGGGGATCGCTTGACCGAGAGCCTGGTAGCCGGCTGCCACGTCCTGGTCGCGGACGATTCGCCCTTCGCGCTGGAGCTCATCAAGGCGATCCTGGAGAAGGCCGGCTGCGACCAGCTGGCCGGCGCCGGTGGCGGCCGGGACGCGCTCGCCCTTGCAGAACAGTCCCGGTTCGACGTGGTGCTGCTCGACGTCACCATGCCCGACATGAACGGCTACGAGGTCGCCCGCCAGCTGCGCCAACGCTGCGCGTCGCCGGGACCGGTCATCATCATGCTCAGCGGACGCGACATCGTCGAGGTCGAAGCGGAGGCGCGCGCGGCCGGGGCCGACGGCGTGATGGCGAAGCCCGTGGATCGCCGGCGGCTGCTTGCGCTCATTGGCACTCTCCTGCAGCAGCGCCGCGCCACCGTGGATTGAGCCCCGCTATGGGCTAAGAGCGTGGTTAACGCCCGCAGCAATCTGCACGCATGCCCGTGGCCACGGTTGCGAGGAAGCAGGCGAGCCGTCATATTTCCGCTGTATTTCTAGTAGAGCTTTCTGGAGGAAGTCACCCCTGGGGGAGGTCGCTTTCGGAAGCGTTGGGGCGGGTTCGCGGCGGCGTTGGCGCGAAGTCCTTGGGCGAGCCGGGACTTCATCAATACGCCTGTGAGACTGTCGTCAGGGCCGAGGTCTTACAGGAGTTGCAGCGTATGAAGCCTGATCTCGCAGCCGTCCGCCAGCCGGTGGTCGAGCCGATCAATTCGCGCGTCGACGACACCGACGGCGCAGCGCCGAGTGCCACCACACCGGCCGATCTCGCGCTGGGTTTGCTGGTGGCGCACGATCTCTTGCTCGACGGCGACCCACTAGCGGACATTGCCCTGAAGATCACCGCACACGGCGGTGGTTCGGAGGCGATGATTGCGGCTGCCGCCGCATCGGGCACGAACGTCACGACGGCGGACAACGCCCATCTCATCTCTCTCCTCGAAGCCGACGGAAACACGGCATCGCAGACCGTGCGGCACGACGCGGTCGACAGCGACGCCGTGCACCCGGAGAGGCAAGACAGATCGGCGCATGCTGTCTCGAATGTCGACCTAATGGACCATCCCGACGTCGCTCTGCCGCATGCAGCCGGCACGCTGCCGCACGGCGATGCGCGAGATTGGATTGAAGACGAAAGCCTGACCGGATCCTTTCAGGATGCCTTCGGCGATTCGGTGGACTTCGGCGATGCGATCCATCAAGCGCTCTCGACCCACGCCTCGGACCCGATCCGGCCGAGCGGACCGGTGTCCGAAACCACGTTTGCAGGTCCTTCGGTCACCGCACCATCAGCAGCTGCAGAAGGGTTAGGCACTCTCGATACGCAGCTTGCGGCCCTGTACCTAAGCCACGCTTCCTCGACGGCGGCGACCAATGACGGAAAATCCGAGCACTCGCCTTCGGTCAGCGCGGACGGCAAGTACGTGACGATCGATGCCACTTCCAAGGACGGAGACGGCGCGGCATTGCTCGAGCAACTCGAGGCGATCGGCTTGGAGCATGGCGCAAGCTTCGGCGCGATTGCCGGCGGCCGATTGCCGGTCGCGGAACTCGGCGCGCTTCTTGGCCTCGGGGATCTCGCCTTCGCCCAAGAATCGGCCTATTCGAGCGCTGCGGGCAGCGTCGAGAGCCAGGGCGACCACGCGATGCTCGCGGATCTCGCGCGGACCACCTATGGCGTCGATGGAAGCGGCATCGCC
>DATKMF010000079.1:0-78965 GCA_035542015.1 Candidatus Cybelea sp.
CATCAACGCGTCCACAAAGCTGAACTGACCAGATCCCTTCACCGCCATGGCGAGTCTCCCTTCCATGAACAGCGAATCAACTTCCCATCCCTTTTGCAACGGTCCCCTTGAGGGAGAGGGTTACGAAGCCTTGGCGAGGCGCAGCCGAGCTTAGCCCGAGTTCGGTGAGGGGTCGCTCGGTCTTCGTTGCCCCTACGACGCCGCGTAGATCCGGACCGTGCCTTCGATGCTGCGGCCGGGTTCCAAAACGCGGACTCCGTGGCTCGGAACACCCGCGGCCATGCGGTTGAAGCCGTCATTGGCGTTGCTCACGGGTTCGACGCAGACGTAAGGGTAGTTCCAGGCGCTGTAGACCTGCATCTTGTCGAGCACGCCGTCGGCCTCGATCACCGTCACGTGGCCGTCGGGAGCGATCACCTCGGCGCGGCCATCCCAGCCTTCGTAGAGGCGATCGACCACCATCTTGGAGACGTCGGGGCCATCGTTGAAGCTCAAACCTTCGATCAGCTTCTGGCAGCCGACGCCGACCACCTCCGGTGCGTCGGCCGGCCAGACGCCGACCGACTGGAACCTCAGCCGCGTGCCCGGCGGCTTCGGGAAATAAGGATGGATGCCGAGACCGGCGGGGAACGGCCGATGCTCGCGCGAGGTGACGCGAAGCAGGATCGCGAGGCCCTGGTCGGAGAGCGCATAGCGCACGAGGCCGCGATAGCGGAACGGAAAGGTGCCGGGCTCGGGCACATGCTCCATCTCGAGCGTGAGCGACCCGCGGGTTTGCTCCAGAATTCGGAAGGGCACGATCCAGGAATCGCCGTGCGTCGCCGTCGGCTCCTCGCAAACCGTGCGGTCGAGCGCGTAGGCGACGCCGTCGAAGCTGAAGCCCCCATAGGCAAAACCGGGGCCGAACAGCGGGCCGGAATAGGGGATCAGCGGAAAGCCGGCGAAGCCGTAGACGATCGGACGTCTGATCACCGCGTCCGGCGTCGAGCGCAGAAGATCGCGGCCGGCATGGCGGAAGCTGACCATGCGCGCGCCGAAGCCGGGTGCCAGGGTGATCGCATAGGCGCCGTGCTCCAGGGTGACGAGCGGGCCGGTCTCCTTGGGCTGACGGAAGCGCGGGCCCATGGAGATTCAGTCCGCCAGGCGAATGGAGCCGTCGACGACCAGGCTGGTCTCTCCGGCGATCGCGACCTGATCGCCCTTGTCCTCGCACCAGAGATCACCGCCGCGCGGCGAGAGGTGGCGGCTGTGGATCCGGGTCTTGCCCATGCGCGCCACCCAATACGGGACGATGATGCGGTGAGCGGTGCCGCAGACCGGATCCTCCGGCAGGCCGGCGTTGGGCGCGAAGACGCGGATCACCACGTCGGAACCGGATTTCGCCGGCGCTGTCACGATTACCGCGGTACGGCCGATGGCAGCCACCTTGGCGAGATCGGGCTGCATGCCGGCGACGGTTTCCGCGTCATCGAACACCGCGACGTAGCCGAAGGCGGCGGCGAGCGTCTCGCGCGGTCTGGCGCCGAGCGCAGCCTCCATCTCCCGCAGAAGATCGATGCGCTCGCGCGGCATCATCGGGAAATCAACCGAGATGCGGTCGCCGTCCACGCGCGCAATGCGGCGATCGCCGTTGGCGAGATGGAACACCGTATTGGTCTTGCCATCGCCGTTGCGGAGCACGGTATGCGCGGCGGCAAGTGTCGAATGCCCGGCGCCCGGATGCGGTCCCTCCGCCGTGTAGAAGCTGAGCGGCGTCTCGACCCCAGACCCTCTGCCGACGACGGCGATGACATCGGCTCGCAGCATCTCGCACGCCCCCACCAGCGCGCGATCCGAGGCACCATCCGCATCGGCAAGGACGTAGGCCGGATTCCCGTGCAGCGGATCCGTTGCAAAGGTGACGACTTGGTAGAGGTGTGCCTTGGCGGACATCAGGCTTTCAGCGGCTTATAGGCCACGCATTTCATCTCGACCTTGCAGGTGAAGTTGAAGCGCATGGGGAAGATGGAGCGGACCGGCGGGTCCTTGGTGAAGTAGGTGTTGTAGATCCGGTTGAAGGTGACGAAGTCGCGGGAGTCCGTGATCCAGCATTCGCAGTTGACCACGTCATCCAGGGTGCAGCCGGCGACGCCGAGTGCTTCCTTGATGAAGCCGAAGGTCTTGTGCACCTGCTCCTCGAACGGCATGTCCTTCAAACCGGTGCCGTCGTCGAGGATGTTGCCCGCCTCGTCGAAGGTGAGATTCCTGGGATCGAAGATCCAGGGGCCATAGGCCGAGGTGAAGACGTAGTCGCCGGCCCGGATCGCTTTCGAGATCGGCACGGCGTGGTCAGCCCGAAAGGCCTGCTTCATCGGCTTCGTTCCCGCGATGCGTGTGAATGTTCCCGAGGGCCATTCGGTCCCCGACGCAGCTTTCCGCCGCCCTTGCCCCCTGGTGATTCAACTCCGAGAAGGATGGGACCGGCATCGACAGGTTGCCGAGACCCCCTCCCTAACCTCCCCCATTAAGGGGAAGGGGAATTTCGCTTCACTCTGAGAAGGTTGGAACCAATGCAAATAGGCTGCTGAACCCCTTCCCCTCGCTCACCCTCCATCCTCCTGGATCGGCCTTCAGGGGTCAAGGATAAATAGGGTGATTACCTATTGACAGTTTGCTCCTTTTGCCGCGAATTGCTGATCATCCCTCCGTCCTGCCGGGTTGCCGTAGGATTTCCGCCATGGATAGTGCCGGTCATCGACCATGACCTCGACGGAGACCCCGATGTCCACGATTCCCCTCGGCAGGCGCAAGCGCGCGGACGAGATCGCCGAGCATATCGAGCGCGCGATTTCGACCGGCGAGTTCAAGGAGGGCGGCACCCTCCCCTCCGAGAAGGAGCTGGCCGAGCGGTTCGGCGTCGGACGCCCGTCGGTGCGACAGGCGCTCTTTACCTTGCAGCAGCAGGGGCTGGTCGAGATCACCAGCGGCACGCGGGCGCGGGTGACGGCACCTTCGGGGAAGTTCATGGCCGGGCAGATGGCGGGCCTCGTCCGCCGTCTCACGTCGAATCCCGAGGGCCAGGAGCATATGGAGCAGGCCCGCCTGCTGTTCGAGGCGGGCGTCGCATGGGCTGCGGCGCGGGTTGCGACCGACGACGACATCAGGAACCTGAAGGCCAAGCTCGACGCCAATGCTCAGGCGATGGGGAATACCGCCGTCTTCGTCCGAACCGACGTCGCCTTCCACGCCGAGCTCGCGGTCATCACCCGCAACCCGATCTTCGTCAGCGTCAACGACGCGCTGGTCGGCTGGCTGGTCGATCAGCGCACCACGACGATTCACATGCCGGACGCGGACCGTCTGTCGGTGCGCGATCACACGGCGATCTACGAGGCGGTTGCGGCGCGCGACCCGATGCGCGCCTTCCACGAGATGACGACGCATCTCAGGCTGATCAGCGAGCTCTATCGGGAATCCAAAAGGCTCTCGGAAGAGATCCTGCGCCAGGTGGCACGCGACGTCGCAGGGAGGATCGAGCGCGAGCGCGAAGCGATGTGGACCTCGGGCCTGCTCGCCACCCCGCGCGACCTGGAGGCCGAGGAGGTCCAGAGCAACGATCACCGCAAAGAGGGGGCCGCGCTCGCCCCACGACGTCGGGAAACGACGGGAAAGGCGGAGCGCAAGGGGGAGAGATGACGACGGTCGTACTCGGCGCGGGCGTGGTCGGCACGGCGACCGCCTGGTACCTGAAGCAATCGGGCCATGACGTGGTGCTGATCGAGCGCCAGACCGAGGCTGCGATGGAGACCAGCTGGGGCAACGGCGGCATCATCCATGCGAGCGAGGTCGAGCCCTGGTCGCAGCCCGGCATGCCGACCAAGATCGTCAAATGGCTGGGCAAGGAGGACGCGCCGCTGCTGCTGCGCTATTCCGCGATCCCGCACATGTTCCGCTGGGGCCTCGCCTTCGCCCACAACTGCACGCCCGATCGATTCCGCGCCAACGCGCTCTCCAACCTCCACCTGGCGCTGCATTCGCTGAAGTCGCTGCAGGAGATCGGCGCCGAGACCGGGATCCCGTACGACCGCGCCACCCGCGGCGTGATGAAGATCTACCGCTCCAAGGAGTCGCTCGACAACGCCCAGCGCTCCACCGATTTCCTGGCGCAGCACGGGCTCACCTACGAGCGCATCACGCCGGAGAAGTGCGTCGCGCTCGAGCCGGCGCTGAAGGCGACGCAGGCGACTCTCGCCGGCGCGCTCTATTTTCCGCGCGACGAGATCGGCGATTCCAACAAGTTCGGGCAGGGGCTGGCCGCGGCCTGCGCGGCGAAGGGCGTGCAACTCCGCTTCGGCGAGAAGATCGAGCGGATCGAGACCAGCGGCGACAAGGTCGAGGGCGTCATCACCGACAAGGGCCGGATCGGGGCCGACACGGTGGTGGTCGCCCTCGGCAGTTTCACCGCCCCAATGCTGGCCAAGAACGGAATTCGCGTGCCGATCTATCCGGTCAAGGGCGTCTCCATCACCTTCAAGCGCGGCGGCTGGAACAGCGCGCCCAACGTGCCCGTTATCGACGACAGCAAGCTGTTCGGCTTCGTACCGATCGGCGACCGCATGCGGGTCTCGGGCTCGGCAGAGATCACCGGCTATGATGCGACCCCGGCCATGACCCGCGCCCAGGCAATCATTGACAATGCGAGCTTCACCTTCCCCGAGCTGAAGCAGCATCTCGATCTCAGCCAAGCGAGAGTCTGGGCCGGCTTGCGCCCGGTCAGTCCGTCGGGCACGCCGCTGATCGGCGAGACCCGGATCAAGGGGCTCTGGATCAACTCCGGCCACGGCCATCTCGGCTGGACCCTCTCCTGCGGCTCCGGCCGCGTCTGTGCCGACCTGATCAACCGCCGCGACGCCGGCATCCCGCTGCCGCCCTCGCAGGGCGTGGTGCAAAGGGCTGCTTAAGTTGATGCGATCCCTGTTCCTTGCGATCGCGGCGATCTGCCTTTGTGTCTTCGAATGGCGCGTCTCATTCGCCGACGGCCAATCCAGCAGTGCCCAGCCGATCCCGGAACTGGGAAGAAATCTGCCGCGGAATTTCGATGAGGGCAATGCAGAGTTCAAGAAGCGTGTTAGGGAGCGGTTTCCGGCGGGAGAGCCCGAGCAAGATGTCGTAGCCACTCTGACGCAGCAGGGTTTCAAGCTTTCGCCGGACGCCAGAGCAGCCAGCTTCGAGCAACCAAGCTTGGTGTGCCGGCTCGTGTGGCGCGTATTTTGGTCTGTGGATGCAGCGCATACGATCCGGCACATAGACGGAGTCTACGGCGGCATTTGTTCTTGATGCCGACCACCGCCTATCGCTGAAGGACCCGGCGCTGGATCGAGAGGGCATCGCGGCTGCATCACCCCCCGTCGCAATGCTTCCAAAAGAATGGCGCCTCCGTCGATCCAGCGCGCGACAGCTACCGCAGCTCCGGCAGCGTCTGGCCGCCGTCCAGCACCAGCGTGGTGCCGGTGACGTAGGCGGCGGCGTCGGAGGCGAGGAAGGCCATGGCCTCGCCGATCTCCTGCGGGCGTGCGAGACGTTTCAACAGCGCGGCCTCGCCCATCTTGTCCATATAGGCGCTGCCGGCGACTTGGCGGGCGTTCGCGGTGTCGACATTGCCGGGCTCGACGACGTTGACCGTGATGCCGAAGGGAGCACCCTCGATCGCGGCGGCGCGCGCCAGCCCCTCGAGGCCGGCCTTGCTCGCCGAGTAATGCGCATAGCCGGCCTGGCTCACCAAGGGACCGGTGATCGACCCCATGAGCACGATGCGGCCATAGCGCTGGCGCTTCATCGCCGGAAACGCGGCCTGGATCGCGAGGAAGGCGCCTTTCAGATTGACGCCGAGGACGTGGTCCCACTCGACCTCGGTGATCTCCTCGATCGGATGGCTGGGATAGATGCCGGCGACCTGGGCCAGGATGTCGATCCGGCCGTGGCGCCCGAGCGTCGCCGCGGCGAGGCGCTGCATATCCGAACGGCGAGAGATGTCGGCGGTCTCGAAGCTGGCCCGGCCGGGGAAGCGCGCCACCACGGCCTCGCCGAGACCGGCGTTGATGTCGGCGAGCACCACCGCTGCGCCCTCGCGGACGAAGACCTCGGCGGCACCCTCGCCGATGCCGCGGGCGCCGCCGATGATGAGCGCGATCTTGCCGTCGAGCCGTCCGGCCATGACTTCTCCCCCGCCCCCGGAAAGGAACCAGCCTAGCCGGCCAGATGTTCCTGACAAGTACCCCCCTTCCGAGGACGGCTTTCCCCGCTTTACGAAAGCGCTTTCTTCCCCCAGGGTAAGGGTGGAAACAAGACCCCAGCAGGACAATGTTGAATCTCGCGAACCCGCAAGACGAAACCTTCCACCACGCAGCTGCGCATGCGGACCCGGCACAGGTCGCCGCATTGAAGGAAGCGATCAAGAGCAAGCTGCTCTATGTCGTGGGCAAGGACCCCGAACATGCGAGCGTGCACGACTGGTACATCGCGACGACACTCGCGGTCAGAGATCGCATGGTGGACCATTGGGTTGCTACCACGCGCGACACCTACTCGCATTCCGAGAAGCGCGTCTACTATCTCTCGCTGGAATTCCTGATCGGCCGGCTGCTGATCGACTCCTTGAGCAATCTCGGCCTGCTCGCCCCCTGCCGTGCGGCGCTGACCGAGATGGGCGTCAATTTCGACGCGGTGCGTACGGCCGAGCCCGATGCGGCGCTCGGCAATGGTGGCCTCGGCCGCCTCGCCGCCTGCTTCATGGAGAGCATGGCGACCGTGGGCCTCGCCGGTTTCGGCTACGGCATCCGCTACGAGCACGGGCTCTTCCGCCAAGTGATCCGCGACGGCTGGCAGAGCGAGACCCCGGAGGACTGGCTGCTGTTCGGCAATCCCTGGGAGTTCGAGCGGCCGGAGGTGACCTTCAACATCGGCTTCGGCGGCAGGGTCGAGCCCAAGCGCGACAACAGCGGCCAGTTCGAGTGGCGGCCATCCGAATACGTGATCGCGGTCGCCTATGACACGCCGGTCACCGGCTGGAGCGGCAGGGTGAACACGCTCCGGCTCTGGTCGGCGCGGGCGGCCGCGCCGATGCAGTTCGAGGAGTTCAACCGCGGGCAATATCTCGACGCCTTCGCCGAGCAGGTGCGCGCCACCAACATTTCGCGCGTGCTCTATCCCGACGATTCGACGCCGGCAGGCCAAGAGCTGCGCCTGAGACAGGAGTATTTCTTCGTCGGCGCCTCGCTGCAGGACCTGGTGCGCCGGCACCTGACCCAGCACGGCACCATCGCGACCCTGCCGAAGACCGCGCAGATCCAGCTGAACGACACGCATCCGGCGCTCGCCGTGGCGGAGCTCGTCCGCATCCTGGTCGACGAGCACAAGTTCGTATTGCGGACCGCCCTGGAGCTGACCCGCGCCACGCTCGCCTACACCAACCATACGCTGCTTCCGGAAGCACTGGAGACCTGGCCGGTACAGATCCTGGAGCGGCTGCTGCCGCGCCATATGCAGCTCATCTACCAGATCAACGCGCTGCATCTCGCACAGGTGGCCGAACGCAAGGAGATCGCCCCCGACCGCGTGGCGGCGCTCTCGCTGATCAATGAGAATGCCGGCCGGCGGGTGCGGATGGGCCATCTCGCCTTCATCGGCTCGCACCGGGTCAACGGGGTCTCGGCGCTGCACGGCAAGCTGATGCGCGAGACCGTGTTCCGCGACCTGCACCAGCTCTATCCCGACCGCATCACCCATGTGACCAACGGTATCACGGTCCGCCGCTGGCTGCTGGAATGCAACCGCGCCCTCGCCGACTTGATCACCGAGGCGATCGGCGTCGACTGGGTGGGCGATGCCAAGCAGCTGGAGAAGCTGGTGCCGCTGGCCGAGGAGTCCGCTTTCCGCGAGCGCTTCATGGCGGCCAAGCACAGGAACAAGGAGCGCCTGGTGGCCGCCATCGCGCGGCAGAGCGGGCTGCAGCTCGATCCCAGCGTGCTGTTCGACGTGCAGATCAAGCGCATGCACGAATACAAGCGACAGCTCCTCAATGTGCTGCAGGCGATCGCGCATTACAATGCGATCCGCATGGACCCGACGCGGGACTGGGTGCCGCGGGTGAAGATCTTCGCCGGCAAGGCGGCCGCCAGCTACCAGCGCGCCAAGCTGATCATCAAGCTGATCAACGACGTCGCGCGCATGGTGAACAACGACCCGATGGTGCAGGACAAGCTGCAGATCGTGTTCCTGCCGAACTACAACGTCAGCTTGGCCGAGCTCGTCATCCCGGCAGCCGATCTCTCGGAGCAGATCTCGACCGCGGGCATGGAGGCCTCGGGCACCGGCAACATGAAGTTTGCGCTCAACGGCGCGATCACGATCGGCACGCTTGACGGCGCCAATATCGAGATGCGCGACCACGTGGGTGCGGAGAACATCATGATCTTCGGCCTGCACGCCGACGAGGTGGAAGCACGCCGTCGCCAGGGCCGCGATCCCAAGGCCAACATCAAGGCGTCGCCCGCACTGGAGGAGGCGCTGGAGACGGTCCGGATGGGCGTGTTCTCGCCCGAGGAGACCGGGCGCTTCGTGCCGCTGGTCGACGATCTGATGAACCACGACTATTTCATGCTGACCGACGATTTCGCCGCCTATGCGGCGGCGCAGCGCGAGGTCGCCGCAGCCTTCCTGCGCCGGGACGAATGGGCAAGGCGGGCGCTGCTGAACACGGCGCGCATGGGCTGGTTCAGCTCCGATCGCGCCATCGGGGAATATGCGGCCGACATCTGGAACGTGACGCCGAGCCCGACGCCGGGCCATGGAGACGGCAAGGCGTGAACGTCCCGTCGCCCAGCCTCGATGCAACTACACTCTCCGCGATCGTGGACGGGCGGCACGGCGATGTATTCGCGGTCTTGGGTCCGCATGAGGTCGAGGGCGAGCTCGTCATCCGCGCCTTCTTGCCGACGGCTGCGACGCTCGAGGTGATCGATCCGGCGACCGGGGCGGTCGCGGCCAAGCTCAAGGAGATCGCCAAGCCCGGCCTGTTCGAGGGCGCGGTGCCGAAGCGGCCGGTCTGGTTCGCCTATCGGCTGCGCGCCTCCAATGCGGGCGGCAGCTGGGAGTTCGACGACCCCTACCGCTTCCCGCCGATCCTGGGCGCGCTCGACGATTATCTGATCCGCGAAGGCACGCATCGGCGCCTGTGGGAGCGGCTCGGCGCGCGGGTGACGCAGCATGAAGGCGTTTCCGGCGTTGCCTTCGCGGTCTGGGCGCCGAATGCGTCGCGGGTCTCGGTGATCGGCGACTTCAACGGCTGGGACGGCCGCCGTCATGTGATGCGCAACCGGCTTGGCACCGGCGTGTGGGAGATGTTCATCCCCGGCATCGATGCCGGCGCGCTCTACAAATATGAGATCAAGGCGGCGGACGGGCACTTGCTGCCGCAGAAGGCCGACCCGATCGCCAAGCAGGCGGAGCTCCGGCCGAGCACGGCTTCGGTCGTGGCGGCGTCCGAGCCGTTCCGCTGGCGCGACGGCGACTGGATGGCGGCGCGCGCAAACACGCAGTCGGTCTCCGCACCGGTGAGCATCTACGAGGTGCATCTCGGCTCCTGGCAGCGCGGCGAGGACAACCGGTTCCTAACCTATGACGAGCTCGGCGACCGGCTGATCCCCTATGCCAAGGAGCTCGGCTTCACCCATATCGAGCTCCTGCCGATCAACGAGCATCCGTTCGACGGATCCTGGGGCTATCAGCCGATCGGCCTCTTCGCGCCCACCAGCCGGCACGGCTCGCCGGAGCAGTTCGCACGCTTCGTCGAGCGCTGCCATCTGGCAGGGATCGGCGTACTGCTCGACTGGGTACCGGGACATTTCCCGACCGATCCGCATGGCCTCGGCGCGTTCGACGGGACGGCGCTCTACGAACATGCCGATCCCAGACAGGGCAAGCACCAGGATTGGGGCACGCTGATCTACAATTTCGGCCGCGCCGAGGTCGCCAACTACCTGCATGCCAATGCGCTCTACTGGCTGGAGCAGTTCCATCTCGACGGGCTTCGGGTCGATGCCGTCGCCTCGATGCTCTATCTCGACTATTCGCGCCAGGCCGGCGAGTGGATTCCGAACCGTTATGGCGGCAACGAGAATCTAGAGGCGATCGATTTCCTGCGGCGCATGAACGAGCTCGCCTATGGCGCGCATCCCGGGATCGTGACGGTGGCCGAGGAATCGACCGCCTGGGCCGGCGTCTCGCGGCCGACCTGGACCGGCGGTCTCGGCTTCGGCTTCAAGTGGAACATGGGCTGGATGCACGACACGCTCGACTACATGAAGAAGGAGTCCGTCCATCGGCGCTGGCATCATGACCGCATGACCTTCGGCCTGCTCTATGCCTTCTCCGAGAACTTCGTGCTGCCGCTCTCCCATGACGAGGTCGTGCATGGGAAAGGTTCGATCCTCGACCGCATGCCGGGCGATCCCTGGCAGAAGTTTGCGAACCTGCGCGCCTATTACGGGTTCATGTGGGGGCATCCGGGCAAGAAGCTGCTTTTCATGGGCCAGGAGTTCGGCCAGGGCCGGGAGTGGGACTATCAGCAGAGCCTCGACTGGCATCTGATGGACGTGGACTGGCATCGCGGCATCCGGCGGCTGGTGACGGATTTGAACGCGCTTTACCGCGCCCTGCCCGCCTTGCACGAGCGGGACTGCCTTCCCTCCGGCTTCCAATGGATCGAGGCCAATGACCCGGAAAACTCGGTGTTCTCCTGGCTGCGCTATGGCCAGGAGAGAACGCCGCCGGTGCTGGTGGTCTCCAACTTCACCCCGGTACCGCGCCCGGGCTTCCGCATCGGCCTCCCCGGTGGCGGGCGCTGGATCGAGCGGCTGAACACCGACGCAATCCTTTATGGCGGCTCCGGCATCGGCAATCTGGGCGGGGTCGATGCCGAGGCGGTGCCACATCACGGCCGGCCCTTCTCCGCCAGCTTCACATTGCCGCCGCTATCCACCCTGTACTTTACTCTAGCTACCGGGGAGGAATCGGCGGGCTAGCCCGGTGCGTTGAGCAACGACAACAACCGCCGCTGGGAGCGGCAGGGGGAGCGCCATGGACCTGCAGACGAGCCAGCATTACGCAACCAGCGTGCGCCTGGCACGCTCGGCGATGGCTTATGTTCTGGCGGGCGGGCGCGGCTCGCGGCTCCTGGAGTTGACCGACAGGCGGGCCAAGCCCGCGGTCTATTTCGGTGGCAAGTCGCGGATCATCGACTTCGCGCTCTCGAACGCGCTCAACTCGGGGATCCGCCGCATCGGCGTCGCCTCGCAATACAAGGCGCATAGCCTCATCCGGCATCTGCAGCGCGGTTGGAACTTCTTCCGGCCCGAACGCAACGAGAGCTTCGACATCCTGCCCGCGAGCCAGCGCGTCTCCGAGAACCAGTGGTATCTGGGGACGGCCGACGCGGTCTATCAGAACCTCGACATCGTCGAGGGCTACGAAGTGGAATACATCATCATTCTGGCGGGCGATCACATCTACAAGATGGACTACACGGTGATGCTGCAGCACCACGTCGATTCCGGCGCCGACGTGACCGTCGGATGCATCGAGGTGCCGCGCATTGAGGCGACCGGCTTCGGCGTGATGCATGTGGACGAGAGCAACCGCATCGTGCAGTTCCTCGAGAAGCCGACGGACCCGCCGGCTATGCCGGGCAAACCCGATACCGCGCTCGCCAGCATGGGCATCTACGTGTTCCAGACGAAGTTCCTGCACGAGCTGCTGTGTCGTGACGCCGCCGACCCGCACTCCAGCCACGATTTCGGCAAGGACCTCATTCCCTACATCGTGAAGAACGGCAAGGCGGTCGCCCATCCGTTCAGCGATTCCTGCGTGCGTTCGGATCATGAATCCGAGGCCTATTGGCGCGACGTCGGCACGGTCGATGCCTATTGGGAAGCCAACATCGATCTGACCGACGTGGTGCCGGCGCTCGATCTCTACGACCACAACTGGCCGATCTGGACCTATGGCGCGATCGTGCCGCCGGCGAAGTTCGTGCATGATGAGGACGGCCGGCGCGGCGAGGCGATCTCCTCGCTGGTCTCCGGCGGCTGCATCGTCTCGGGCGCCACCTTGCGGCGCAGCCTGCTCTTCACCGGCGTGCGGGTGAACAGCTACAGCCGGGTCGAGGGCGGCGTAATCCTGCCCTATGTCGACATCGGCCGGTATTGCTCGCTGAAGAACGTGGTCATCGACCGCGGCGTGACGATTCCGGAAGGGCTGGTGGTGGGCGAGGATACGGAGCTCGACGCCAAGCGCTTCCGCCGCACCGAGAAGGGCATCTGCCTCATCACCCAGACGATGATCGACAAGCTTCCAAAATGACCGATCTTCGCGTGCTTTCGGTCGCCTCCGAGGTCTTCCCGCTGGTGAAGACCGGGGGCCTCGCCGATGTGGCGGGCGCGCTCCCCGCGGCACTGGCCCCGCTCGGGGTCGCGGTCCGCACCATGATGCCGGGCTATCCCGCGGTGATGAGCGCGATCGAGCAGGGCGAGGACTTGCATCACTGGAAAGACCTTTTCGGCGGCAAGGCGCGGCTGATCGCCGGCACCGCGAAGGGGCTCGACCTTCTGGCTCTCGACGCGCCGCATCTCTATGACCGGCCGGGTAATCCCTACCTCGATGCCACGGGCAAGGACTGGCCGGACAACGCGCTGCGCTTCGCGGCGCTCTCCTTTGCGGCGGCGGACGTCGGCCGCGGTCTCATCGCCGGATACCAGCCGGACGTGATCCATGCGCATGACTGGCAGGCGGGACTCGTCCCGGTCTACCTGCGCTATGGCCACGGGAAGAAGACACGGGCGCCGGGCACGGTGGTGACGGTGCACAATCTCGCCTATCAGGGCCAATTCCCGCATGCCACGCTGGAAGCCCTGAAGCTGCCCTCGGAATCGTTCACCCTCGAAGGCGTCGAGTATTACGGCCAGGTCGGATTCCTGAAGGGTGCGCTCTCGCTCGCCGACCGTATCACCACCGTCTCGCCGACCTATGCCCAGGAGATCCAGACCCGCGAGATGGGCATGGGGCTCGACGGGTTGCTGCGGCACCGGGCGCAATTCCTGAGCGGCATATTGAACGGCATCGACACGGCGGTCTGGAATCCGGCCAAGGATCCGCTGCTCAGCGCGCGCTATGACGGGGCCAAGCTCGGCGGACGCAAGGCCAACAAGGCGGCGATCCGGGAGCGCTTCAATCTCGCGGCTGAGAGCGATGGGCCGCTCCTCACGGTGATCAGCCGCCTGACCTGGCAGAAAGGCATCGACTTGGCGCTCGCGGCGCTGCCGCAGCTGGTGGCGGCCGGCGGACAATTGGCCCTCCTCGGCAGCGGCGATGCCGCGCTGCAGAGCGAGCTGACGGCCGCCGCCGCACGCCATCCGGGCAGCGTCGGCATCGTGCTCGGCTATGACGAGGCGCTGTCGCATCTCTTGCAAGGCGGCGCCGATGCGATCCTCATTCCTTCCCGTTTCGAGCCCTGCGGCCTGACCCAGCTCTATGGCCTGCGTTACGGCACGGTGCCGATCGTCGCCCATACCGGCGGCCTTGCCGACACGGTGATCGACGCCAACGAGGCGGCGCTCGCCGCGGGGGTCGCGACCGGCTTCCAGTTCGCGCCGGTAACGGCGGAGGCGCTGGATGCTGCGCTGGAACGCGTGTTCCGCTGCTATCGCGAGCCCTCGGTCTGGAAGAGCCTGCAGAAGAACGGCATGGCAAGCGACGTCAGCTGGCAACGGCCGGCTGAGCACTATGCCGCGCTCTTTCGCTCCATCGTCCCGCATCGTGCTGCGCCGCAGCGAGCCAAGGTGAAAGCCGTATGATCCGCACCGTTGCCACCAAGCCGTTCGAAGGCCAGAAGCCCGGCACGTCGGGCCTGCGCAAGAAGGTGAAGGTGTTCCAGCAGCCGCACTATCTCGAGAACTTCGTGCAAGCGGTGTTCGACGTGCTGGAGAAGCCAGCGGGCGCCATGCTGGTGGTCGGCGGCGACGGGCGCTATCACAACCGCGCGGCGATCCAGACCGTGCTCAAGATCGCCGCGGCCAACGGCTTTGCGCATATCGTCGTCGGGCGCGGCGGCATCCTCTCGACGCCGGCCGCCTCGAACCTGATTCGCAAGCGCAAGGCGTTCGGCGGCATCATCCTGTCGGCCAGCCACAATCCCGGCGGACCGCATGGCGATTTCGGCATCAAATACAATATCGGCAATGGCGGGCCGGCGCCGGAGAAGGTCACCGACGCCGCCTTCGCGCGGACGCAGAAGATCACCGAATATCGGATCGTGGGTGCGCCGGATGTCGATCTCGACAAGCTCGGCGAGGCGAAAGTCGGCGAGGCGCGGGTGGAGATCGTCGATTCGGTCGATGACTATGCGGCGCTGATGACGACGTTGTTCGACTTCGACCGGATCAAGCGCATGTTCGCCGGCGGCTTCATCATGCGCTTCGATGCCATGCACGCGGTGACCGGACCCTATGCCAGGCGCATCCTCGAAACCATGCTCGGTGCCAAGCCCGGCACGGTGATGAACGGCGAGCCGCTGGAGGATTTCGGCAACGGCCATCCCGATCCCAACCTGGTCTACGCCAAGCATCTCTACGATCTCGCGATGTCGCCGCAGGCGCCCGATCTCTGCGCGGCTTCCGACGGCGACGGCGACCGCAACCTCATCATCGGCCGCGGTCAGTTCGTGACGCCGTCGGACAGCCTCGCCATCCTCGGCGCCAACGCGCAACTGGCGCCGGGGTATGCCAAGGGCATCGCCGGGCTGGCGCGCTCGATGCCGACCAGTCGCGCCGCCGACCGGGTCGCGAAGGCGCTCGGCATCGAGAGCTATGAGACGCCGACCGGGTGGAAGTTCTTCGGCAACCTGCTTGACGCGGGGTTGATCACCCTCTGCGGTGAGGAAAGCGCCGGCACCGGCTCCAACCATGTGCGGGAGAAGGACGGAGTCTGGGCGGTGCTGCTCTGGCTCAATGTGCTGGCGGCACGGCAACTTCCCGTCAAGGAGATCGTTGTCGACCATTGGCGGAAATACGGACGCGACTTCTATTCGCGCCACGACTATGAGGAAGTCGACGCCGCGGCGGCGGATCGGATGATCATGGCTCTGCGCGACCGACTGCCGAGCCTCGCGGGCCGCGCCTTCGGACCGCTCAAGGTCGCGGCGGCGGACGACTTCGCCTATCACGATCCGGTCGACGGGTCCGACAGCCGCAACCAGGGCATCCGCATCATGCTGGAGGACGGCGCGCGGGTAGTCTATCGCCTCTCCGGCACCGGAACCGCCGGCGCCACTCTGCGCATCTATCTCGAGCGCTTCGTCGCCGAACCCTCGCAGCACGGCGAGGAAACCCAGGGCGCGCTCGCCGATCTCATCCAGTTCTCCAAGGCGCTGATCGATCTGCCGAAGACCCTCGGCCGCGACGCGCCCTCGGTCATCACCTGAGCCCGAGCCTCTATGCTTTATCGCGCGTCAGGCGGATCGCCGGTGCGGCTTGGCGCAATTCCGGACGCCAAGGGCACCAATTTCGCGCTTGTTTCCGAACATGCCGAGCGAGTGGAGCTCTGCCTGTTCGATGCCAGGGGCGAGACCGAGCTCGATCGCATCGCGCTGCCCGAGCGCACGGCGGGCGTCTGGCACGGACATGTGGCGGAGATCGGGCCGGGGCAGCGCTACGGCTATCGCGTGCACGGGCCGTACGACCCCGCGAGCGGCCATCGCTTCAATGCCAACAAGCTGATGATCGATCCTTACGCGCTGGCGATCGACCGGCCTTTCCAGCTTGCGGAATCGATGTTCGGCTTCAACCGCGGGTCAGCGGAGGTCGATCTCTCCTTCAGCACGAGCGACAGCGCGCCGGATATGCCGAAGGCGATTGTGACGGAGATCGACGGCGCGGCGCTGCCGGGCCCGCGGATTCCCTGGGAGCAGACCGTCATCTATGAGATGCATGTGAAGGGCTTTACCCAGCGCATGGACGCCGTGCCGCCGCGGTTTCGCGGCACGCTGCTCGGCCTCGCCTTGCCGACGGCGCTCGAGCACTTGACGAAGCTCGGCGTCACCAGCTTGGAGCTGATGCCGGTCGCGGCGCTGATCGACGAGCGGCATCTGCCGCCGTTGGGCCTCAGGAACTACTGGGGCTACAACCCGGTGACCTTCCTCGCCGCCGATCCGCGCATCGCCGGCGGGGCGTCGGTTTCGGCGCTGCGCGACGCGATCGCCCGCATCCATGCGGCCGGGCTCGAAGTGATCCTCGACGTGGTTTACAACCACAGTGGCGAAGGCGACGAGCTCGGTCCCACGGTCTGCTACCGCGGCATCGACAACGCGCTCTACTACCGCCTCAAACCCGGTGCGCCGCGCCTCTATGACAACGTGACCGCCTGCGGCAACGCGCTGGCGCTGGATCATGCGCCGGTGCTGCGCCTGGTCATGGACGCCATGCGGCACTGGGTGGAGGCGATCGGGATCGATGGATTCCGCTTCGATCTCGCGACCACGCTCGGGCGCACCGAGCGCGGCTTCGAGACCGAGGGTCCGTTCCTCGCTGGCCTGCGGCAGGATCCGGTGCTCTGCGGCGTGAAGCTGATCGCCGAACCATGGGACATGGGGCCGGGCGGCTATCGCGGCGGCGGGTTCCCGCCGGGTATCGCCGAATGGAACGACCTTTTCCGCGACGACGTTCGCCGCTTCTGGCGGGGATCGTCGAGCGGCATCTCGCACCTCGCGTCACGGCTCTCCGGCTCGACCGACCGGTTCGACGCCGCGCGGCGCCGACCGAGCGACATCGTCAACTTCGTCACCGCCCATGACGGGTTCACCCTCGCCGACCTCGTCGCCTATCGCGCGAAGCACAACGAGGCCAATGGCGAGCACGGCGCCGACGGCACCAACGACAACATCAGCTGGAACCACGGCGTCGAAGGACCGAGCGACGATCCGAAGATTGTGGCGGCGCGTGCAGGCGATGTGCGCGCGCTGCTGGCGACGCTGCTGCTCGCGCGCGGCACGCCGATGCTGCGCTCCGGCGACGAGCTCGGCCAGAGCCAGCGTGGCAACAACAACGCCTATGCCCAGGACAACGAAACCACCTGGATCGACTGGACGGAGGCGCGCAAGCACGCGGCGCTGATGGAGTTCGTGCGGCGCGCGGTGGCGCTCCGCAAGGCGCATCCGGCGCTGCATCGCGATCGATTCCTCACCGGAAAGCCGATCGATGGCGCGGAGTACCCCGACGCGATCTGGCGGCGCGAGGACGGCGTGGAGATCGTCGAGGCCGGCTGGCGCGACGGGACGCGGCGGTTCCTCGGCCTGGAGCTCTACGACGAAGAGTCGGCGGATCACGTCTACCTCATCGTCAACGGAGGCGAGACCGCAACCGCGGTCCTGCCGCCGACCGATGGTGCTTGGCGCGTCTTGCTCGATTCAGCCGAGAATGGCACCGAGTACCAGACCGGCACGACGCTCCGCGTGCCGGCGCGCGCGGTGATGCTGCTCGCGGACGAGACCGTGTCGGCGACGCGCGACGACCCGGCGCTGCTGGAGCGGCTGGCCAAGCGCGCGGGGATCGAGCCCGAGCATCGCGATGCGACCGGCAAGGATCATGTCGTTACCCCCGAGACCAAGCGCGCGCTCTTGTCGGCGATGCGTCTGCCGGCGGGGAGCGCCGCCGAGATCCGTGCGAGTATCGCGACGCTGGAGAGCGAGGATTGGCGCCGCACGCTGCCGCACGCGCTGATCGCGCGCGCCGGCGCGGCGCTCGTGCTCGACGTCACGGTCGATCGCGCTGCGGCGGGTCGCGCGATCGCACCGGCTCTGACCCTGGAGAGCGGCGAGCGGATGGCGCTCACGTTCCGGCCGAGCGAAGGCAAGCTGATCGAGGCGCGGCGGATCGACGGGATGGTGCGCGAACGGTGGCGCGCCCCGACCGCGGCGGTCTTGCCGATGGGACTGCATCGACTGGAGCTCGATGGTGCGGAGGCGCTGATCGTTGCCTCGCCCGCGAGAGCCTGGCTGCCGACCGAGATCCTCGCGCGCAAGTGCTGGGGTCTCGCTGCCAATCTCTATGCCGTGCGCTCGGCACAGGATTGGGGGATCGGAGATCTCTCGACCTTGCGCGATCTCGCGGCAGAGACGACTCGGCATGGTGGCGCGCTGCTCGGCATCAACCCGCTGCACGCGCTTTTCCCCGACCGGCCGGATCACCTGAGCCCCTACTACCCCTCCGACCGACGCTTCCTGGAACCGGCTTATATCGATCCCGCGAGCCTGCCGGGTTACGTCGACCTCCGCGCCGAGGACCCGTGGTTCACAGAAGCGGAGGCGAAAGCCGCGACCCTGCGCGCGGCCCCGCTCATCGACTATCCCGGTGTCTTGGCCTTGAAGAGGGACGTGTTCCGCCGGGTCTGGATGCGCTTTCGCAAGCGCGGTGATCCGCTGGAAGGCGAGCTCAAACGCTTCACCGATGAGGGCGGCGATTCATTGCGCGCCTTCGCCGTGTTCCAGAGCGGCGGACATGGCGACGACGCGGCGGCGTTCGAAGTGTTCCTGCAATGGTGGGCGGATCGCTCGCTCGCAGCGGCAGCCGAGAGCGGTCTCGCGATCGGCCTCTATCGCGATCTTGCCGTCGGCCCGGCGCCGTATGGTGCCGAGGCGACGTTGGGGCGAGACGTTTTCGCCGGCGCGGTCTCGGTCGGCGCACCGCCCGATCCTTATTCCGCGACCGGCCAGATCTGGGGCATTCCGCCCTTCGATCCGCACGCGCTGCGGCGGTTGCTCTTCCAACCCTGGATCGACTTGCTGCGCGCCAACATGCGCCATGCGGGCGCGCTGCGGCTCGACCATGCGATGGGGTTGGAAAGACTGCTCTGGGTCCCCGAAGGCGCGATGGCCGCCGCAGGCGCCTATGTGCGCAATCCTTCGGAGATCATGCTCGCGATCCTCGCCGTCGAATCGCATCGCCATCGCTGCATGGTGGTGGGCGAGGATCTCGGCACCGTGCCCTCGGGCTTCCGCGAGCGGATGGCGGCGGCGGGGCTGCTCTCCATGAGCGTGGTGATGTTCGAGCGTGGGGCGACCGAGTTCCACCCTTCCAATCGCTACCGCGGGCAATCGGTCGCCATGTTCGGCACCCACGATCTCGCGACCCTACCCGGCTGGTGGAAAGAGCATCGCGCCGACCCAGACGGCGCGGCGCTCGCCAGGGCGGTGACGGAGACCACCCGCGTCGCGATCGGACCGAAGAGCGAGACTGCCGACATGTCCGCTAGCGTGCACGACTTTCTCTCTCGGAGCAGCGCCGCGGTCGCCCTGGCGCAATACGACGATCTCGCCGGGGAGCTCATGCCAGTCAACGTCCCGGGCACGACGACCGAGCATCCCAACTGGCGCCGGCGCGTCGCGCTCGAGATCCCGGGCGTCTTCCGATCGGAACTCGGCAGCCGCTCGCTCTCGGCGATTGCCAAGGCGCGGGCCGGCAAAATCCGGGAGCCGCGCAAGCGCAGCGATTAGTGCTGCGCGGGATTCGCCGGGCTGCTATATCGGCCACTGGGCGTAGCCGGGCTTAAATTCAGAGCATCCGGCGCTGATTTATCAAGGAACATCAAAGCTCTAATATCATGCAGAAGACCATCCATCTGATCCGCCACGGCCAATCCCTGTTCAACGCCCATTGCGAGGCGACCGGCGAAGACCCGATGCATTTTGACGCACCGCTGACCGAGCTCGGCCATGCCCAAGCCGCGGCGGCGCGGGAGGCGCTTGCCGACACGGTTTTCGACCTGGTCCTCGCCAGCCCGCTCACCCGCGCGATCCAGACCGCGGTCGGCATCTTCGGCGGGCGCGTGCCGATCCTGATCGAGCCGTTGCACCGCGAATGGCAGAACAGCAGCTGCGACATCGGCCGCTGTGCCGTCGATCTCGCCCGCGAATTCCCGGCCCTCGACTTCGCCGGACTCGAGGAGCCGTGGTGGCACGTGGAAGGCCCGGTCTGCGACCTCGGCTTCCCGCGCGAGCCCGAGGTGGTGCTCGACGACCGGGTGACCCGGTTCAAGGCGATGATCGCGGCGCGGCCGGAAGCGCGCATTGCGGTCGTCGGCCATGGCGATTTCTTCCGGCGCCTGATCGGCCGCCATCTGATGAACTGCGAGATCGCGCTCTGGGAACTCGATTCGGCCGAGGCAGCCTAGGTCGCCTTCCGCCAGAGCGAGAGCACCGGTCCCTCGGGTCCGGAGACCGGATCGGAGTCCGGAAACGGCAGGCTGGCGATCCGTGCAATCGCGTCAGGCGTCACCGCCGAGCGATTTGTGTCGGGGTGCTGGCCCGGCGGATAGGCGCCGACCACCAGGAAATCGGCACTCGCCTCGATGCGGCAATGGCCGGTACCGACCGGCAGCAGCGCGACATCGCCAGCATGAACCGTGACCTCCTGCCCGTTCGGGCCGCCCAACATCAGCCGCGCGCTGCCGGCCGCGAAGCCCAGCACCTCATGCGCCTTCGTATGGAAGTGATGGTAGGGATAGACGCCGTTGCGCCAGGCCGCCGGCCAGCCATTGCGGTTGAACATCGCCTCGAACCGCGCGGCCGGGTCCTTGCCGCCGACCTCGACGGCCGATCGATAGACCAGGATCGGCAGGCGCGGGTTGTTCGGCACCCAGCCGTTCGCCTGCAGCTGCAGCGTCTCCGGCTTCGGGGCTTGAGCCATCGAAATCTCCTTCCGCGCGATCTATAGCGCCGGCCTTCCATAAGAACAAAGCAGTTTCGGTACTTTAGCGTACAAGCGGCACGGTCGGTCCAGCGCGCCGACGTAGGCGCTTGCCTTGGCGCCGAAATCGAGATGATAGGCGTGCTCGTCCCTGTCCAGCGCCAGCTGGGGGCGGGAATCTGCCAATACATGTGCATGATCCGCCGCCCGTTGATTGACCAGCCGGCCACGCCGATCCGACCAGGAGAGCAGCACCCAACCCGATCCACCGGCCAGCGCCTTGCCCATCACGGCAATTTCCGCCTGCCATCGCGCGACCGAGCCGCGTTCGAGCGCGGCGGCGATCTCGCCGGATGCTTCACCCGATCCGCCGAGCCCTTCGAAGTAGACCTCGTGAAGGATCGCCGAGTTTGCTGCGATCAGCTCCTCGCGCTTCAGCCCGTTGATCTCGAAGACCGGAGCCTTCGACCAGTCGAGCGCCGAGAGCCCGGCCTCGCTCGCATTCAGGCGGCGGATCGCCCCACCGTAGTTGTTCTCGCAATGGCTGGCGAGCAGGCGCTCGGAGGGCCATCCAATCGTGTCTGCTTGAACGGAAGCGGCTTCAAGGCATGGGGCATATGTGGGTTCTCCTCGGGGCTAGGTCATTCCGGTGGCGAGACCATAGATGAGGCCGATGATCGAGCAGGCCGCGAGCACCTTCAGCATGCCGACCTTGTAGCGGAAGACGGCGAGCATGGCGCCGAGCGTCAGGATGAGCGACGGCACCTTCACGGAGGCGAGGACCGGAACATCGAGCGTAGTGGCGAGTGGCGCGACGCTGTGAAGCTCGCCGAACAGGACGTGCAGCGCGAACCAGACGGCCAGGTTGAGAATGACGCCGACGACCGCTGCGGTGATGGTGGCGAGAGCGGCGGAGAGTGCCTGATTGCTGCGCAGGGCCTCCACGTAAGGCGCACCGACGAAGATCCAGAGGAAGCAGGGCGTGAAGGTGACCCAGGTCGTCAGCAGGCCACCCATCGTGCCGGCGAGCAGGGGGTCGAATCCGCCGGGCGCGCGGAAGGCGCCCATGAAACCGACGAACTGCGTCACCATGATCAATGGACCCGGCGTCGTCTCGGCCATGCCGAGCCCGTCCAGCATCTCGCCCGGCTGCAGCCAGTGATAGGTGCCGACGGCCTGCTGGGCGACATAGGCGAGGACCGCATAGGCGCCGCCGAAGGTGACCACCGCCATTTTGGAGAAGAAGACCGAGATCTGGGTGAAGACGTCGCCTGGGCCGGCGAGCAGCAGCAATGCCGCGACCGGCACGAGCCAGAGCAGCAGGAATACGGTGCCGATCCTGAGCGACCAGCCGAGATTCGGCCGCGCATGTTCCGGCACGGATTCGCCGAGCACGCTCTCGGCATCCGCCACCTGCGTGCTGCCGACCTTGCCGTGGCCGCCGCCGGTGAGGAAAGCCGCCACACCGGCCCGCGCACCGAAGTAGCCGATCAGGCCGGCACCGAGGATGATGATCGGGAATGGCAGATGCAGGAAGAAGATCGCGATGAAGGCCACAGCGGCGAGTCCGATCATCACCCGGTTCTTCAGCGCGCGCTTGCCCACGCGCACCACCGCCTCGAGCACGATCGCCAGCACCGCGGCCTTCAACCCGAAGAACAACGCCTGGACCGCGCCCACTTCGCCGTAGAGCCCGTAGATCCAGCTCAAGGCCATGATCGCGACCATGCCCGGCAGCACGAACAGCGTGCCGGCCACCAGCCCGCCGCGGGTCTTGTGCATCAACCAGCCGATGTAGATCGCGAGCTGCTGGGCCTCGGGCCCGGGCAACAGCATGCAGTAGTTCAAGGCATGCAGGAACCGCGTCTCGCCGATCCAGCGTTTCTCTTCGACGATGATGCGATGCATCACCGCGATCTGCCCCGCGGGCCCGCCGAAGCTCAGGGCGGCGACGCGCGCCCAGACGCGAACGGCCTCGCTGAATGGAACGCCGTGTGACGGCGTGGCGCGCAACGAAGCGGACGCTTCGACCCGCCGGATCTGGCCCATGCGTCGGGTTTCCTCTGACTACGTGCGCTTGGTGCGAAAATACTGGTAGAGATTGTCGAAGACCGGCCCACCCTGGGTGATCCGTTCTTCGTCGCGGTCATTGGCCATGGCGATACCGGCGATCAGATGCGCGATGCCGGCCGCCTCCTCGCGGCCGAACTTGCCGTCCTTGAGATCGATGTCGTGCACGATCTCGGCGATTGCCGCGAGGGCAGGATCGCCGAGACCGGAACGCGTGAGGAGGACCTCGAAGCTGCAGCGGTCGCCCTCATGCGTGAACTCGCCTTCGAACATGTCGAAGCGCAACTCGCCCTCGTTGGGTGCATAACCCTTGCCGGGCACGAAACGGATGACCGCATCGGTGTCGATGAAGCGGCGGATCAACCAGGCACAGGCGATGCGATCGACATGCACGCCCTTGCGCGTGACCCAGACGCGGCCTTTGAGATCGTCGGCGGCGGACTTAGCCTGTCGTTCTGCTTCTGGCATGTCCTTGTCCTCCGCAATCCGGGTTTCCAATTCGGCGACCAGGCTCTCCGCGGTGAGGCGGCCGGTCGCGCCGAAGAAATCGATCGCCACGATCTCGGCGAGTCGCTTGCGCAGACGCCGCGCCTGGCTGCGCGCCTCCACGGTCTCTGCCTCGGTCGTCAGCGATGTCCGCTTGGCCAGGAGAGACCGCACCTCCTTGGTGATCTCATCGTAATCGTCGTCGCGCGCGGCATCGAACAGCGCACGGACCTGGGGATCGGCGAGCCCGTCGATCAGCCGCGCCTCGCACACCATCGCTTCGCCGCCCCCCTCCGTGATCTCCTTCAGGAGCCATTCGAAGTCCTCTTGGGTCTCGGCATTCGCCGGCAAGGCGTAGACCGTGCTCTTCACCGCCACCGCGCCGATCCCCTGCAGCCGCCGCCACACCTTCACCCGGAAATAGGCGGGTTTGGTCGGCAGCTGGTGGATCAGGAGCAGCCAACGCTGCCCGGTCTCGGGGTCACCTCCGTTCATATCTTTACTGTATCATTATGCTCGATAAATGCAACACTTGTATCAACCATCGTTCCGCAGTATTTTGGCGCTTTCAGGGCTCAAGCGCTGGGAGGAAGACGATGAAATGGATCACCCGCGAACGTCCCGTGATCGACCGGATCGCCTGTCCCTGGTTGATCGCAAGATTCATCGACGAGACGCCGGAGTTCCTGTTCGCGCCACCCGACCAGGTGCTAGGTCGGGCTGAGGCGACGGGGGCGACGCCCTATGACATACCCGGCGTCGAGCTCACCCATGCGGGAGATCTCTGCAGCTTCGACGCCTTCATCGCGAAATACGGACTCTCGCGCGATCCGGCGATCATGACCCTGGCCTTGATCGTCCGCGGGGCGGATACCAGCCGCCCCGATTTGACACCGCAATCCGCCGGGTTGCTCGCGATCTCGCAAGGGCTGCGCGATGTGACGCCCGACGATCACGAAGTGCTGCGGCACGGCTTCGTCATCTACGACGCGCTCTATGCCTGGGCGAAGAGCCGCCAGACGGAGGCGCACAACTGGCCGCCCGTGATGACATCGAACCGCGCCACCGCCGTCTAGCACCTCCGGGCGCTACCGATCGCCCGGCGAGATTCTTTCTGCGACTAGGCTGCTCGAGTCCAGCACGGACACCTTCTTTGCGACTGCGCTTCGCGAAAGCAGGGCCGAAGCAATCGTGTCGACGATGACGATACTGTCGATGGCGGGCCCGCTCAGAGTCTCGAGCGCGCTGCCGGTGAAGAGCGCGTGCGTCGCGGCAGCATCGACGCGGGCGGCGCCCGCGCTTCGGCAGGCTTGCGCGGCCCGGTGGAGCGTGGTGCCGGAGCTGATCATGTCATCGATGATGATGACCGTGCGGCCGCGCACCTCGCCGACCAGAGTGTCGCCGGAGACCTTGCCGCTGCTGCGGCGTTTCTCCATGAAGCCCGGCAACGGTTCCTGATCGATGCGGGCCGCGAGTGCGCGGCGAAAATCCTCCGCCCGCTTGGTGCCGCCGATATCGGGCGAGATCACCGTGACTGGCTCTCCGCGCACGCGGCTCGCGAAATGTTCGACGAACAGCGGAGCCGCCTCGATATGCCGGGTCTCGCAGCGGAACGCATTCTGGAAGGCCGAGAGATTGTGAACGTCGAGCGTGACGACGCAATCGGTACCGACGGCCTCGAACATGCGGGCCAGGTATTTCGTGGCGACAGGATCGCGCGGCTTGGTCTGACGATCCTTGCGCTGATAGCAGAGATAGGGCGCGACCGCGGTGACCCGCGCTGCACCGGACTCCTTCAGGGCACCGACGAAGAACAAGAGGCGACAAAGCTTGTCGTTGACGCTCTGCCGTCCATCGCCATAGAGCGAATGAACGACGGAGACGTCGCGCGCGGCAACCTCGACCATCGGTCGCGACTTATGCTCGCCGTCCTCGAACTCCCGCTCTTCCGCGGGCTGGAGTTGCGCGCCCAGCCTTGCCGCAAGCCGCGCGCCATACTCCTCCGATCCAGCGAGCGCGAAGACCATGGCCGGACGACTCATCGAGGGACCTCCGTTCTTGAACCTCTGAGACATCCCATCTCAACGAGACAGAACGCCTTGACATAAGTCAAGGATGCCCGGAGCCGAACCTCTAGACTCGCTCGATGGAAGCCCCATGGGATCGAAGGATGCGGTTCGAGGACAGGGCCGACGCGGGACGTCAGCTCGCAGCCGCGCTCGTGCGCCTTGAGCTGGCCAGTCCCGTCGTGCTCGCCCTCCCCCGCGGCGGCGTCCCCGTCGCCTATGAGGTGGCCAAGGCACTGAAAGCACCGCTCGACCTCGTGCTGGTGCGCAAGATCGGTGCGCCTTGGCAGCCCGAGCTCGCCGTCGGCGCGATCGTCGATGGCGACGAACCGGAGCTCGTCATCAACGAAGACGTGAGAGCGCAGATCGGCGTCGCCGATTCCTTTCTTCGGAAGGAACGCGACGTGCAACTGCGCGAGATCGAGCGTCGGCGGCAACTCTATCTGGAGGGTCGGCCGCCGCTTCCGGTGCGCGATTGCGCGGCCATTCTGGTCGATGACGGCATCGCCACCGGCGCAACCATGCGCGCCGCGCTTCGGGCGACCCGGCGTCGCCAGCCTCGATCGACCATCGTGGCGACGGCGGTCGCACCACCGGAGACGGTGGACGTGCTGCGCGGCGAAGCGGACCAGGTCGTTTGCCTTTATGCGCCGGCCAATTTCCACGGTGTCGGCCAATTCTATTCGGATTTCCGGCAGGTGGACGACGCGACGGTGGCAAAGCTGCTCCGCCAGGCAGCCGAAGGAGCGCGCGAAAGCCACGCGCCATGATCTCTCGCGGTACCCCGGCTGATCCCGAGCAGGGGTTGGTCAAGCAGGCAGACAAGCTGGATTTCCTGCGCCGGCCGTCGAACTATCCGGATCCGGCGAGTGGCGTCGAGGTGATCGAGACCCACATGTCCTGGGTGTTCCTGGCGGGCCACTACGCCTACAAGCTCAAGAAGCCGGTCCGCTACGACTTCCTCGATTTCAGCACGGTTGAGCTGCGCAAGCGCTCTTGCCAGGAGGAACTTCGCCTCAACCGGCGGCTTGCACCCAAGGTCTATCTGGCGGTGGTGCCGCTGGCGATGAACCCCTGGGGCAATCTGAAAATCGATGGGCCCGGTCCCGCGGTCGACTGGCTGGTGAAGATGCAGCGATTGCCGGCGCATCGCATGCTGGATTCGGTGATCCGGGCGGGAGGGTTGCTGCGCTCGGACCGCGAACGCTTGGTCGCACTGATGGACGACTTCTATCGCTTTGCGCCCCGGGTCGAGCTAGCCCCGGGGCTCTATCGCCAGAAGCTGCAGGCCGGGATCGAAGGGAATCGGACCGAGCTATTGCGCTATGCGCCCGCTTCCCTCGAACCCCTCATCCGTGCCGTCGCCGACGCGCAACTGGCGTATCTCTCGCGTGAGCTGCGGCGCGTCGAGCAGCGCGCCGAGGGTGAGCACATCGTCGAGGGTCACGGCGATCTCCGCCCGGAGCACGTCTTTGTCGGCCCGCCGGTTCAGGTGATCGATTGTCTGGAATTCGAGCGCGAGTTCCGCGTCGTCGACGTTGCGGACGAGCTGGCGTCGCTCGCCATGGAATGCGACGGCCTGGGCGAGCCCTCCCTGGGCCGGGCTTTGTTCGAAATCGATTCTGCCGCGACGGCGAGCCCCGATCTCTTGGCTTTCTACAAATCCTGTCGCGCGCTGCTGCGCGCGAGGCTCGCCATCTGGCATCTCAAAGAGCTGGACATCGCCGAGCCAGCGGCCTGGCAAGCCCGCGCCAAGACCTACGTGGAGCTCGCCGATCAGGAGCGTGCAGGCTTGTTCTGAGAGCACAGGTTGACCTGGGTCAAAGGCGGTCGCCGGGCAGAGCCTTAGTCTGCAGCGGAATCAAAGATGAAGGAGGTGCCCTATGTCTTCCACGGGGCTGGCTGTCTTCGACAAGACGCTGCAGGAAAGCCATGTATGGCTGAACACGGTCATGACCACGCTCGGCACCGAGCAGAAGGAGGATGCGTATGCCGCCTTGAAGGCCGTGCTGCACGCGCTGCGCGACCGCATCGGGCCGGAGAATGCCGTCCATCTCGGGGCGCAACTGCCGCTGCTGTTGCGCGGCGTCTACTACGAGGGCTGGCATCCGGCCAAGACACCGACCCGCGAACGTCATCTCGACGATTTCCTCGCCGGGGTCGCCGATCGGCTTCCGGACAAGCTCGCGCCGCAGCCCGAACGGGTTGCCCGCGCCGTCTTCGACGCGATATGGAAGCGGATCGATGCCGGCGAGGTCGCCAAGCTGATCGAGATGTTTCCCCGCGAGCTCCGCGATCTCTGGGCCTCCGCCTGAAGGCCGCGGCTCCGGATTCCCAGGCGGATCGCGGCGCTCGGACTTATGGTCAGCGCGCCCAGATTATCTTAGGCGCATTGCGCGGGGTCGCGGGCGGGTGGGTTCTCGGCCGACCGAGGATGATGGGTGCGACCGGGTGCAGATCCGGGGCAATGCCGAGCTCGGCCTTGACCTCGCGGGAGCCAAGCCAGAGCCGCGACAATCCGATCCAGCAGGTGCCGAAACCCTTGGCATGCGCGGCTAGCATCAGATTCTCGGCGGCAAGACAGCAGTCTTCCGCTGCCTGTTGCTCGCCGCCGGTTGCGCAGATCACGATCAGCGCCGCCGCGTTATGGAAGATTTCGAAGTGCGGGACGGCGAGGTGCGCGCGGAGCGGCGAACTCGAGGGCAGATGGTCCAGTGCCACCCGTCTCGCCTCGGCGGACATCGCATGGAGCCTCGCCGCGCCGTTCACGACAACGAAGGCCCAGGGCTGCAGATTCATCGCGCTCGGCGCCAGGATCGCGGCGGCGATCAGATCCTCGATCGTCGACCGCTCGATCGGCTCCTCAGTGAACTCGCGGCACGCCCGTCGCGTGCGCAGGGCTTCCATGAATTCCATAGGCACCTCACCAGGTCTTGCCAGATCATAGGCGACGCGGCCGAACCTGCTTTGACCGAGGTCAAAGCCGGCGACCGTCTGCCACGCCCTACGCGATTTCCGGGTCTCCAGCCGAAGGGCGCGACTGCCGATCGGGCACGATCAGGATCGCCTCGCTCGTCAGGGCCTCCGCCAGCTCAGGTGCGCCGGCGCTCGCGATTCTCAGCCGAAGATCCGGCGGCAGTACAGCGGCAAGCTGCCGCTGGCGGATGTCTCCCGCCGCGTCCGATGCCTGGGCATAGATTGTCAGCTCTCCCGAGAGCGCGCGGGCCAGCGATGCTGCCGCGGCCAAGATCCCTTCTTGAAGGCCGTGGGTCGCTCCTACCATCGAGACCCCGGGCTTTCCCGTCCTGCGGCCCGTGAGAAAGATCGCCGGCCGCCCGATCTGGTGAACCAGCTGCCGCATGGCGTCGAGATCGAAGCGCGCGGCCCGGGGAGCGGCCAGAAGCAGCAGATCGCTCTCCGGTGCGGCGGCGACGATCTGGGCCAGAGGTTCGCCGCAGACCGAGCGGAAGCTCCAGCGCAGGCCCGCCTCTCCGGCCAGCGCGCCGATCCGGAGCTCCAGCTTTCGCGCCAGGACCTGAAAGCCGACCTCGATATCCTCCGGCGTTAGGCGGCGGACGCTGCCGGTCGCGGTCATCACCTCGCGGGCGAAGGGGAGGCCGGCCGCGGCCAGCAGCGCCGCATCCTGCACCAGCAGCGCATCGAGATCGGCGGATATCTCCGCGGCGATGCGCGTCGCCAGCTCGGGCACCCGGGCCTCTCCCGCACCCGGTTCCAGCATGACCAGGACGCGGCGGATCTCATCCATGCCCGCCTCGACCATGCCCGTTTCGATCATGCCCGGCCCGATTATGCCCGCCGGAAAGAGCATCCCCGTCGGGGCGTTTCTCGTCTTGTGCATACTGTCGCGCCAGGGTGAGGAATTGCCCGAGTCGGTCGTCGACTTTCCGATTGACGGTGGCAGCGGGAAACTCTCCCGTGGCGGTTCGCTCCCCCGCCTCGATCCCCGTGAGCAGAGTCAACGCTTCGTCGATGGTCGCGATCGGGTAGACACGAAAGCTGCCTGCGGCGCAGGCTTCGACGACGTCGTCGCGCAGCATCAGATGCTGCACATTGCTCGCCGGGATCAGCACGCCTTGACTCCCATTGAGCCCGCCCTGGCGGCACACATCGAAGAAGCCCTCGATCTTCTCGTTCACGCCGCCGATCGGCTGGATGCGCCCGAGCTGGTCGACAGAGCCGGTTATGGCGAGCGACTGCAGGATCGGCTGCTCCGCCAGGGATGACAGCAGCGCGCAGAGCTCGGCGGCGGATGCGCTATCGCCCTCGACGCCGGAATAGGACTGCTCGAATACCAGGCTGGCATTGAGCGAAAGCGGGCGCTCCGCCGCATAACGCGTTCCGAGGAATCCCTGCAGGATCAGAACGCCCTTGCTGTGGATCGGGCCGCCGAGCTCGACCTCGCGCTCGATATCGACCAGCTGTCCGCGACCGAGCCTGGTACGCGCGGTGATCCGACTCGGAAAGCCGAAGCTGAAGCCGCCGAGCTGGGTCACGGCGAGACCGTTCACCTGCCCGACCGTCGCGCCCGACGTGGTGACCATCAGCGTGCCGCGCTTCACCTGCTCGTAGGTCCGCTCGCGCAAACGGTCGGCGCGGCGGATCTTGGCGTCGATCGCCCGCTGGACGTCCTCCCCGGATATCACCGGCACACGGCGCTGCGCCGCCCAGTACTGCGATTCCCGAAGCAGATCGGCCAGTGCGCGCCGGTGGATCGAGAGCTTCTCGGCATCCTCCACCAGCCGGGCGGCGTGGTCGATGACCCTCGCCACCGCCGTGCGGTCGAGCGGCGCCACGCCCTCCTCCCGCTGCAGAGCCGCGATGTAACGGCAGAACCGCGCCTCATCCGCCTCGGTCCGGTCCATGTCATCGCTGAAATCGGCGGGCACCTTGAACAGCTCGCTAAAGTCCGGATCAAGGGCACTGAGGAGGTAGTAGAGACGGCGATCACCGATCAGCACGACCTTCACATCGAGCGGGATCGGCTCGGGGTCGAGTGACACCGTGCTCACGAGGCTCAGAATCTGGCCGATCGATTCGATCCGGACCCGGCGCGCGCGCAGAGTGCGCTTCAGCTCGTCCCACGCCATCGGATGGGTGAGCACTCGCATGGCATCGATCACGAGGTAGCCCCCGTTGGCGAGATGCAGCGCCCCCGGCTTGATCAGGTTGAAGTCCGTGATCAGAGCGCCGAAGCGCGACAAGTGCTCGATCCGCCCGACCAGGTTCTCGTGAGTCGGATGGTCCTCGTAATGCACCGGTGCGCCTTTGGACTGGCTGTGGTCGATCATCAGGTTGACACGATAGCGCCGGAGCGTTGTGATCATCTCGCCACTCTCACCGTCCAATGAAAGCTGGTGCTCAGTATCGGATTCGCCTTGCCTGAACTCGTTGGCATTCTCGATCACGTCGGAGCGTACCGCTTCGAGATGCTCGAGCACGACGTCCAACCCGGCATAGGCCTTTCTGAGGTCGGCGAACATGTGGTCCACGACATGGGTCGTGACCTCACGAATGAGGTCGCGGGTTGCCGCGCGTGTCTCCTGCTCCAGCCGCGGCAGCTGACGCACGATCTCCTCGAGCCGGTGGCCGAACCCCTCCATGGCGGCATTGAACTGGTTCTGCCTCGCCTCCGACAGGCGCTGGAACTGCTCCGGCGTGAGGACCTCGCCGTTCTTGGCCGGTGCGAAGGTGAAGCCGATCGGAGTGCGCAACAAGACGATATCTTCCGCCCGCGCGTCATCCCGGAGCTTCTCGATCATCTCGGTATGACGCCGTTTAGCGGCCTCGATGATCGCATCGTGCCGGGTGCGGAAGTCGTCGCTCTCCAAAGCCGCAGGCAGTGCCACCTTCAGTTCCTCGATGAGAGACGCCATCGAGAGGCGCAACCGGGCACCGCTGCCGGCCGGGAGGCGCAGAGCGCGCGGCTTGTGCGGCTCGGCGAAATTGTGGACGTAGCACCAGTCGGCAGGGACCGGCTCCGCTGCGGCGCGCTGTTGCAGATAGCGGGTGACGGTCAGATGTTTGCCGAGACCGGTCGGACCCAGGGCGTAGATATTGTAGTGCTCGCCACGGATGTCGGTTCCGAATTTGAGCGCGTCCATCGCGCGCTGCTGGCCCAGCGCGCCGTCGAGATCCTCAAGTTCCGCCGTCGTCCGGAAGGAGAGCCGATCGGGGTCGCAGCGGTGCGCGAGGACGCCGCTGGTGAGGGCTGATGGCATCGGCATCTCTGGCCTGCGCGAGGTGGGGAGACGGGACGTGGGGGCACGGGGAGAATCGCCGATCTTCGCGATCAGTGGCATTGATCCACGTCAAGTGAGGGCACGCGGCTACGGCGCTCGCGTTGACCCAGGTCAAGGAGAAGCGCCGCTGGCGCCTCGATACTGCGCTTCAGCAGTTCGACGACAGACCGGCGGATAGGGACCAAGGTACATGCCATTCACCGACGTCAAATTCGGCCGCAGCGCCCAGGAGAAGTTGCTGCACGGGATCGATACGCTGTCCGATGCGGTCAAGACGACCCTGGGGCCCAAGGCACGGACCGTGCTGATCAAGAAGGGGTTCGGCGGGCCGCGCATCAGTAACGACGGGGTCACCGTCGCAAAATCGATCGAGCTCGAAGATCCGATCGAAGCGATGGGAGCGGAAGTGGTGCGAGAGGCTGCGGTCAAGACCGGCGACCTAGTGGGCGACGGCACCACGACGGCGACCGTCCTCGCCCAGGCCATGATCCGCGACGGGATCAAGGCGGTGGTGGCCGGGCTCAACCCCATGGAGATCAAGCGTGGCATCGACCTCGCGGTGGAAACGGCCGTGGCCGACATCAAGAAGCGTTCCAAATCGGTTTCCAGCCACGAGGAGGTGGCGCAGGTGGCGACCATCTCGGCCAACGGCGACCGCGCGATCGGGGAGATGATCGCCAACGCGATGTCGAAGGTGGGCAAGGAAGGCGCCATCACCATCGAAGAGGCGAAGTCCCTGGAGACCGAGGTCGAAATCGTCGAGGGCATGCAGTTCGACCGCGGCTACATGTCGCCCTATTTCGTCACCAACCCGGAGAAGATGCTCTGCGAGCTCGACGACCCCTACATCCTGATCCATGAGAAGAAGATCTCGACGCTGCAGACCTTCGTGCCCCTGCTCGAGGCCGTGGTCCAGAGCGGAAAGCCTCTCGTCGTGGTCGCAGAGGACCTCGACGTGGAGATCCTGACGACCCTGGTCGTCAACAAGCTGCGCGGGGGCTTGCGGATCGTCGCGGTGAAGGCGCCCGGTTTCGGCGATCGCCGCAAGGCGATGATGGAGGACATGGCAATCCTGGTCGGCGGCCAGATGATCAGCGAGGAGATCGGCGTCAAGCTGGAGAACGTCACCGTGCAGATGTTGGGAACCGCGCGCAAGGTGACCGCGACCAAGGACGCCACCACGATCATCGGAGGCATCGGCAAGCGCGCCGACATTGACGCTCGCTGCGCGCAGATCCGGCAGCAGATCGAGGAGACGACATCCGACTACGATCGCGAGAAGCTGCAGGAGCGCCTGGCGAAGCTTTCGGGCGGCGTGGCCGTCGTCCGGGTCGGGGGTGCCACCGAGCTCGAGGTGCGCGAACGCAAGGACCGGGTCGATGATGCGCTGCATGCGGCGCGTGCCGCCGCGGAGGAAGGGATCGTGCCCGGAGGCGGCATCGCGCTGCTGCATGCCGCGAAGGCGCTCGGCGCGTTGAAGCCGGCCAACGACGAGCAACGCGTCGGCATCGACATCGTCCGGCGCAGCCTGGAAGCGCCGACCCGGGCGATCGCCGACAATGCCGGGACTGACGGGGCCGTGGTCGTGAACAAGCTGGCGGAAGGCAGCGATCAGGCGATCGGCTACGACGCCCAGAACGGCCAGTACGCGAACATGGTCGAGGCCGGGATCGTCGATCCGACCAAGGTCATGCGCCTCGCCCTGCAGAATGCCGCTTCGGTCGCCGGATTGCTGATCACAACCAACGTCCTGGTGTTCGAGAAGCCGGAGAACAAGGCCGCGCTGCCCGGCGCTCCGGCCATGGCCGGCGAGTTCTGAGCCAAGCCGGAGATCTGAGATGCCGACAAGATCGCGTTGTCCCTGCGGCTCGACCCATACGCCCTGAGGAGGACCCGTCGGTGCGCCCTGTCCGTAGCCTCGTTGGCTTCGTTCGCAAGAAGCGCGGCGCCGTTGCGATCTATTTCGCCCTGTCGGTGCTGGTCCTGATGGGGGTCTTGCGGTCGACACGGCGCGCGGCTTTTTGGTGAAGGCGAGGCTTTCCCAGGCGGTCGATGCCGCGGCGCTTGCCGGCGGACGGGCGCTGCAGACTGCGGGCACCGCCGACAACGCGAAGGTAACGCGGGACGCGCTTGCCTTCTTCGACGCCAACTTCCCGAACGGAGCCATGGGCGTCACGGTCAACACGCCGACCGTGACGGTGGGCGACGACAATACCAGCGTGACGATCGCGGCAAGCGCCTCGGTTCCAGCCACTCTGATGCGCCTGTTCGGCAGCGATCAACTGAATATCGCCGTGCGGTCCAAAGTTGCGCGCGAGGCGAACGGGCTCGACGTCGCGTTCGCCTTCGACATCACGGGATCCATGTGCAAGCCATGCAGCAAGATCGCGGCACTCCGCGACAATGCGAAGGCCCTGGTGGATTCCAATAGGTTTGGGGCCTACTGGCTGTTGTCGGCGGTCTGGTCCTTGGAAAGCTGCCAGGTGGAATCGAGATTGTAGCTCTGGATCTTGTTCGCCTCGAGCTCGGTGTCGTCGCCCAGGTCCTTCTCGTAGACCTTGCCCTGCTGGTTGACGATGAAGGTCATGACGCCGGTCTCGCCGTAGTCCGAGGGGGTCGCGATCGCGGCGAAGCCACCGATCATGTTGCCGTTGATGATGTAATCGTAGCGACCGCCCGGCGCGCCCTCGTCCTGGCGGGTGAGGATGCGAAAACGATAGCCGCGGACTGGATCGCCCTGGTCGCGGCCCTCGAGATAGCCGCCCTGGGCGGTGACGAAGGCGGCGAGCGGGCTCGCCTCCTCGTTGGAGTTCGGATCGACGTCCCAATAGAGGCCGTCCTTGGTGCCCGGCGTGCTGACGAACTTCTGGGCGTATTCCAGCACCTGGTCGGCGTCGCGGTCCTCACTCTGATAATCGCGCTCGGCCTGGACGAAGGTGCGCAACGCGGCGATGGCGGCAAGCTCGTCGCCGCCGATGCGGCGCGCCAGCAGCTCGTAGATGCCGGCCTCGGTGTCGAAGGTCCATCCCTTGTCCACCTTCACGATCGGGAACGGCACCGGCCATTCCTGCTTGCCGATCAGGATCGTGCGCTTGTTGTCGGCGTCGGCGCGCAGGCTCATCTTCTCCTTGGCAGCGGCGAAGGCGCGCTCGCGGTTCTCCTTCTCCATCGACTCGTCCTGGGTGAAGAGCTCGTCATTGTGCTGGTCGCCGAGCACGTCGGTGATCGCATCCCGCGTGCCGGCGCCGAGCGCCGCGATGAGGTCCGCCGCGGCCGCGTCCGGCGTGTCGTAGACCTTGGGATCCTTGGCCTCGGCGATGCCGGGTAGCACCAGGAACGCCAGCGCGGCGATCGAGATTGCGGAAGCGATACGGTTCATGCTGGTTCTCCCTGAATCGGCGACACTCAATCGGCGACACTCAATCGGCGACACTCAATCGGCGACACTGAATCGGCGACACTCAGCGGCGCCGCGGGACATTGCCGCCGCCGCGCCCTCCGCCGCCGCCACCGCCCATACTGCGGTTGCCGCGGGAGCTCTGCGCCTTGGTCGCGCGCTGCGAGGGCATGTTGCCGAAGGCGCCACCGGAGCTCGGCCTGGGCTTCATCTGCTGCTGGCGCTGCTGCGGCGCGCGGTTCTGCTGCTGGCGCTGCTGCGACTTGTTCTGATACTGCTGCTGGCGTTGCTGCTTGTTCGGGCCGAGGCTCTGGTTGCCGCGCTGGCTCTGCGCCTTGGTCTGGCTCGCCGACTTGGCGGCCGGAGGCGTGTGCTTGCGGACGCCGGCGCCGCCCTGGTTGCCGGCCGCGGCACCGCCGCCGCCAAGCTGCTTCTGGATATTGGAGGTGGTCGGGCGCGGGGCATTGGTGCGCGGCGCGGACGATTTCTGGCGCGCCTTCTGCGACGACCACTTCATCTTGTTGTTGCCGGCCTTGGCACCCTTGGGCTGCGCCCCGCCGTTTAAGCGGTCGCCGTTGAAGCGGTTCTGCAGGTCGTCGCGATTGATGTTGGTGTTGCCGTTGCCGATGTTGATGTTGTTGTTATTGGTGTTGCCGCCGCCGTTGCAGCAGTCGATGTCGATGTCGTCGTTGTCCCAGTCGAAGCCGTAGGCGAAGGCGGCACCGACGAACATGCCGGTGAAGAAGGTCGCGGCCGGCGCGGAGTAATAGGGATAGGGTTCGGAATAGGCCGGCGGCGGGTAGTTCACATAGGTGTTCTCGACGACCGGTGCCGGATCGTATTGCGGGACGTAGATCACTTCGGGATCGGCCGATTTGATGACCACGGTGTTGTTCTCCGTCGTCACCGTCTGCTGCGGCGTCGATTGCAGGTAGCCGGCGCCCGAGGCGGAAACCCGCGCCGCCTGGATCGCGTCCAGCACGTCCTTCTGCTGGTCCATGATCGCGTTGCCGAGCTGCTGGGTCCAGCCGAGGTCGTCGTTCATCTTCTTGACGACGTCGGGGTAGTTGATGAGCGCCAGGATCGCCGGGTCCCAGTTCTGGTCGGGCTGCAGGTTGGGATCGGACTTGCGCTGCTCCAGGAAGCGCTGGGCCTCGACGATCTGCAGCGGCTGGGTCGCCGCCGGCAGCACGATCGCCAGCAGCTCGTCCGGATAGAGCGCCACCGGCGCCACCAAGGCACGGAGGTCGTCGGGCGAAAGCAGGGTTGAGCCGGCAGCCTGCTGGTCGTCCGGGACGGTCGCATCCTCCATATCGACCTGCGCCTCGGCGGCGCGCGGCGCGATCGCCAACGCCACAAGGAGGATACCGATGCCGACGACAATCGCGGACCGATGCTGGATCACGGGGCGCACTCCCCTTTCGCCACGAACCACGCACCGGCAGCCGGGCGGGCCGTTCATGGCCTGAAATTACAGGGAGGGTCGGGAGGCCGTATATTGGACGAAAGGGAAATGGCGACCCAGGCTTGATCGCGGCCAAGTGCGTGCGTTCGCAAAGGCGGCGCCGCAGCGGCCCATCTCGCTCTCCCTCAACCGCGCGACGGGCGACCTTCAATCGCCCGCTCAATGGCGCGGAGCAGCGCGCCGGCATCCAATGGCTTCGTCAAGCAGGCGGCGGCGCCGGCGGCGCGGCAGCGCGCGTGAAGGGCCGCGCCATCCTGTCCGGAAATCACCACCACCGGCACGGCGACGCCCAGCGCCGTCAATCGATGCTGCAAGTCGATGCCGGTCATGCCCGGCATCTGTAGATCGAGCACGAGGCAATGCGGCACCGGCCCGCTGAGCCCGGCGAGAAAAGACTCTCCAGAGTCATAAGAATCGACAGCGAATCCTAAGGCCTCGAGCAGGCGGCAGAGTGCGGTCCGGACCGAGCGATCGTCATCGACCACGGCGACACGGCGGCCTCCGCGGCGCGTTTGCGCACGTTTCGCGCTGGCTTGCGCGGCACCCCCGGCGCGCATGGGGCCTCGCATCCGGCACCCCCTTAGGAAACATGACCCAGATCAAACGCGGCCGTTCGGATCGGAGTCACAATTCGACTTGGCGCAAAGTCCGCCGCCAGCCATTTGCCGTCAGCAGGCGCAGGACGAGACATGAACGCACCAAGCCCCGCTTCACCATCGCCCCGGAATCCGATCCGGTCGCAGAGCGCAGCGACATTGTCGCACCAGTGTCAGGATCGCTCGACGGACCGCAAGTTGGACCTTGGGTCAAGCGCAGACGAAGCCTGCGGCCCCGGCGGCGATTCCGAAGTGGCCTGTCTGCAACGACAGCTGACGCATCTGACCCGGGTCGTGACCCTGGGCGAGCTCTCCGGCGCCCTTGCCCACGAGCTGAACCAGCCATTGACCGCGATCCTCAGCAACGCCCAAGCCGGCCAGCGCCTGCTGGCACGCGGTGACGCGAATCTCGCGGAGATCGGCGCGATCCTGCACGACATCGTCGAGGACGACCGCCGCGCCGCTGCGGTGCTGGCGCGGCTGCGGCGCCTGATGCGCGATGAGCCGCCGGCGTTCGCAAAGCTCGACCTCAACGAGATCGCCGGCGAGGTGCTGGCGCTGGTCGGCCGCGACCTCAGCGAGAAGGACATCGCAGTCACGACCGAGCTCGGCACTGGGCTGCCGCCGGTCCACGGCGACGCGGTTCAACTGCAGCAGGTCTTGCTGAACCTGATCCGCAACGCTTCGGATGCGATGGCCGGCAGCGGCGAGCGGCCCAGGCGCCTGACGGTCGCGACGGCATGCGCCGGAAGCGAATGCAGGGTCACCGTCACCGATACCGGCAGCGGCGTCGCGGAGGAGGTCCAGGAGACGCTGTTCCATCCCTTCATCACCACCAAGCCGCAGGGCATGGGACTGGGTCTCGCGATCAGCCGCTCGATCCTGGCGGCGCATGGCGGCCGCATCTGGTGCGAGGCCGATCCCGGTGGCGGCGCCCGGTTCGGCTTCGCGCTGACCGCTCAGGGTGGGGGGACGTGATGGGAAACGTGGCGCAGACGGTGTTCCTGGTCGATGACGACCGCCGGGTGCTGAATTCGCTGACGCGGCTGCTCCAGAGCGAGGGCTGGCAGACCCGGAGCTTCGCTTCGCCCGAAGTCTTTCTGGCGGCGCACGATCCGGAGGTTCCCGGTTGCCTGGTGCTCGACCTGGTGATGCCGGGAATGTCGGGCCTCTTGCTGCAACACGAGCTCGCGCGACTCAATCAGCAGCGCCCGATCCTGTTCCTTTCCGGTCGCGCCGAGATATCCGCTTGCGTCGCCGCCATGAAGTCCGGCGCCGTGGACTTCCTCACCAAGCCGGTCGAAGACACGACGCTCTTGCGCGCGGTCAAGAGTGCCATCGACCGGGACGCGGCGCGACGTCGACTCGCGGCGGACGGCGAGCAACTCCATCAACGTCTCGCCAGCCTGACTGAACGCGAGCGGCAGGTGGTGGATGGCGTGGTCGCCGGCCTACTCAACAAGCAGATCGCCGGCCGGCTCGGCATCGTCGAGAAGACCGTCAAAGTGCATCGCGCTCATGCGATCGCCAAGCTCGGCGCCCACTCGACCGCGGAGCTGGTGCGGTTGATCTCGACCTCGGCGCTCGCACCGCGGGAACTCCCCTGATCGAGCGCGGACCGGCTACGGGGTCGTCGGCAGCGCTTCCTTCGCCTTGCTGACCTGCTTCGCGTGCTCGGTGGCCAGGCGATAGGCGATGTAATAGATATAGATGTGGTCGACGTAGTCCACGGTCTCGCGACCGACGATCGCCGCCGCCGCGTTCTCGACGTTGCCGAACCAGACATTGGGATCGAGCCCGGACTCCGAGGCGAGCTTGCGGAACTTGCGGAGATTGCCCGGGCCGGCGTTGTAGGCGGCGAAGGCCATCAACGTGCGGTTCTTCTCATCGAGGCCCGGATCGTCGAGATACTTCTCCACCAGCAGCCGCAGGTACTTGACGCCGGCATGCACGTTGTTGCCGGCATCACGCTCGACGTCGTCGATGCCGATCGCGGGATCCGCGGCGGTTGAGGGCATCACCTGCATGATGCCCACAGCGCCGCGATGGCTGCGAGCGCTCTGGTCCAGGCGCGATTCCTGATAGCCCTGCGCCGCCAGCATGAGCGCGTCGAATTCGTATTCCTTGCCGTATTGCTGAAAGATCCGCGCCAGTTCCTCGAACTTCTTGATCTCCGCTTCCGATGTCGCCTGCTTGATCGGCGATTTCTTGCCCAGGTACTTCTTGCGAAGGAGATTGCCGAACAACGTGCCGAGCTTGTGGGTCTTGGCGAACTCGTCCACGACCTGTTTCAGCAGCGGGCTGTTCTTGCGGATCGCCCAAGCCACCTCGCCGTCCTCGTTGATCACGATGTCGGACCGCAGTTTCATCTTGGTATAGACCGAGGACCAGAGCTTCGCTTTGTGCTCGTCGACCACCACCCGCGGCAGGAGGCCGGTGTTGACCATTTCCATGAGGTCCTCGTCCTCGAGGTCCTCGTCGAGCTTGGTGAGGATGATCGGCGCCTTGCCGTCGGCAGAGCGCTTCTCGTTCAGCGCCTGCAGGTGCTCGAAATAGCTGCTGGAGGCGCGAGCCGCGATCTCCTTGCCGCCGAGATCGTCGAGCGAGGCGATGGCGGGGGCGTCGGGCGCGGTCACCAGGATCTCGCGCACGCCGGTCGCCAGCGGCACGCCGAAATCGACGAGTTGTGAGCGCGATTCGGTGATGGTGAGGTTGCCGGCGGCGATGTCGCCGGTGCCGTCCAGCAGTCCCGACAGGAGCCGGTCGCGGGTCACCGGGATGAAGACGATCGAGATCGCGTTGACCGCCACCTTCTCGCGCTTGGCGAGCCAGGTCTCGAACTCCTTGCCGAGCTCGTAGGTGACGCCGGATTGCCGGCCGCCCTTGTCGATGAAGTAGAAGGTCTTGCTGAAGGGCACCAGGATGCGAATATGGTTGCGCCGGCGCATCCCGTCGAGATCACCGGTGAAGACGTCGTTAGTCGGCAGCAGCATATGCGGGTCGACCGGAACCGACTCTTCAGGCCCAGCCTTACCGGAGAGCACCTCCTCCGCCTCGGCCTGCGCGAAGGCCGGGGCGTGCCGCAGCACCACCAGCAGAGCCAGCAACGCCGCAAGCACCAGACCGCGCCGTCGCGCACTGCCACGTCTCTGGATTGTCACAGGAACCACCTCGCCCACCCGAACCGGCTCAGCGTCTCTGGCAACACGCGACGGTGAGTGTGCCGATTGCGGCGCAGACGTCAACCGCGCTGAAACGCATGGCTTTGGCCTGATCAAGCGCGGACGGGCTGCGGCTTGATGGCGAGGATGCCGGCGATATCCGGCTCGTCGATCTGCTCGGGCAGGAGGAAGCGCTTGGCGTAGTCGCGCCAGACGCCGGAGATCAGGAACAGGTCCAGCAGGTCCGGATCGAGATGATTGTCGCGCTTCATGAAGCCCATGATCTTCATCGCCTCGCTCAGGGTCTTCGCCTTCTTGTAGGGCCGGTCCGCGGCGGTGAGCGCCTCGAATACGTCGGCGATCGCCATCATGCGGGCGATCACCGACATGTCGCCGCCCTTCAGGCGCTTCGGGTAGCCCGTGCCGTCCATCTTCTCGTGATGCCCGCCGGCGAGCTCCGGCACCGCCTTGAGGTGCTTCGGGAACGGCAGGCTCTGCAGCATGATGATGGTCTGCACGATGTGGTCGTTGATGCGGTAGCGCTCCTCGTCGGTCAAGGTCCCTCGGGCGACGCAGAGATTGTAGACCTCGCCGTGATTGAACTTGACCTTGGGCGCATTGAGGATGAAGCCCCAGGGATTGTCCGGGGGAACGATATCGCGCGCTTCCAACGCGACGATGTGGTCGTAGCGATCCTGCAGCAGCGGCTCCTCGACCGGCAGCGGGGGCTCGGGCCGCTGCTCCATCCGCTTCCTTTCCTCGTAGGAGACGCCGAGCCGGTTCGACAGGGTGCGGGTCCAGCGCCGATCGGCGATCGCCTTGATACGTGCGATCTTGTCCGGCTCCAGGAACTCGCCGCCCTCGTTGCAGGTGGCGATGAAGGCGAAGTCGTCGTCGAGCGCGCGTTTCTCCGCTTCCATCTCGGCACGCAGGGCTGCCTCGTCACCGCCTTGGGCCAGCCCACGCCAATAAGCGGTCTCGGCCTGGCCCTTCAAGACCTCGAAGCGCATCCGCACTTCGTGGATGCGGTCGTAGAGAGTCTCGAGCTTGGTCGCCTTGTCGACCACGTATTCCGGCGTCGTCACCTTGCCGCAATCGTGCAGCCACGCGGCGATATCGAGCGCCTCCCATTCCTCGTCGTTCAAGCGGAAGCCGTGATAGGGCCCCTCGGTCTGCCGGACCGCCGCCTCGGCCAGCATCCTGGTGAGCGCCGGGACGCGCTGGCAATGCCCGCCGGTATAGGCCGATTTCGCGTCGATCGCGCCGGCCACCAGCTTGATCAGCGCGTCGATCAGCTTCTTCTGCGCCTCCAGGAGCAGCTTGTTCTGGATCGCCACGCTGGCATTGCCGCTGACCGCGTGGATCAGTTTCGTCAGACGCTCGTCCACGGTCCAGACGACTTCGCCGCCGCCGGTCGCCTTGATCAGCACCAGCAGGCCGAAGGGCACCTGGTTGCGGTCGAGCAATGGCACGATCACGAAGGTGAGCCGTTCGGCCTTCAGGCGCTCGCAGGTTTCCCCGAGGCCCAGGACCGCGCGCTCGGCCTCGGTCGGCGCGATCTCGGCCACCACCACTTCCCGGCTGCGCACTGCCTCGGCGAACTTCCGGATGATGCCCGGTCCTCCGAGCGGGATGGCCGCGGCGCCCTTGAGCCCGGGGCCGCTTTCGCCGTTCATCCAGCGATCGGTTTCGGACATGATGGTCTGCTGCCGGTCGTCCAGCATGAAGATGGCACCGCCGTCGCTCTGGGCCACGTCGATGGTCTCGGCGAGCACCCGGTCGATCAGCGCCTTCATCTCCCGCTCGGCGGCCAGTGCATGGCCGATGTTCAGGAATTTGCGGATGGTGCGCTTCATCCGATGGAGCGCGCGCCCGAGATCGTCGATCTCGCCCACCCGGCTGCCGATCCGCGTGTCCGAGTCGAAGTCGAGCTGCTCGATCCGCGCGGTCTCGCGCGCCAGGCGACGCAGCGGCCGCACCATCAGCTTGGTCCCCCACCATGCCGCCAGGATGGCGACGCCCATGATGATCACCGCGACGACCAGCTGGCGGAACACCAGCGCGCGGGCCGCGGCGAAGAACTCGTCGTTCGGAATCGCGATCAGCAGCTTCAGCTGCCGGTTCGACATCACCTCGATGCTGGTTTGGACCAGCTGCCAGTTTCGGCCGGCGATGTCGGTGCGGCCGCGGGCCAGGCTGTCTCCGCCGGCGGAAAGGTGGAAGGCGGCGAGCAGCGGGTCGCTGTGCAGCTCCTCGATGGTGGTGAGCCGCATCTGCCCGTCGCGATCCTGCGTCACCATCCGGTCTGGATCGCGGTAGCCGACCACCTCGTCCTTGCGGTTGACCAGCGCCATGTCGGTCGAAGGCGTGATGCGCAGGGCCGCGATCTGGTCGGCGAGCGCCTTCAGCCGGAGATCGAGGCCGACCACCGCGCCGCCATCGACGGTCCGCTGGGCCAGGGTGATGCCCACCGCCTTGTTGGTGAAGAAGACATAGGGGTCGGTCAGCACCGCGTCGGACTGGTTGATCGCTGCGTTGTACCAGCCCCGGGTCCGCGGATCGTAGCTGTAGGCAGGGTCCAGCCGGCTCCCCACCAGGGCGTTGGTTGCATCATAGTAGCGGTATTCGCCGATCCGCTGCCCATCGGCCGCGAGCGATTCGGTCTGGACCACGAATACCGCGTTGTCGGGCGCGCTCAGCCGCAGGCGGGCCTCCCGGTCCGGGAGCGCGCGGAATAGGATGAACTCGCCGTCGGGATAGCCGACGTAGACGGCGTCGAGCAGCGGATTGTTCTTCAGGGCGACCGCCATGACCGGGATCAGCCGCAGACGCTCCGGCAGCGTCGCCGCCTGGGCGATGTCGCTCTCCATCATGAATGTGAGCTGCGTCTGTGCCGGTTCCAGCAGGCGCTTCACCTTCTCCGCCAGGGAATCGCGGACGAAGCCGACGGTCTCCGTGGAGGCGCTGATCAGGACTTCCTGGGCGCTGCGATAGGCCTGCCAGCTCAAGGCTCCTGCGACCACGCTCAGCAGCACGATGACGGTGCCGGCGGCGACGGCCAGCAGCGGAATGCGCAGGCGGCGCTCGGCCCGCAGCGCTGGGTCTCCCGCCGGCTCGCCGGTCCGCTTCGCAACGGCCGCCGGAATCTCGCTCGTGGCATCGACCATCGGTCTCTCCCTCCCGCCGAAGGGCGGGCCAGTTTTGTCATCCCGCCGAGGGGGCGGGCTAATAGGTCATCAGGATCCGCGCCATCTCCGGGGAAACCTGGCGACGGAAGATCCGCTCCAGCGTGCCGTCTAGTCGCATCTGCTCGAACAATCGCGACCAAGCGCCGATTTGCGCCGGCGTGAAGCGTCGCTTGTTGAACAGCATGTCCTCCGAGATCGGAGGCGCCGGCGAAACATCGATCAGCGCGAAATCCCGACGCTGCACCTCGCTCGGGAAGAAATACTCGTAGTTGAACGCCGGCGAGACGATGACCTGGACCTCGCCGTCCTGCAGCGCGCGATAGATCGCATTCTGGTCCGGATAGCGGATCACGCGCGCGCCCGCGACGCTGAGCCGGTAGTCGAAGTAGGGCCCATGCAGGTATCCCTCGACCACGCCGATGCGCCAGTTGGGATTCTCCAGGATGTCGTCGAAGGAGTGGATTTGCGGGGCGATGTCGCGGCCGGCCACCACGGCGTTCTTCAGGCCGAAATACGGGATGAAATAGGCAAAGCGCGCGCGGGCATCGGTGCGGATGCCGCCGGTGCTCATGTCGAGCGTGTTGGCCTCGAGCTCCTGCCAGATCTGCGCGCGCGGCTCGGTCGTGGTCTCGATCCGGCAGCCGGTGCGTGCCGCCAGCTCATCGACCACGTCGCGGTCGATGCCGATCCCGTCATGGTAGAACGGGCCGAACTCATAGAACGCGAGATGGATCGGCTCTTCGCAGCCGTAGTCCGCCAACGTCTCGGCTTGCGCCGCGCGGACGGCCCCCGAAATGGCCGCCAAAGCCATCGTGCCCAATAAGCGGTAGCCGCGCCGCCAAATCTCCGATCGCCTCACCTGCATCGCCATCGGTCCTCACCCGGCGGCCGTCCAGCCTGCCGGGAATTCGAGGATTATACACCTGGGTCAGCGACTCTGCAGTTTGGACCTTTGGCCACGTCGGACGGGAACGTCAAATATCATCATGAAACCCGATAGGCGCGGGCGTCATGCAGCGGCGGCTTCGACTGCCCCGGCGATATCGGCGACGATCCGGGTCACCAGTGCCTCGTCTTCGCCTTCCGCCATGACGCGGATCAATGGTTCGGTCCCGGACTTGCGGATGAGCAGTCGCCCCTTGCCGTCCAGGAGCGCTTCGGCCGACTTGATGGCTGCCTTGACGCTGGCGTCTTCCAGCGGGAGGCGCGCGCCGACGCGGTAGCGCACGCTCTTCAAGTGCTGCGGCAGAGGCACGAAAACGCGCAGCGTCTCACTGGCCGGCCGCTTCGCCTGGATTTGTACCGCCAGCACCTGCAGAGCCGCCATCAGCCCATCGCCGGTGGTCGCGAAGTCGGCCAGGACGATGTGGCCGGACTGTTCGCCGCCGAGATTCCCGCCATTGTGCCGCATCTCCTCGACGACGTGCCGATCGCCGACCGGGGTCCGCTTCAGGGCGATGCGCCGCGCTGCCAGGAAACGCTCGAGGCCGAGGTTGGACATGACCGTCGCAGTCACGCAATCCTTCTTGAGCCGGCCGGACGTAGCCCAGGACCTTGCGATGACCCCCATCAACTGATCGCCGTCGATCACCTGGCCGAACTCATCGACCACGATCAGGCGATCCGCATCGCCATCCAAGGCGATGCCGAGGTCGGCACCGCGCTCGCGTACCGTGGATTTCAACTGCCCGAGGTGCAAAGCGCCGCAATCACGATTGATGTTGGTGCCGCTGGGCTCGACGCCTATGGCGATCACCTCGGCGCCCAGCTCCCAGAGCACCGAAGGCGCTACCCGGGATGCCGCCCCGTTGGCGCAATCGATCACGATCTTCAGTCCGGCCAGGCTGAGACCCTTCGGAACGCTCGACTTGACGAACTCGACATAGCGGCCGGACGCGTCCGCGATCCGCCGGATGCGGCCGAGCTCGGCCGGTGGCGCCAGTTTCACCGTGGTCGGACCGCCCGCGAGCCGCGCTTCAATCTCCGCCTCGATCCGGTCGGACAGCTTGAAGCCGTCCGGGCCGAACAGCTTGAAGCCGTTGTCCTCATAGGAATTGTGCGAGGCGGAGATCATCACTCCGAGATCGGCGCGCATGGAACGGGTCAGCATCCCGACCGCTGGCGTCGGGATCGACCCGAGCAACAGGACGTCCATGCCGGTGGCGAGAAAGCCGGCACTGAGCGCCGATTGCAGCATGTAGCCGGAGACGCGGGTATCCTTGCCGATGATCACACGGTTCTGATGACCCTCCTTGCTGAAATAGGCACCCGCCGCCAAGGCGACATTCAATGCCGTGCCTGCTGTGATCGGCTCGCTGTTCGAGAGTCCGCGAATGCCGTCCGTTCCGAAGAGTTTGTGTGCCATGATTCCTTATCCCGATTGGCTCCCGATGCCGGCTCTCTGCGCCGCGCCGATCTAGTGCAGCCGCAGCGCCGGCTGACGCCCGGAGAGTATGTAGGCGATCGCTTCCAGGATGACTGCGTTGGTGTTGCTGTCGCTGTAATTCGGCGTCGGCTTGCCGGTTTGCACGTAGATGCCTGAAGCAAATCCGAGGTCGGGGAAGCGTCCGCGCTCACGCACATACGTCAGCAGCGTCTGCGAATAGGGATGCGGATGCACCGCCGCCCAGGCGAAAGCGCCCTTTGTGCTGACCATGCTGTAAGTGGTTCGGAAACGCTCGCTCCGATACTCGCGCAGGTCCTCGACGGTGTCCACGGTCCACGGATCGCCCTCGGCCCCCAGCTTGAAGCCCTCATAGGCGAACCAGGGTTCCGTATCAAGCGGCACCTCGGAGACGCAGAAGAGCTTGCCGGTCGCTTCATGGGCGCTGGCCTGCGCCATGAAGAGGACCCGCGCGATGAGTCGAGCGGCGTCGGAATAGCCGATCTCGAGCTCCTCGAGAACATGGGGCTCGGTGCGGATTGCATCGCGGTCCGCTGCATGCGTGAGCACGCGCATCTCCCAGTCGGTGCCGACCTCACCGGCCGGGACGGCGTAAGGCGACTCCGTCTCGAGTCCCCAGAGCGCGAATCCGAGCGCTGCGTAGCCGACGTAGTTGGACAAGAAGTATTCGATCAATTGTCCGTGCTCGATGTGGTGCAGACGACGGTTCACGATCGTCTTCTGCAGATCCCAGCGCCGGACGATACGATCGACCTCGTCGCGCATGCCGAAGCGCTGTTGCAGGACCTTCAGCGCCACCAGCAACCGCCCGGTGTCGCTCGCATTGAAGTCCATGTCCTTGTGCCGCCCCCGGTTGGCCAGGATGTTCGCCTGCGGCAGAACCCACCCGTTGAGATTGGTCGCCGGGATGCTGGCGAGGGCTCTGTCCGTCAGATCTTCGAACTCACGCTGCTGGATGATGCCGATCGTGAACGCGGAGATCGTCGCCAGAATCTGGGATCCGACGTCCCACATCGCCAAGTACGGATAGGTCTCGATATCGCCGCCGGTCACCTGAGCGGCGGTAAAGGCCAGACCCCGCTTGGGATCGGTGAACCGGGTGAAGTACCGCCAGGCAAGCTCGGCATCCTCCAGCAGCTGGGCGCGCTCGGCGGCGTCGATCTCCGCGGGGTCAGCAGGCGAGACAAGGTCCATGGCCTTGGTGCGCTTCAACAGCTCGAACACGGAGTCGCGCGCCATCAGTCGCTGCGGCAGATCCTGCAGAGGAACGATTCGATCGCCCTCGCCTCTTGCGAAGCCGAGCAGTGCGTCTCGCAAAGGCGACGGCTGGAACCCTCTCTCCTTCGCATCGGCTCGGATCACGACCACAGCGTCCCTCAAGCGGCCGCGACCATTGCCCAAGCTCGCTTCCAGCGCGACCGCCGCAGAGACCGCATCCTGTTCGTCAATGCTGAGGCACGCCGGCACATGCAGCAGGCCATCATCGGCGAGGCCCATGGTCTCCGATGGGTCTTCTGCGATCTGAGTGACCATGGCGGCCCCGCTTGCCGCAACGGTCCGGATCAGATCGGAACGTTCGACGCTGGTGACGATGCAAGCCTGCGGTGCGCCGAAGCGCGCCGCGCCCTCCTTCATTTGGCGCGCGATGGTGGCCTCGAATCCCTGCCATGCGGGATCGTCCGTCTTGCCGCTCAGCACGGCGCAACCGGCGGCGACATTTGCGCCGCTGGCCGAAGACGAGAAGGGAATGCCGCCGGCGGCCAGTTCGTGCAGCAGGGAACTGTCGGATCCGCCAGCGAAATGGAGAGCGATACAGCGCGAGACCGGCGCGTTGGCCAGATGAAACTCCGAAGGGAGGATCGGCACGATCGAGCCGTCGCGGATTCCTGCCGCCATGACCGCGCTGAACGCATCAGCCATTGCGCCCAACTCGTCCGTTGTGAAGCTCGGCAGTCCAACCAAGGAAAGGTGGATCAGCAGCGGCAAGGTGCCGCCGCTCTCGTCTTTCGCGAACAGCGTATCCATCAAGCGATCCAGGTCCGAGAGCTTGGCCTGCAACCCGCCACGCAGCAGGAGCACGCCGTTATCTGTCACCCAATACTGGACGTCCGTGGCCTGGTCCGGACGCAGTACGACCGTGCGGAAGCCGGCGGTTCGCACGCCGTCGAGCGAGGGCAACGTGGTCGGCGGTTCCGGACAGATCAATGAGAGGGCGCCGCCCAAGCGCTTCCCCGCCTCCCCGCAAGAGCCAAGAAATGTGGAGAAGTCCGCTTGCGCCTCCGCCGCATAGCGCATCTGATAGTAGGCAGGTTCTTCCAGAATCGAAGGCTGCTCGACCAGCCATTCGACGAGATCGGGGTCCATCTCCGTGCAGGCCGGGACCAGCCGCGTCATGCGGTCGCGCCGCGAGAGACTATCGAACACCAGACCGAGCTTCACCTTCCGGGCGCGGAACGGCTCCAGGAAGGCGCGCAGCTTTTCCGGGCTGTCGGCGGCATCGCAATCATTGCAGATGAGCAGCAGCTGACGCCCGGCGGGCGCGGCAAAGGCCAGGCCGCCCGTCGTCGCGGCGACGGGAGGCGCACTCAGCATCGACTGCATCAGCCTTCGGCGGCTGATCCTCATTGATGAGCCCAATCGGCTGCCTTGTGGAGCTTCGATGATCCGCGAACAATTTTGTACATTGTGCACATTAACGGGTCGTGAGTCAGCCAATCCTTGATATAGATCAATGGGTTGGCGCACGGGCTGTGGTCGAAATCTTTACCGGTCCGAGTGCTGAATGAGTCTGGTGGCCCTTGGCTGTTGCACGCGGCGCGGCTCACTCACGCTCACGAGGGATTCGCCGGGCAGCCGGCGGCGGCAAGTCCAGTATGAACTTCCAGTCATCCGGTCCAGGCGCCGACAAGAGATCAGAACCGGCACTCGATAAGCCGCTGCCGATCTTCTTTGATCCGACCTCCCGGAGAAAAAGCATCCTCAAGGGGATCGGTATCGGCCTTGCCGTGCTCTCTCTGGTTTGGATCTTCTCGTTCGGCCTCAGCCTCTACGCCCTGGTGAAACTCTCGCAGATCGATCTGGTCGGCGGTGCGCAGTCCCATCCGGCCGAGCCGTCGGCCACTGCGGCATCGGAAGCCGCGCCGCCCACGATGCCCGCTGGGTCCGCGGGCCGGAAGATCTATGCCTATCTCCCGTACTGGCCGGACTGGAACTATGTCGGCCTCGCCAAGGCGTTGCCTCAGATCGACGCGCTGATGCCGCAATGGTACGCGATCGACTTCTCCAGCGGCGTGCTGAAGCCGCTCGGCTTTGACGAGCCGCATCAGCAAGCGGTGGCGGAGATCCTTCGTGGCCGACCGACCTTGGAGGTCCTGCCCGTCGTCGACCTTGCCGACGGTACGACCGAGACCCAGATCGTTGCCGCCTTGAGTTCGGCCGAGACCATCCGCCGCCTCGCGCTGGCCCTGGCGCGGACGGCGGAGGAGCGCAACTACCATGGTTTCTGCGTGAACCTGACCGGCATTCCCGAAACGGCCTATGCCGGCACGGCAAAGCTGTTTGCCTTGCTGCAGGATGCCTTCCATGGCGCCGGCCGGGAAACCTGCCTCGTCTCTACGCTCGACAGCTGGATCTGGGATTATGAGCCGCTCAAGCACGTCGTCGATCGCATGGTGGTCCTCGGGTTCCGCGATCGGCCATCGATGCCGCAGCCCGGGCCCCTCGCGGCCGAAGACTGGTTCTTGACCCGGCTCGCCGCGTTGCTGGAGCGGCTGGATCCGTCGAAGGTGGTTCTGGCGCTCGGGGGCCTGGGATACGAATGGACCGCCGGCGAGCCCGACGCGCGCGAAGTGAGCTATGCCGAAGCGATGCGCCTGGCGAGCTTGCACCAGGCCCAGGTCCACCTGGACAGCGCCAGCCTGAACACCACCTTCTCCTATTCCGAGGGTGGCCGCCGTCATGAGGTCTGGCAGCTCGACGCTGTCTCCGCCTACAACCAGCTGATCGGATCGAACGACACGAAGCTCGCGGGCATCGCGCTCTGGCCGCTCACCGATGCCGACCCGTCGGTCTGGTCCTTGTTGCAGACGCAGGTTCCGCTGGCAGATCCCGAAGCGCCGCTGCGCAACATCAGCCTTGACGACTACGTCGGCTATGACGGCGCCGGGGCATTCCACCGGTTGCTGCGCGCGCCACAGCATGGCATCCGCGCGGTCGCGACGGATCCCGACTCACAGGTGATCGTCGCCGCCGACTACGCCCGACTGCCCGAGCCCTACACCATTCAGCGCTATGGGCCTGGCACGCCGGGCACGGTGACGCTCACCTTCGATGATGGCCCGGACCCGGCCTACACCCGCAGCATCCTGGCGATTCTGGAGAGCCGCCACGTGCCGGCGACGTTCTTCGTCGTCGGCAAGAACGCGCTCCGGAATCCGGAGCTGGTGGCACAGATGGTCAGGGATGGACACGAGATCGGCGTCCACACCTTCTATCATCCGGTCTTGGAGCGCGTGTCGGCCCTGCGAGTCAGGTTCGAGGTGAATGCGACCGAGCGCCTGATCGCCAGCATCACCGGCCGCAAGACATTCCTCTTCCGGTCGCCCTATGGAACCGGCCGGGGACCGCTCACCGGGGCCGAGGAACTGCCGATGCGGCAGATCCAGGACTACGGCTATGACGTGGTCGGCGCCGACGTAGCACCGCGCGACTGGACCGACGCCGGTGCGGAGAGCATCGCCGCCTCGGTCCTGGCGGCGGTGAACCCGGCCACCGGCAACGTCATTCAGCTACATGACGGCGGTGGCGACCGCAGCAAGACCATCGAAGCGCTGCCGAAGATCATCGAGCGCCTGCGCCAGGCCGGCTACACCTTCGTTCCATTGAGCGCGTTCCTCGGCAAGGCCCCGGCCGAACTCATGCCGGTGGACGGCAGCTTCATCCGCGCCTTCGACGCGGCATCCTTCGGCGCGCTCCGGCTGGGGATCGCGCCCGTCCTCTGGATCTTCTGGGCGGTGACGGCGATCGGCATCGCACGGGCAATCCTGGTCGTCGCGCTCGCCCTTCTGAGAAAACGACATGACGCTCCGCTGGTCGCGTTCACGCCGCCGGTCACCGTCGTCATCCCTGCCTTTTGCGAGGAATCCGTGATCGTGAAGTCGGTCTCGGCCGTTCTCGCCTCCCGTTATCCGGCGCTTAAGGTCATCGTGGTCGACGACGGGTCGACAGATTCCACGGCGGCGATCGTCAGCGCGACCTGGAGTTCGGATCCGCGCGTGATGCTGATTTCCCAGCCGAATGGCGGCAAGTCCACCGCGCTCAACCACGCCTACGAGCTGGTGGACACGGAGATCGTGGTCGGCATCGATGCCGATACGATCGTTTCCTCCGACGCCATCCACATGCTGGTCCGGCATTTCGAGGATCCGCAGGTCGGCGCGGTCGCCGGCAATGTGAAGGTCGGCAACCGGCATTCCCTGATTGCGCGGCTCCAGTCCCTGGAATACGTGACGGCGCAGAACATCGACCGCCGCGCCGCGGAGGTATTCAACGGCATTCTGGTGGTTCCGGGCGCAATCGGCGCCTGGCGCCGCACGGCCGTGGAGAAGGCGGGCTACTACTCGTCCCAAACTCTGGCGGAAGACGCGGATCTCACGGTCTCCATCGCGCGTGCGGGATATCGCGTCCTGTTCGAAGAGGCGGCGATCGCGACGACCGAAGCGCCGGAGACCATCCGTCAGTTCCTGCGGCAGCGACTGCGCTGGATGATGGGCATGCTGCAGACCGCCTGGAAACATCGCGGCGCGTTCGTCGAGCGGCATTGGATCGGACTGGTCTCGATCCCGGAGCTGCTGATCTTCAGCATCATGGTGGCGACCCTCGCCCCGATCGCCGACTTGGTGTTCTTCGCCGCGGTTGCCGACTATCTCATCGACCTGCTGGTTCTGCCGCAAACCGCTTCCCTATCGGTCGGCATCGTCGCGGCCTATTCGGTGTATCTGTTGTCGGATGCCGCCGTCGGAGTGCTTGCCCTCAGATTTGAGCCTAAGGAAGACAAGCGCCTGCTCTTGCTGCTGCCATTCCAGCGCTTTCTCTACCGGCAACTGCTGTATTTCTCGGCGATGCGGGCGCTCTATGCGGCCCTGTCCGGTCGCCTGATGCGATGGCAGAAGGTCACGAGAGCGATCGGCGTCGCGACGCCGGAGCAGGCTGCCGCCCGCGCGGCACGACGCCAGATTCAGCTGACGCCGAGGTGATCTGGTGCCCGTGGGCCGAGACTAGTTCAGCTGGGCCACGGTCTTCCTGCAGCTGCTGTCGGCAACCTCGCCGGCATCGACCGGCAGGTTCGGCGCTGGGTTGACGATCACCGCCTGTACGTCGGTGATACTGCGCGCGCAGGCTGCGGCTGTCTGCGCAGTGACCTTCTCGCCGCCGACATAGACGTCGAACCAGGGGTGGCCTTCATACCCGGTGTGGCAAGGCCCATTCTGCGGCGTGTCCCCGTCGCCGCAGACGTCTTCGACAATCGCGTATTTCCGCAGGCGCTCGATGTAGAAGCGGGTACCCGCGGGAACGTCCGGCGTCGATCGTCCGCCGGTGATCGAATGGCCGACCGCGAGCGTGATGGGATCGGCGAACGTGCCTTGCCCGCCGGCGGAGGCGTGGAGCACCGGCAGCGCAATCTGCGCCGAGCCGACCGGCGTGTTGTCCCAATAGCTGTATCCGGTGATATAGGCCGTGATTGCTTCCGGTTGCTTGGCCGCCGCGAGTGACACGACCGGACCGCCGGTGCTGGCATTCTGTGACAGGGCGCTTCCGCTCGATGTGCCGCAAGCTGCCAGCAACAAGCTGCCAAACAGCGCATAAGCGATCCGTGACTTCGATGACATCGAATTCCCCATTGGCTCAAATACAACGAAAAGTGCTTCGAAGCGATACTGCGGCCTCGGGCTTCGGGTAATCAGTATTGGCATTCATCGGTTAAATATCCAGAAGCCGGCAAAATAGATCCCTCGAACCTAAGACCTCCATCGAATTCTTGACGACGATCAGATCACAGCCGCTGCACAGAGCCTTTTCGGCAAATTTGCAGCGTTTTTCTTCCCAGAGATTCGATAAAAATCACTTCAACAATGCGACAAATGTGTGGGCCGCGGTGCCCATGCTGCGGAGCCCGGCGCGTGCTAGCAAGGCCTGCGTCAGGCGAACAAGCAGACTGCGCGCGAGCTCTTCTCCGCTACAGGTTGTAAGACGCGAGCGAAAAGCTGGGCGCCTATCTCGCCAGTTCGAATAAGGCCTCCGCTTGTTCCTTGCGATCGACGCCTTCCGCGATGCAGGTGATGCCGAGCGTGCGCGCGCGAGACTGTCGCCTCGATGACGCTTCGAATGCGATCTGATTCCAGCATTCGGATCACAAACGAACGATCGATCTTCACCACGTCGATGGGGAGACTGGCCAGATAGCCGAGCGACAAATGAGTCATCCCGAGATCATCGATGGTGCGCCGACAGCTTGCACGTCGACATCTCATGACTTGCACGGTGACGCGCCTGAGTTCGAAGCTCAGGAATCCTCGCTTTTGCCGCGCGGGTCGTGTGGGCCGCTGCGAACTTTGAACCGGTGCAAGTCAGAACATCCGAGTTGTTAAAAATATTGATCGACGTGATAAATATCTTGACCGAAGCTCCCAAGCTGCGGTTATAACGCCGCGATTGTCGGCCAGGATTGCCGAACCGGGCGGATTGCGGCATTGCTGGCGGCCTGAGCATTGGGAGCAAGCGCATGAGGACGATCAATCATTTTGTCGGCGGCCGGGAGGTTTCGGGCACCAGCGGCCGCTTTGGCGAGGTCTTCAACCCCGCGACCGGCGAGGTGCAGGCGAAGGTCGCGCTCGCCTCCAAGGCCGAGCTCGACGCCGCGGTGAAGGTTGCCGCCGAAGCCTTCCCGAAATGGGCCGCAACGCCGCCCCTCACCCGCTCCCGCATCCTCTTCCGCTTCAAGCAGCTCTGCGACGAGCGGCTGGACGCGCTCGCGGACGCGATCACCTCCGAGCATGGCAAGGTGCATTCCGACGCCAAGGGCGAGATGATCCGCGGGCTCGAGGTCGTCGAGTTCGCCTGCGGGGCGCCGCAGCTCCTCAAAGGCGAGTTCTGCGAGAACGTCGGCACCAATGTCGATTCCTGGGCGGTGCGGCAGCCGCTCGGCGTCGTCGCGGGCATCACGCCGTTCAACTTCCCGGCCATGGTGCCGATGTGGATGTTCCCGATCGCCCTGGTCGCCGGCAACTGCTTCATCCTGAAGCCGTCGGAGCGCGATCCCGGACCGTCGCTGCTGATCGCCGAGCTCCTGAAGAAGGCGGGCCTGCCGGACGGCGTGTTCAACGTGGTGCACGGCGACAAGGAAGCGGTCGATGCCATCCTGACCAACCATGAGATCCAGGCGGTGAGCTTCGTCGGCTCGACGCCGATCGCGGAATCCATCTATCACACCGGCACCGCGCACAATAAGCGCGTGCAAGCCTTGGGTGGCGCCAAGAACCATATGATCGTCATGCCCGACGCCGACATGGACCAGGCGGCGGATGCGCTGATGGGGGCCGGCTACGGCTCCGCCGGCGAGCGCTGCATGGCGATCTCGGTCGCGGTGGCTATCGGCGACAAGGTCGGCGACACGATCATCGACAAGCTGGCGCCGAAGGTTCGGGCGCTCAAGGTGGCGCCCGGCACCGACCCCGAAGCCGAGATGGGTCCGCTGGTGACCCGCGCGCATTTCGAGAAGGTCAAAGGCTATGTCGATCTCGGGGTGAAGGAAGGTGCCAAGCTGGTGGTCGACGGGCGCTCCTTGAAGCTCCAGGGCTATGAGAACGGCTTCTTCCTCGGCGGCTGCCTGTTCGACCACGTGACGCCGGAGATGCGGATCTACAAGGAGGAGATCTTCGGGCCGGTGCTCTCGGTGGTGCGCGTGCCGGACTATCAGAGCGCGGTGGACCTGGTGAACGACCACGAATTCGGCAACGGTACCGCGATCTTCACGCGGGACGGAGATGCCGCGCGCGAGTTCGCGTCCAAGATCAAGGTCGGCATGGTCGGTATCAACGTGCCGATCCCGGTGCCGATGGCCTTCAACAGCTTCGGCGGCTGGAAGCGCTCGCTGTTCGGTGATCACCACATGCATGGGCCGGAGGGCGTGCGCTTCTACACGCGCTTGAAGACCATCACCTCGCGCTGGCCGACCGGAATCCGTGCCGGCGCCGAATACGTCATGCCGACGATGCGGTGAGCGACTTTCGTCTCTCGCGCCGCGGGCTGCTCGCGGCGCTCGGCGGGGCGATGGCGCTGCCCTGGCGCGCGGCGGCGGCGCCGGGGAGCGGCGGCGAGATCGTTTTCGCGACCTGGGGCGGCAACGAGATCAACAACCTCACGCGCGCCTATGCGACGCCGTTCAAGAACGCGGGCGGCGCCAATATCGTATTCGACGGGACCGGCCCGACCGAAGGTGCCATCCGCAACATGGTCGATTCCGGCGACGTGGGCTGGGACGTCTGCGACGCCGACGGCTATTCGGCGATCCGGCTCGGGCGCACCGGCGCCCTCTCCGCCATCGACTACACGATCGTCAACCGCGACGCGGTGATGCCGCCCTTCGCCTTCGACCACGGCGTCGGCGGCTATACATACGCCTATGTGCTGGCTTACGACACCGAGCTCTACAAGGATCGTCCGCCGCAGAGCTGGGCCGATTTCTGGGACGTGAAGCGGTTCCCCGGCAAGCGCGGCCTCTGGCGCTGGATGAACGGCGGGTTCGAAGCGGCGATGCTGGCGGCGGGTGCGACGCATGACAAGGTCTTCCCGATCAACCTCGCCCTGGTCATGGATCGGCTCAAAGCACTGAAGCCGGATCTGCTCACTTGGAAGAACGGGGCACAGTCGAAGCAGATGCTGATCGACCGCACGGTCGGGATGTCCTGCATCTGGCATAGCCGTGCGGCGCAGCTCGCGGCGGAATCGAACGGGCGCATCGCCTGGACCTGGGCCGACAGCATCCTCTATCCCGGCGTCTGGGTGGTGCCGAAGAACAACCCTGCCGGCAGTCAGGCCTTCAAGTTCATCGCCTTCATGCAGGACGCGCAGCGCCAGATCAACTTCACTGGCCTGCAGGGCGTCGGACCCGCCAATCCCGCAGCGACCAAATCGATGCCCGCGAGCCTCCGCGCCATCGATCCCACGCAGCCGGAAGCGCGGGCGCAGATGGTCACGGTCGACAGCGTCTGGTGGGCGGATAATTACGATTTGGCGATGAAACGGTTTCAGGATCTGCTGAACCAGCCGTAGTTTTCCGTCCCATTCGAGGATCATTTTCGCAGGAAATGCGAAGGGCTCTGGCCAATCCCGCAGGCTTCGATTAGGAGTTGCAGGTAAATCGGCCTATCCGCCTCCCTGCCCGAGCACGAGATGGACCTGCCCGCCCATCTGCTTCCCGCCACTCGCCTCATCGAACTGTATGCTTCCCACCAGCTTTCGCCTGTCACCGCCGTCAAGGCGGCGCTGGAGCAGATCGGGCGGGTGAACCCGCGCTTGAACGCGCTGTGTCTGGTCGATCCGGAGCGGGCGGTCGCGGAAGCGCGCGCATCCGAAGCACGTTGGGCGCGCGGCGCGCCGATGGGTGCGCTGGATGGTATACCAACCACGATCAAGGACCTGATCCTCACGCGCGGTTGGCCGACTTTGCGCGGCTCGCGCCTGGTCGATCCCGACCAGGACTGGTCGGAGGACGCGCTGCTGGTCGGCAGCCTGCGCCGCTCGGGCGCCATTCTGATCGGCAAGACCACGACACCGGAATTCGGCTGGAAAGGCGTCACCGACAGCCCGCTCTGCGGCACCACGCGCAATCCCTGGAACACGGCGCTGACGCCGGGCGGCAGCAGCGGCGGCGCCGCCGTCGCCGCGGCTTGCGGCATGGGCGCCTTGCATGTGGGGACCGACGGCGGCGGCTCGATCCGCATTCCCGCGAGCTTCACCGGCGTGGTCGGGTTCAAGCCGAGCTATGGCCTGGTGCCGCGCCATCCGCGCTCGCCCTTCGGCACGCTCTCGACCGGCGGCCCGATCACGCGCAGCGTCGCCGATGCGGCACTGATGATGAATGTGCTGGCCGAGCCCGACGACCGCGACTTCAACGCTGTGCCCTATCACGGGCCGGCCTTCGATGCCTGGCTCGACGGCGGTATCAGAGGCTGGCGCGTCGCGTTTTCGCCGACGCTCTCCGGAGCGCGGGTCGATCCGGAAGTGGCGCGCCTGGTCGCGGAGGCGGCGAAGGTCCTTGCCGAACTGGGCGCCACCGTCACTGAAGTGCCGCGACCGTTCGACGATTCGCTGGCGGTCTTCCAGAATTACTGGTTCTCCGGAGCGGCGAGCCTGCTGCGGTCGGTACCGGAAGACCAGCGGTATCTGCTCGATCCCGGCCTCGCCCATATCGCCGAGCTGGGCACGCGGATATCGGTGCTGGACTACCTGGAGGCCGAGCGGGCGCGCGACGCGATCGGATCGCGCATGCGGCTGTTCTTCCGCGACTGGGACCTGCTGCTGACCCCGACCATGCCGGTCGCGGCTTTCGCAACCGGCGCCGACTTCCCGCCGCAATCCGACCGCGGGCCGTGGACCGATTGGACGCCGTTCAGCTATCCCTTCAATCTCAGCAAGCAGCCGGCGATCAGCGTGCCTTGCGGCTTCACCGCCGCCGGATTGCCGGTCGGGCTGCAGATCGCGGGCCCTCTGCTCGCCGACCAGCGTGTGCTGCGCGCGGCCCGCGCCTTCGAGCAGGCGCGGCCGTTCCGGTTGCCGGAGATCTAAGGCGCCGATTGCAACCGCGCGGCCGGCGCGGGGTTGTGAGAACGAGACCCCTCCGGACGCGGGAGCCGCGCTTGAAACGGGCGGCAATCGCCATTCTCTCGATTCTGGTTGTCCTGCTGCTGCTGATCGGCGGCGTTGTCGCATGGGCGATGACCGCCGACCTGAGGCCGCTGGTCGAAAGCAAGGCGAGCGATGCGCTCGGGCGGAAGGTGACACTGGAATCGCTGCACATCCGCTGGGGCGATCCGCTGATCGCCGATCTGGACCAGCTCAGCATTGCCAATGCGTCCTGGGGCAGTCGGCCGGAGATGGCGACGGTGGCGCATATCCATGCCGAAATCGATCCGTGGTCCCTGCTGCATGGAAGGCTGTTCTATCGGAAGCTCATGGTCACGCAGCCGGTCATCGTGCTGGAGCGCGACCCGGAGGGACGCGGCAACTGGAAATTCGGCGGCTCCGGCGGTGCGGGCGCGCTGATGCCGAAGGACCGCACCGAGTTCCCGACCCTGCTCGACTTCGCCCTCAGCGACGGTCTCGTCACCTACCGCACCAGCAGTGGCAACGTGCTCAAGATCGCGCTGGGAAATATCGCGGTGCAGTCGGCCGGCGAGGACCAGCCGGTGACGATCTCCGGCGCCGGTGCCTATCAGGATATTCCGGCCAAGGTCGAGGCGAAAACCGAGTCCTTCGCGGCGTTGCGCGATGCGAGCCATCCCTTCTCGATGCCGTTTACACTCTCGAACGACGACGGCGCCATCGATTTCAACGGCACCATGATGAATCCCCTGGACGTCGACCAGGCGAAGGGCACGCTCGCCATCGACATGAAACGCTTCGGCACGCTGCTGAAGGCGTTCGGGGGCGGCGGCGGTGCCGATTTCCCGATGAAGGTCGCCGGCGCCTTCACGCGGAACGGCGATCACTGGCGGCTCGACGATGCCAAGGGCGCGCTCGCCGGCAGCGTCTTCGGCGGCGCACTGGCGCTCGACGAGGGCCCGCGCGGCGGCACCGATCACTTAGGCCTCACCGCGCGCTTCGACCGGCTCGATCTCGATCCGGTGCTGAAGGGGATGGGCAGCTCGGGAAGCAGCGGCGATTGGCGCAGCACCGATCTCTCGCTGCCGGGCAAGACCGCGCCGGCGATCGCCGCAGACCTCGCCGCCCATACGCTGCATTGGAAGCGCTATTCTCTCGGCGATGTCGCACTCAAGGGCGAGGTCGGGCCTGCGAAAGCAGGCGTGGAGGTGCTGAAGTTTGCCCTCGCCGGTGCCCCGCTGACGGCCCATGCGACCGCCGAGCAGACCGAGGGCGGGACGCATCTCAGCTTCGAAGCCGGCGCACCGGGTCTCGATCTCGGGAAACTGCTGGCGACGCTCGGCAGCCCGACCGATCAGATCTCCGGCGAGATCAGCGCGCGGGTCGAGGTGGAGACGACCGGAAAAAGCGCCGGCGATGCCATCACCCGTGCGAAGGGCAGCGCGGTGGTCGCCATGGTCGGCGGCAAGGTCTCGCGCGATCTCGTGGAGAAGGCCTCGACCGACTTCCGCAATCTGTTCCGCAAGGGCGAGGGCATGGAGCCGTTGCGCTGCATGCTCGCCGTCGCGGAGATGAAGGATGGCATCGTCGGCATCGGGCCACTGGTGCTGAAGGCACCGGAGGCGACGGTCAGCGGCGGCGGCAAGGTCGATCTCAAGCGCAACACGGTCGACCTCCGCCTGCGCTCCGATCCCAAATCGTCCGGTTTCTTCGCCCTCGATTTGCCGATCGCGATCACGGGCACGCTCAGTGCGCCGTCGGCGAAGCCCGCGGCGAAATCGGAAAAGCCCGCCGATCCACCCGGCACCAATCTGCCGCCGGCACTCCGCAGTGTCGCGGAAGCGAGCGGGTGTTTGTGAAATCTTGCTCGTGGCTTGCAGAGAAGGGATTACTTCGCGACCGGAATCGCTTTGTTGCGCGCGGAGAGGAGGCGCTCCATGCAGATGTCGGCGGGGAGCGGCTTGCCGAACAGCCAGCCCTGGCCGTATTCGCAGGAGAGCGCCCTTAAGAGCTCGCTTTCCTCATTGCGCTCGATGCCTTCGGCCACGACCTTCAAGCGGAAGAGCCGCGCCAGCTGCAGGATCGCTTCCACCATGCGCACGCCAGCGGAATCAACGCCCATTGAGGAGACGAAGGAGCGGTCGACCTTCAAGGTGTCGATCGGCAACCGCTTTAAGAGCGAGAGCGAGGAATAGCCGGTGCCGAAGTCGTCGAGGGAAAGGCCGGCGCCGATCGACCTCAGCTTGTTCAACAAGCCCAGCGTCACCTCGAAGTCGCGCATGACGGCGCTCTCGGTGATCTCCAGCTTCAGCCGCTGGGGGGCGAGGCCGTTGCTCTCCAGCGCCGCGCGCACGATCTCGGGCAGCGCCGGCCCGTCGAGCTGGCGGCTCGAAACGTTGACGCTGACGAAGAGATCGGGATTGGCTCCGCCGTCGATCCAGGCCCTGGCCTGGCGGCAGGATTGCTGCAGCACCCAGGTGCCGATCGGGACGATGAGCCCGGTCTCCTCGGCGATCGGGATGAAGTCCATCGGCGAGACCATGCCGCGGGTCGGATGGCGCCAGCGAACCAGCGCCTCGAAGCCGGCGAGATCGTCGGTGTTGAGGTCGACGATCGGCTGGTAGAGCACCAGCAGCTCGTCGCGGCGCAGCGCCTGGTGGAGATCGGCCTCGATCCTCAAGCGGTCGCGGGCCCGGCGCTGCATCTCGGGATCGAACACGACCTCCTGGCCGCCGCCTTCGTCGCGCGCCTTGTTGAGCGCGGCGGTAGCGTCCTTGATCAGCTCGTCGGCAAGCTCGTGATGCGGCTGGGCCTGGGCCATGCCGATCGAGAGCGTCAGCATGACCGATTCCTCGCCCATGGTGATGGGCTCCTCGGCCGCAGAACGCACCCGGTTCGCCACGCGCACGAGGTCGGTGTCGTCACGCATGACATCGACCAGGATGCACATGGTGTTCTCCGACATGATGGTAAGCGTGTCGGTGGTCCTCAAGGTACCGATCAGGCGCTGGGCGACCGCCTTCTGCACCAGATCGCAGAAGGCCTGGCCATAGGCTTCGCGCATGGTTTCGTAGCGGTCGATCTGCATCAGGATGATGCCGAAGCTGCCGCCGGTGGCGCCCGCCCCGCCGCGGCGCCGTGTCTTGATGATCGATTGATTGATACGATCATAGAGCACGATGCGGTTCGGGAGACCCGTCATCGCATCGGTCAATTTGCGCTCGCTGATGTCGCTGATCGAGCCCGCGACCCGCCAGGCCTTGCCGTATTCGTTCCTGAGCGAGGTGCCGCGGATCAGGAACCAGCGATAGGTCATGTTGGTATGCTGGATCCGGCATTCCATCTGGAACGCGAGCGAGATGCCTTCCAGATGATTGCGGAGCGACAGCTGGAAGGCATCGGCGTCGTCGCGATGCAGTAGCGCCACCCAGTCGTCCATGTGCTGCAGCGGCGCGTCGCGCTCGAGCCCCAGGAGCTCCAGGCAGCGCGGCGAGAAATAGAGCTGGTCGTTCTTGATCAGCCAGTCCCAGATGCCGTCGCTGGAGCCGGCGACGGCGAGCGCAAAGCGCTCCTGCTCGCTCTTGTTGGCGGCGATCGCGGCGCAGCGCGCGAGATGGGAGCGGATGCGCGCGAGCGCCACCGCGAGGTGCAGCGGCTTCGAAATGTAGTCGTCGGCGCCGTCGCCCAGCGCGCCGGCGACGAGATCGTCCGAGCCGGGATCCGCCATCATGATGATCGGCATCTCCTCGGGGCGGATCACGCGGCGCACGCGATAGAGCACCTCGAGCCCGCCCATCTCCGGCATGGCGAGGTCGAGCATGACGAGGTCGAATTGCTGGGCGTCGAGCAGGTCCAGCGCCGCCTGGCCGCCGGCCGCCGCGGTCACGGTATAGCCGGCCTGGCGCAGCTGCTGGCCAAGCTGCGTCAGCGAGGCGATGTCGTCGTCCACGCAGAGAATGTGGGCGATGCTCACGCCACGCTCCTCGTCGAACCCACCGACATGACCCCACGAATTCCCATGACCCTGATCAAGGGCCATCATATACGCGATTCGACGCGGATTTATTAACAGAATTGCGCCCGCCGTCTCCGACGAGGACTTCTCACCTAACGCCAGAAAGCAAGCGGATGCGGACGTGGAAGCCGCGTCAGGCGCGGCTCCCGAACCGATGCAGCGCGAGCACGGCGCCGCCGGCGACGAGGCCCCAGAAGGCGGCGCCGATGCCGAAGTATGAAAGACCGGACGCGGTGGTGACGAAGGTCACAATGGCGGCATCGCGTTCCTTCGGCGCGTTCAGGAAGGCAATTCCCGCCGAGCCGAACGCACCGAGCAGTGCCAGACCGGCCACCGCCTCGATCAGGATCGGCGGCGAGGCGCGGATGAAGCCGGCGGCAAGAGGCGCCAACACGCCCATCGCCACATAGGCGACGCCCGACGCGACCGCAGCGATGTAGCGTCGCTTGGGATCGGGATGCGCGTCGGGTCCCGCGCACAGCGCCGCGGTGATCGCCGCAAGGTTGACCGCATGACCGCCGAACGGCGCCGAGATCAGTGTCGCCACACCGGTGCCGATCAACAGCGGTTGCGACGGCGGCTCGTAGCCGTTGACGCGCAGCACGGCGAAGCCCGGGATGTTCTGCGATGCCATGGTGACCAGGAAAAGCGGCAGCGCAATGCCCACGATCGCCGATCCGGAGAAGACCGGCGTCACCCATTCGAGCTGCGGCCACAATGAGACGCCGGTGCTCAGCGACACCGGCCCAGCGTGGCTTGGAATGATCCCCGTGGCGGACAAGGTCAGGATCAGTGCCGCCGTCAGCACCGCGGCGGGCGCCGCATAGAGCCGCGCGAAGCGGGCGACCAGGACCCAGACGACGATCACCGGGAGCGCCAGCACCGGCACTTCGGCGACCGCCTTGACCGGCGCGATGCAGAAGCTGAGCAGGACGCCAGCCAGCATCGCACTCGCAAGTGGCGCCGGGATCGCGAGCACGGCGCGGCCGAGCGGGCGCCACAGGCCCGCGATGACGACGAGCGCTCCGGCGACCAGGAACGCACCCACTGCTGCTGCGAAACCGGCGCGATCGGGACCGGTCGCCGCCAGCAGCGCCGCGCCGGGGGTAGACCAGGCGATGGCGATCGGCATGCGATAGCGCAGCGCGAAGACGATGGCGCAGAGACCCATCATCGTGCCGACCGCGAGCAGGCCGGAGGCGGCTTGGCTCGGCGAGGCGCCGACGCCGATCAGGCCCTGCAGCACGATCGCGAAGGAGCTGCCATAGCCGACGACCGAGGCGATCAGACCCGCGAGGATCGCGGGCCAGGGACCGACCGTGGGGCCGGCGCGCGGCGCAGTCTTCTCCGCGCCAATGGCTTGGCTCTCGGCGCTCATAGAGCCCCCTCTCGCCGTTGTCGTCCTTCGAGGTCCCAGCTATACTGCGATTGGATCCAATCGACAATCTGCAAATTATAAAGGTATTTCAAATAATTGACTAAGCGATTCCAGCTTTCCGCGGCGATTGCGGCGCAGCCGCGGTTCCGGACCGCGACGGAATACGTGGAGCACACGCTGAAGCGGGCGATCCTGTCGGGCGCGCTCGCCGGCGGCACCCCGCTCCGGCAGGAGGATCTGGCGGCCGAATTCGGCCTCTCGCGCATGCCCATCCGCGAGGCTTTGCGCCAGCTCGAAGCCCAGGCGCTGGTCGACTTCTATCCCCATCGCGGCGCCGTGGTGACCGAGATCTCAGCCTCGGAAGGCGCCGACAACTACGCGATCCGCAGCGCACTCGAACCCGCGGCGCTCAGGCTCTCTGTGCCGCATCTCATCGCGGCGGATCTCGATCGCGCCGGTGCGCTCGTGGACGAGATGGACGACGAAGAAAGCGCGAGGCTCGGCGAGCTCAACCGCCGCTTCCACATGACTCTCTACAGCCGCGCCGGCCGGCCGCGTCTGCTGACGCTGGTCGACCAGCAGCTTGCCGCGGCGGACCGCTTCCTGCGCTTCCATCTCGCGGTCATGGGCCGCAACCACCTCTCGCAGGCGGAGCACCGCAGCATGATCGACGCTTGCGCCGCGCGCGATGTCGATCAGGCTTGCGCGATCCTCACGCGGCACATCGAAACGGCCGCGCGGAACTTGCAGGAGTTCTTCGCCAAACCCTCTCGCTCGTCATCCCACGACTAGGTCGCGGGATCCACGCCTTGGACGCACGATGAAGAGGCTTGGATGCCGGCACCAGGTGCCGGCATGACGGAGATAACGAGTCCTCTTCATTAGCCCCAAAGCTCCGCGTCGTTCGGGTGCATCACGCTGCCGGTGTATTTGAATCCGTGCGGCCGGTCTTCCGCCAGCAGCAGCGGGCCGTCGAGGTCGATGAACTGGGCTTGCTGGGCGACCAGGAAGGCGGGCGCCATGGCGAGCGAGGTGCCGACCATGCAGCCGACCATGATCTTGAACTCGAGGCGCTTCGCCTCGGCGACCATCGCCAGCGCTTCGGTCAAGCCGCCGGACTTGTCGAGCTTGATGTTGACCACCTGATAGCGGCCGTGCAGCGTCCTGAGGGTCGCGAGATCGTGGCAGGCCTCGTCGGCGCAGACCGGAACGCCGCCCTTGACCTCCAGCAGGCCCATGTCGTCGCCGGCCGGGAGAGGCTGCTCGATCAAGACGACGCCGAGCGCCTTCAGCTTGAGCGAGAGCGCCTTGTAGTCGTCGACCGTCCAACCTTCGTTGGCATCGACCATCAGCTGCGCCCTGGGCGCCGCCTGATGCACGGCCTGCACGCGCGCCAGATCCTCGGGGCCGGCGAGCTTCAGCTTCAGCAGCGGGCGGGCGGCATTCGCCTTCGCCGCTTCCGCCATCTTCTCCGGCGTATCGAGGCTCAACGTATAGGCCGTGGTGACGTCATGCGGCGCGGCGATTCCGGCGAGCTCGTAGGCCCGCTTGCCGGCGAGCTTCGCTTCGAGATCCCAGAGCGCGCAGTCGACCGCGTTGCGCGCGGCGCCCGCCTTCATCAGGTTGCGCAGCCGCGGCCGCCCCACGCCGCCTTCGATGGCACCGCGCAGACCCTCAATGATCTCGCCGACGCCGGCGACGCTCTCGTTGTAGCGCGCGTAGGGCACGCATTCGCCGCGCCCCACCTTGCCGTCCTCTTCCAGCTCGACCACCAGCACTTCAGCCTCGGTCTTCGAGCCGCGGGAGATGGTGAAGGTCTGAGCGAGCTTGAAGGTCTCGCGGCGGATGCTGAGCTTGCGGGTCATGGCAGCACATCCGCGATGCGGCCCACACCCGTGCGCATGGGATCGACCGTGGGCAAGCCCAGATCCTGCTCGACCTTGGCGAGATAGTCCTTGGCCTCGTTGTCCGAGAGGCCCTTGGTGTTGATGCTGACGCCGACGAACCTCACCTTGGGGTTGGTGAGCTTGGCGGCGGCGATGTTCGCCTCCATGCATTCCTTGAGGCCCGGGAGCGGATAATGCGGCAGGCCGCGCATGTGCTTCCGCGTCGGCTCGTGGCAGAGCACCAGCGCATCGGGCTGTGCGCCGTGCAGCAGGCCGAGGCTGACGCCGGCGAACGAGGCATGGAACAGCGAGCCCTGGCCCTCGACCAGATCCCAGTGGTCGGCGTCATTGGCGGGCGAGAGCCATTCGACCGCGCCGGAGACGAAGTCTGAGACGACGGCGTCGATCGAAACGCCGGAGCCGGCAATGAAGATGCCGGTCTGGCCGGTCGCACGGAAATCCGCTTTCCGGCCGCGCTTCCGCATCTCCTTCTCCAGCGCCAGCGTGGTGTACATCTTGCCGACCGAGCAATCGGTGCCGACCGCGAGCAGGCGTTTCCCGGAGCGCTTCGCCCCGGTGCCGACCTCGAACGCGCGGGTCGGATGGCGCACGTCATGCAGCTTACGCCCCAGGCGCTGCGCGGTCTCGACCAGCTTCGGGTGATCGGAGAGGCGTTGATGCAGACCGCTGGCGAGGTCCATGCCCAATTCCAGCGCGCCGGCCAGCATGTCGACCCAATCCGGCGACAGCACGCCGCCGCGGTTGGCGACGCCGACGATCACCGTCTTCGCCCCGGCCTTGGCGGCTTGGGCGAAATCCATGTCCTTGATGCCGAGATCGGCGTTGCAGCCCGGAAGCCGCATCTGGCCGAGGCACCAGTCCGGGCGCCAGTCGAGGATGCCCTGGGCGGTCTTGGCGGCGAGCTGGTCCCGGGCGTTGCCGAGAAACAGGAGATAGGGGCGTGCGATCTCGGGTCCGGTCACGGATTTCCCTTTTGCAATGCGGTAAATCCCCGCGAGTCCAGCCGCTTGGCGGCCTCGGGCCCCATGTCTATCGTCGCCGGCCCGCGTTGGCAATCGCTCGCCCGATATGGCAGAGTGCCGGCCCGCGGAAGAAAAGCCTCAAATCCTGGCCGCCATGCCCTCCTTCGACATCGTCTCCAAGACCGATCTGACCGAGATCGACAACGCCATCAACGGCGCCCGGCGCGAGATCGACACCCGCTTCGACTTCAAGGGCTCGAAATGCACCATCGAGCGCAAGGAAGCGGTGATCACCCTGCTGGCCGACGACGAGATGAAGCTCCGCCAGATGCAGGAGCTGCTGAAGGGCTATGTCACGCGGCGCAAGCTCGACGCCGGCGCGCTCGAGTTCAAGGACGCGGAGCGCGCCTCGGGCAATGCGCAGCGCCAGGAAGTCGTCGTCAAGCAAGGCATCGACCAGAAGCTCGCCAAGGAGATCGTGAAGGCGCTGAAGGACAGCAAGCTCAAGGTCCAGACCTCGATCCAGGGCGACGAGCTCAGGATCACCGGCAAGAAGCGCGACGATCTCCAAGCCGCGATCGCCCATGTGCGCGGCATGAAGATCGAGCAGCCGCTGCAATATGTGAATTTCCGGGATTGAGAAGAGAACGATGCCGCCGAAGAAGAATCCGCTGAACCTCAATGCGCTGCAGTTGAAGACGCTGACCCTGTTTCAGGAGCTCGCGAAAATCGAGGGCTACGCCAAGCCGGCCGACGAGCCGGGCCATGTGATGATCACCGGCATGCCGCACCCGCACGGCGACCATTTCCATCTCGGCCCCTGGGTGCTGGCCTCCAAGGACGCGTCGGGTCTCACCAACGAGTCGGCCTGGGTGGCGCTGGAGCGGAAGGGACTGGTGAAGTCTTTCTATCCGATGGGCTGCATGCTGACGCCCGTCGGCATCGCCTACGAGACCGGCATCCGCGACGAAATCCTGCACGAGGCGCATCATCATTAGTCTTATGCATCGTCATGCCCGGGCCCAGCGGACGAATGTCCGCATTCGCGGGCGTGGCCGGGCATCTTTCGCCAGCGTCGCGCAGATCGCCGGGTCGAGCCCGGCGATGACGCAAAGGGGAACTCATGATCCTCTATCGCTACATCACCGGACCGGATGACGCCGCCTTCTGCCATCGCATCAGTGCCCTGCTGAACAAGGGCTGGCTGCTCTACGGCGCGCCGACCCTGACCTTCGATCCGGAGCAGAAGCGGGTGATCTGCGGCCAGGCGATCACCAAGGACGTGCCGGACCGGGACTACGATCCGGGAATGGATCTTTCCACGTTTTGATTGAGCGAGTGTGGGGCAAGACCCTCATCCTGTCCTTCTCCCTGTGGGAAGAGGGACATTGTATCACGAGCCTTCGATGAATGCTCCCTCGCACCGTCCACGAAGGCGGACTTTCGTCCGCTGCGGGAGAGGGTTGCGGTGAGGGTTTTGACGCAGTTGCCTCTGCCTCAGGCCGGCACTTGCACACCCACATATTCATCCAGCCACGTCGTCCGATACCCGTCCTGGCGCCAGAGGATGGGGAAGAAGCTTTCGTCCATCGCGGTATCGCCGACCCGTTTGTAGCGGTTGTAGATGGTGCTGATATGGGTCGGGTGGAACTTCGCCTCCGACGACATGCAATGCGTCACCGCGGAGCGGCGGGGCTTCTCGGCGAGGTTGGCGCCGGAGCCGTGCCAGCACCAGCCGTGATGGAAGGCGCAGCCGCCGGCGGGGACCTCGACGAAGGCGATCTCCGGCTCCTTGCCGATCGAGTGCGCGGCCGCCGCCATCTCCTGGCGATAGTCCTCCGGCGCGTGGAACTGCTTGGCCGGCGGGAAGCGGCCCCATCGGTGCGAGCCCTTCACGTATTCGATGGTGCCGCCGGCGGCCGAGGTGTCGTCGAGCGCGATCCAGCAGGTGAGCATGGCCGGCGGGTCGATCCAGTCGGCGTAGGAATTGTCCTGATGATAGCCGAGCGACTTCGCGCCCGGCGGCTTCCAGATCACGTTGTCCTGGACGATGCGGGCGCCGGGCCAGTTGCCGAGCTGAGCGCAGAGCTTGCCGATCTCGCGGCGCAGCACGAGCTCGGCGACGGTGCGGTCCGATTTCCAGCCGTTGCAGATCTGGCGCGAGCGGTCGGGCCGGTCGCGGCCTTCCTGCCAGTTCCATTCATCCGGATAGAGACCGGTCTCGAACTTGCCTTTGAACAAGTTCTCGAACCGCGCGGCCACGCGCGCGGCCTCTGCTCGCTCGATCAGCTTGGGCAGGATGAGAAAACCGTCCTCGTTGAAGCGCGCAACTTGTTCCGATGTGAGTGTGTCGAGCATGCGACTCTCTCCCCGCGTGAGATGGTAGCAGCGACCGACTCACTCGTCATCCCGGCATGACGGTGTTGTTGTGAGGCTGAAGCCACGTTGATCTCCGTCCGCCGCCCCGCCATGATGCGGCGTCCGCAGGAGGAGAGCCGCATGGCCGATCTTGATCTCAGCTACACGCCGGCGACCGAGCTGGCGCGGCGCATCCGCGAGGGGGAGTTGAGCCCCGTCACCGTCGTCGAGAATGCGCTGGAGCGGATCGCGGCGGTCAATGCCAAGCTCAACTGCTTCTGCTTCGTCTATCCCGAGGAAGCGCTGGAACTCGCGCGCGAGCGGGAGGCCGAGGCGAAGATCGGGCAGTTTCGCGGACCGCTGCACGGCATCCCCTTCGCCATCAAGGATCTGACGCCGACCAAGGGCAAGCGCACCACGCTCGGCTCCTATTCCTATGAGAACTGGGTGCCGGACTACGACGCGCCGATCGTCGAGGCGCTGAAGAATGCCGGCGGCATCATGATCGGCAAGACCACGACGCCCGAGTTCGCCTATTCGAGCTTCACCGAGAGCCCGCTCTGGGGCATCACGCGCAATCCGTGGAACCCGGAGCGCTGTGCCGGCGGCTCCTCCGGCGGCTCGGGTGTCGCGGTCGCGACCGGCTGCGTGCCCTTCGCCGAAGGCTCCGACATGGGCGGCTCGGTGCGCATCCCGGCGAGCTTCTGCGGCACGCTTGGATTGAAGCCCAGCTTCGGCCGCATCCCCTTCACCATCCTGCCCTCCCAGTTCGACCAGATCTCGCATTTCGGGCCGCTGGCGCGCACGGTCGGCGATCTCTGCCTCTTCATGCAGGTGACCCAGGGGCCGGACGAGCGCGACATCCAGAGCCTCAAGGCTCCGCTCGATTTCCTGCATGCCTACCCCGCCGATCTCCATGGCAAGCGCCTCGCCCTTTGTCTCGATTTCGGCAAGCGGCTTTGGCATCCCGAGGTCGAAGCGGCGGTGCGGCGCGGCGCCGAAGTGCTCAAGGCGGCCGGGGCCGAGATCGAGGAGGTGAAGCTCTCCTGGGGCATCGAGCAGGACGAGCTCTGGGCGAAGCATTGGTGCGTCTATCTCGCCAGCTTCTTCGGCCATGTGCTGCCAAAGTACAAGAAGAAGATGGACCCGCTGGTGGTCAACCTGATCGAGCGCGGGCTTGCCATGTCGGCGGTCGAGTTCAAGCAGCTCGAGTTCGGCCGCACCGAGATGTGGAAGGAGCTGTCGCCGATCCTGCAGCGCTGTGACGCCCTGCTCTGCCCCACCATGGCGCAACCGGCGCCGAGCCACGGCCGCAGCGACCAGGATTACTGGCGGCTCGACGAGAAGGGCCGCTATCTCGCCCTCGACGTGACCTCGGTCTGGAACTTCGTCAGCCAATGCCCGGCGATCTCGATCCCGGCGGGCCTCACCAAGGACGGGCTGCCGATCGGCCTGCAGGCCATCGGCCGCCGCTTCGACGACCGCGGCGTCATCGCCATCGCCGCGGTGCTGGAAAAGCGCCAGCCCTGGGCCGGCAAGCGGCCACCGGTTTAGACGCCGCGTCGCGGCGGGCTCATTTGCGCCCATAGCAGCATTCTGCAAAACTGGGTTGCGGGTGCCTCCTCGAGCAATGATGGGCGATGGCCGAGATCGATCCGATACTGTTGGACAAGCTCTCGCGCGCCGTCACCGAAGACGGCGGGTTCGGCGAGGTCTTGCAATCGATCATGGGCACGTTCGGCTGCGCTTCGGCGACCTTGGTCTCGGTCGATCCATTGGCGCCGGAATCGAGCCTGACCCTGACCGCCGGCCTGCTGCCGGAACATGTGAAGCTCTACCACGAGTTCGCGAGCATCGATCCCGCCCCGATCATATTCTCGCGCATGCCGGTCGGGACCGCGTCGGCGACGGATCGCATCTTTACGCCCGATGAGCTGCGGGAGAACGTCTTCTTCCAGGAGTTCATGCGCCCGATCCATCTCGCCGAAACGATGTGCGGCAATCTCTTCGCGGACGGCGAGCGTTTCGCTCTGATCGGCCTGCAGCGCGGCGGCGATCGCCGCGCATTCGACGACGAGGAGATCGCGGCCGTCGGCCAACTCGTGCCGCACATCGCGCGCGCGCTCAAGCTGCGCCGGATTTTCGAGAACATGGCGGCGATGACGCATGCGGCCCAGGCCGCGATCGATCGGCTGCCCGCAGGCGTCATGTTGCTGGACCGCGCGGGCACCGCGCTCTTCGTCAATGCCTCGATGCGGGCGATCGCCCGCCGCGGCGACGGCTTCGCCTTGGATCGCAAGGGCCGGCCGTTCCCGATCGACCTCACCGCGCGGCGGGACTTGGAGCGGCTCCTCGCCGAAGCCGGATCGCAATCGAGCGTCGGCGGCATCTTCACCGTCCCGCGCGCCGATCTCGGCGGCCGCTATACCGGGATCGTCGCGCCGGTGCCGGCAGCATTCAACGACGTGGTCTGGCAACGACGAGGCCGCGCCGAGATTCTGCTCATCGTCCACGACCCCGACTCACGTTCTCGCGATGCCGCCGAGATCCTGCAGCGGGCGCTCAACTTGACACGGGCCGCCGCGCGCCTGGTCGCAGCGCTGGCGGCCGATGACGACCTGCAAAGCTTCGCCGATCGCGAGGGGATCACCATCCATACCGCTCGCTTCCACCTGCGCACCGCCCTCGCTCGCACCGGCACCGGCACCCAGGCCGAGCTGGTGCGCGTTGCCGTCCGGTTGTTGCGCGATGTGGCGATGCGCGGCTGAGTTCGCCCGCATTAACCAATCTCGGCCCATTGACCTATCCAAATGAGTAGTTCGCCTCGAAGCCCTTCGCCTTAGCGTTGCAGCCTCCAGCATCCAGTGGAGACCAAAATGAGAACCAGATCCGTGCTGCAGGCCGCGGCCGTAGCGGTCGGCATCATTACCGCGACGACCGGCGGGGCGTTTGCGGCGACGTTCACGAACGGCAGCTTCGAAGACGTGACGAATTTCACGCCCGATGGGAACGACACCGACGCCTTGGCCGGAGGCTCGACAGCCATGCCGGGCTGGACCGTCACCGGGGGCAGCGTCGCGTGGATCGGCCCGACCAATCCGTTCGGACTTGCAGCGAGCAACGGCGGCTACTTCCTCGACCTCACGAGCTATGCGTCGGGGAATGGAAACGGCGTCGAACAGTCCTTCACGACCGTCAAGAACGGCGAGTACACCGTGACGTTCGATCTCGGCGGCGGCAACGGCGTCAGCATCGATGCCGGCGCGAACGGTGCATCCCAGACCTTCTCGGGAGGATTGCTCTCCACGCAGACGTCCTGGGATCCGCAAACGTTCACCTTCGTTGCCGCCGGAAACACCAGCCTCCTGTCGTTCGTCGGCATCGCCAACCCCGGTGGCTTTATCGGTCTCGACCATGTGCAGGTCGCGTTCAACGGCATCGCCGCAACCACGCCGATCCCGGGCAGCGTCGTGATGCTCGGGACCGCCCTCCTGGGTCTCGGCCTCGTCGGCACCCGCCGCAGCCGAAACGCCAACCAAGCCGACCTCAGCGCCAGCTGACATCCCAGCTGACCGCATCGCGCCTCTCCCCTGGCGGGGAGAGGCGTTCTCTTGCGCCAATTTGACCGTTCCCGCCTGCCGCGCTAAGTCAGCGGCAAGCAATCCGGAGCGCGTCAATGAGGGGATTACGAACCGGCGGGCAGGTTCTGGTCGATGCCCTGAAGAAGCATGGCGTCGATATGGCCTTCGCGGTGCCGGGGGAGAGCTATCTCGCGGTCTTGGACGCGCTGCATGACGCCGGCAACCAGATCCGGCTCGTCACCTGCCGGCAGGAGGGCGGGGCGGCCTACATGGCCGAGGCCTATGGCAAGCTGACCGGCAAGCCCGGCATCTGCCTGGTGACGCGCGGGCCCGGCGCCAGCAATGCCGCGATCGGCCTCCACACCGCCTTCCAGGATTCGACGCCGATGGTCCTCCTGATCGGCCAGGTGGCGCGCGACCAGGCGGAGCGCGAGGCTTTCCAGGAGATCGACTTCCGCCGCATGTTCGGCGAGGTCACCAAATGGACGGCGCAGATCGAGGACGCCAAGCGCATCCCGGAATATGTGAGCCAGGCCTTCCATCGCGCGCTCAACGGCCGCCCGGGCCCGGTGGCGCTGGCACTGCCCGAGGACATGCTGACCGATCGGGTCGAGGTCGCCGATGCGGGCCACTACACGGTCGCGCGGCCGAGCCCGAGCCGGGAGCAGATGGCGGAGCTGCGCGAGCGCCTGGCGCGGGCCAAGCGCCCGTTTGCCATCCTGGGCGGCGGCGGCTGGGACGCGAAGGCGGTCGATGACTTCCGCGCCTTCGCCGAGATGATGAACCTGCCCGTCGGCTGCGCCTTCCGCTGCCAGGACCTGTTCGACAACGAGCATCGCAACTATGCCGGCGACGTCGGCATCGGCCTCAACCCGAAGCTCGCCGAGCGCGTGCGCAACGCCGACCTCCTGCTGGCCGTGGGTGCGCGGCTGGGCGAGATCACCACTTCCGGCTACACGCTGATCGAGCCGCCGGTGCCGAAGCAGCCGCTGGTGCATGTGCATGCCTCGGCCGAGGAGCTGGGCCGGGTCTATCAGAGCGTGCTGCCGATCAATTCCGGCATGGCGAGCTTCGCCGCCATGGCGCGCGGCCTGCTGCCGCTCGATCATTCCGCCTGGGACGAATGGGCGGAAGGCGCCCGTGCGGAGTTCGTCGAATGGCAGAAGCACGGGCGCAACGCGGGGCCGGTGCAGATGGGCGAGATCATGGCTTATCTGCGCGAGCGGCTGCCGGCCGACGCCATCACCACCAATGGCGCCGGCAACTACGCGACCTGGCTGCACCGCTTCTACCGCTGGCGGCGCTATCGCACCCAGCTGGGGCCGACCAACGGCTCGATGGGGTATGGCGTGCCGGCGGCGGTGGCGGCGAAGCTGGTGCATCCCGACCGCATCGTGGTCTCCTTCAACGGCGACGGCTGCTTCATGATGAACGGCCAGGAGCTGGCGACCGCCGTGCAGCACAACGCCAACGTGATCTTCCTGGTGATCGACAACGGCATGTACGGCACCATCCGCATGCATCAGGAGCGCCACTATCCCGGCCGCGTCTCCGGCACCGATCTGCGCAATCCGGATTTCGCCGCGCTCGCCAAGGCCTACGGCGCCCACGGCGAGAGCGTCGACAAGACCGAGGACTTCGCGCCCGCCTTCGAGCGCGCGCTCAAGGCCGGCCGGCCGGCGCTGATCGCGGTCAAGCTCGACCCCGAGGCGCTGACCCCGCGCATGGGCCTCTCCGAGATCCGTGCCGCGGCGGAGAAGGCGAAGCACTGAGGTGTCATGAGCGAAGGCCGCATCGCCACCGAGCTCTGGGTGATGGCGCACATCCGATTGTGCAACGCCCAGGGGGTCGCGGCGACCGTGGTCAAGCGCGGTGACGACTGGGGCGGCGCCGTCGTCATCAAGCTCAATTTGCTCTCCGGCGGATTCAAGGTGCTGACCCAGAGCCGCGACATCGAAGGCAACGTCGCCTGGCTCCAGGCCAAGGAGGGCGCGGTGCTCTCGGAGGAAGAGGCGGACGACTACATCAAGCGCCAGACCGCGCGCGATCCCGATCTCTGGGTGGTCGAGATCGAGGACCGCGAGGGCCGCATCCCCTTCGCCGGCAAGCTGCTCTAGTTCTCGAAGGCCCAGTCCAGCGTGACGGAACGGCCGTTCGGGAAAGCGCCGGCCGCCGCCAGCTTGCCACGCCCCATGTTGCCGAACACCGAGAACCTGAACACCCTGGTTCCGTCGGTCTTCTCGCCGTGGACGTCGATCTCGGAGGCACCGGTCGCAGAGACGGTGCCGGCCAGGATGACGGTGACGCCCGGATCGCGCCCGTCCCATTTGCCGCTGAAGCGGCCCTTCTCCAGCGTGGCCTCGGCCCTGAAGCAGCGCGCGGGATCGTCGGAGGCGGGACCGAAGCAGATCGGCCCGGCATAGCGCCCGTCGATCTCGCCGGTGAAGGCGCCAGCCGCATCGGTCGCCGCGACCGGCGTCGCCGCGGCGGTGGCCGCGGCGGGACCTGTACTGTGCTGCGACCAGAACCAGAGCCCGCCGCCGAGCACGAGCACCGCGGCCAGCGCGGCGCCGGCGATCATCGCACCGGATCGCTTGCGCGCCTGAACCGGCGCCGGCAGCACGGATTCGCCGACATTGCCGACGATCGAGAAAGTGCGCACCGGCTGCGGGATGTTCTTGAAGCTCATCTCGCCCATCGGCTTGAAGGAGAGCGCGAGCTTGTTGAGGATCTGGTCGTAGACGCTGCCGGAGAGACAGATGCCGCCGGGTGCCGCCGCGGTCTGCAGCCGCGCCGCCACGTTGACGCCGTCGCCGAGCAGATCCTCGCCCTGGCGCAGCACGTCGCCGAGATTGACGCCGATCCGGAACTGCACCCTCCGGTTCTCCGGCAGCTGGGCGTTGCTCGTCTGCAAAGCCGCCTGGATGTCGGTGGCGCAGCGCACCGCCTCCACGGCGCTGTCGAACTCGGCGAGGATCGCATCGCCCGCGCGGTTGAAGACACGGCCGTGATGCTGGGCGACCAGCGCATCGAACACGGCGCTGTGCGCGCGGAAGGTGAGCAGCGTCTGCTCCTCGTCCTCGGCCATCAAGCGGCTGTAGCCGGCGACGTCGGCCGACAGGATGGTCGCCAGCTTGCGCAGGATGACGGGAGGGTTCGGAGAGAGTGAGGTTTCAGTCGGCCCGGCCACGAGAAAGCCCTCGGCGCTTAAGTCCCCGAGGCGAATTCTATCACGCCGAAGAGGCCAACGCGATGGGGGGCTTGCGGGCTGCCTAGGCGTCGGCGGTCAGCACATAGAGGTGGTGATCGAGCGCCGCCCGGGCACCGTTGGAAACCTTGCGACGGGCGACCGAGAATCCCGCATGGCGCGCCCGTTTCTCGAAATCCGGGGATTCGAAGCCGGACCAGAGCAGAACGGCCCCGTCGTCCGCAACCCGGGATCGCAGGACGCGCAGGCCTTCCTTGCCGTAGAGCTGCGCGTTGTCGGCGCGCACCAGCGGCTCCGGCCCGTTGTCCACGTCCAGCAGCACGAGATCATAGCGCGGCGAGGCCCAGAGATGGCCGAGCACCTCCGCCTCGATGATGGCGAGATTCCCCGGCAGCTGCGGCAGCACCGACGGGCGGACATGCGCATGGAACCAGGCGATCACGGCCGGCGAGAACTCCGCGACGGTGATGCGGCCCCGCGGACCCAGCGCTCCAACCAATGCCGCGGTGGTGTAGCCGAGACCGAGGCCGCCGACCAGGATCGCCGGATGGTCGCCTCGCGCGAGCTCCGCGGCGAGAAGGCCGAACGCGGTCTCGGAGTCATGGGAGTAGCCGTTCATCAGCTCGAGCCCGTTGGCGCGGATCATGAAGCGGCCGTCCTTCTCGAAAAGCTCGAGAAGAGTATCGTTCTCTTCCGTGACGGCGATGGGTACCCAGGGCACCGGTTACCCTGCGCTAGCTCTTGCTCATCTTGTTGAAGTCGCGGCGGAGGTGGAATTCGCTGGAGGTGACCAGCGCCTCCATCGTTCCGGTGCGCTCCTCCAATTCGCGGAACTTGTCCTTCAAGGCGGCGAAGCGAAGCTCGGGCGGCAGCTCCTCCTCCGCGGGCTTCGCCTCCGGCCGCGCATACGCCGAAGTTCCGGCGTTCACTTCGGATTGGCCCCCTAAGGACCGATCACCGAGGGACCGATCGCCGAAGCCGGGCTCCGGCAGCGGCCGCAGCAGCAGGGTCGCGATGATGTAGCCGAGGATGGTCAGCGGCGGGTTGATGAACAGCGAGACGATCAGCGCGATGCGGATCCATTTCGGGTTGATGCCATAATAGCCGCCGATGCCGGCGCACACACCCGACACCTTGCCGTGCCAGGGGTCGCGCCGGAGGCCGGAGAGAATGCGGAAGTTGCGGCCGCCGAAGAAACCCGGCCAGGCGCCGGCATAGTTCCAACCGCCATCATTCCAGGGGCTGCCGCTCCAGGCTTCGCTGCTCCAATGGCCGTGGCGGCGCTCCTCGCGGCCGTCGTCGTCGCGCCGCCATTCCTGATAGGACCAGCCGCAACCGCGGCCGCGATGCTTCGAGCGCTTGCTCATAGCGGGCGGCTCCGCCAGCCGGGGACTTCGGCATCGAGCAGCTTTTCGAGGGCGGAGACGCGGCCTTCGAGCTTCGAGGCCGTGCCCCACATGTCGTTGAGCGCGCCCTGATCCATGCGGCCCGCCTGTTTCTGGGTCTTCCACAAGGTGACGTAGTGGAAGATCAGCCAGAGCGGCGCAACGATCACCATGAAGAGGATCGCGGGGACGACGAGGGATTCCAAGAGGACGGACATGTTCGATCCCTAATGGGCAGTCTGTAGCTCAGTGGTCCGCGGGCGACGATTCCGACCGCACCCGTGGGAGGTCGCGGCGTTAGGGAATATTAACTGCGACCCCCGCGCGCTCCGCCCCCGGAATGACGCCTGAATAGATGGCCCGGCGGCAACCTTGGTTCAAGCAGGGGGATTCAAGCAGCCCCGCTGCCCTTGTTGACTCGCTGCTTCAGGGCTGCCAGCTCGGCGTCGAGGCCGCTCTCGGCCTCCAGGGTGGCGAACTCCTCCTCCAGGCTCTTGCCTTTGCCAAGGTCGAACACCTCGGCCTTGCCTTCCAGCTCGTCGATCCGGCGGTGCAGCGCCTCGAAGCGCATCAGCGCGTCATCGACCCGGCCGTCGGCATAGCTGCGGCGCATCTGCACCCGCTTCTTCGCCGTGCTCATGCGGATCAGCAGCGCCTTTTCCTTGGCCTTGGCCTCCGAGAGCTTGGACTGCAGGCGCCCCAGGTCCTCGTCATGCCGCGCCATCGCTTCCTCGACGGCCTTCAGCTCGCCCTGCAGAGTCTTGGCGGTCTCGGAGAGCTTGCGCTTGGCCAGCAGTGCGCCCTTGGCGAGATCGTCGCGGCCCTTGGAGATCGCGAACTCCGCCTTCTCCGCCCAATCCGCCTCGGCGGCGGCGAGCTGCTCCAGCTTGCGCTGGATCTCCTTCTTCTCGGTGATGGTGCGGACCGCGGCCGAGCGCACCTCGACCAGCGTGTCCTCCATCTCCTGGATCATCAGCTTCACCATCTTCTCCGGGTCCTCGGCGCGATCGAGGAGCGCGTTGAGGTTGGCGTTCATGATGTCGGAGAGGCGCGAGAAAATGCCCATGGCGGCGGGTTCCTTTGAGTGTCTCGGGATCGGGATGCGAAAGCGTCGGCAGCTAGAACAGCCAGGCGCCGAGGACGACGCCGACCAGGAAGAAGCCCCAGTCGGCGGCGGTGCGGCGGGAGAGATAGGCCTTGATCCGGCCGATCAGCCGGTCGGCCCCACGTTGGGTCCTGGTACCGGCGCGATGAAAGCGGTCGTAGGAGGTCCAGTCGGTCATGCTCATGCTCCAGTGGGCTCTGGCTTGAGTGGGCTCTGGCTTCCTAAGAGCACCGCGCGTGCCAGAACCTGAAACCATTTATTTCAAGAGGTTAGCCTGCTTCACTTTGAGTTATTGGCGATACTGCATTGACCTTTTCGCCACTACTGGCGATATTCGCTATATGGCTGATCCCGATCGCCCCACCCACGAGCCGCCTGCCCTTCTGGGCTCGGACCCCGCCTTCCTCACCGTGCTGGAGCAGGTATCGCGTCTGGCGCCGCTCGACCGGCCGGCGCTGGTCATCGGCGAGCGCGGCACCGGCAAGGAGCTGATCGCGGAGCGGCTGCACTATCTTTCGCGGCGTTGGGACGGCCCCTTCGTGAAGGTGAACTGCGCGGCCCTGTCCGAGAGCCTGCTGGAGACCGAGCTGTTCGGCCACGAGGCCGGCGCCTTCACCGGCGCGCGTTTGCGGCATCGCGGCCGCTTCGAGCGCGCCGACGGCGGCACGCTCTTCCTCGACGAGATCGCCGCCGCCTCGGCGCGGGTGCAGGAGCAGGTGCTGCGAGTCATCGAATACGGCGAGTACGAGCGCGTCGGCGGCGAACGCGTGCTCTCGGCGGACGTGCGGGTGATCGCCGCGGCCAATGTCGATCTCCCCGCGCTGGCGGCGGAGGGGAAGTTCCGCGCCGACCTGCTCGACCGCCTCGCCTTCGACGTGGTGACGCTGCCGCCCCTGCGCGCGCGGCGCGGCGACATCATCGATCTCGCCAACGCCTTCGCGCTCGCGATGACCAAGGCGCTCGGCCTGCCGCTCTTCCCCGGCTTCGCGCCGGAGGCCGAACGGGCGCTGTTGCGCCACGCCTGGCCCGGCAACGTGCGCGAGCTTCGCAACACCGTCGAGCGCGCGGTCTATCGCCATCTGCCGTCGCAGGAGCCGATCGCAGAAATGGCACTCGATCCCTTCGCCAGCCCATGGCGGCCGGGTGCGGCGGCGATTGCTGTCGCGCCTTTGGAGGCGCCGCTGCCCCGCGACTTCACGACCGCGGTGGCGGAGCTGGAGCGTGATCTGGTCGGTCGCGCCTTGAAGCAGTGCGACGGCAACCAGGGCGCCGCGGCGCAGCGACTGGGACTGGGCTACCATCAGTTCCGCAGGCTGCTGCGGAAA
>DATKMF010000080.1:0-4107 GCA_035542015.1 Candidatus Cybelea sp.
CTATCTCGGCAAGGGTTACGAAGCGGATCTCGCCAGTGCTTGAGCTCTTGGACGTCCATACCGCCTACGGGAACATCCGGGCCCTCAAGGGCATCTCGCTCAAGGTCGAGCGCGGCGAGATCGTGACCTTGATCGGCGCCAACGGCGCCGGTAAGTCGACCCTGCTGATGACGATCTGCGGTTCGCCGCGGGCGCGCGAGGGCGCCATCACCTTCGAGGGCCGCGACGTCTCCCGGCTGCCGACCAACGAGATCATGCGATTGGGCATCGCCCAATCGCCGGAAGGGCGCCGCATCTTCCCGCGGATGACGGTGCTGGAGAATCTGCAGATGGGCGCGTTGAACGCCGATCCGAAGGTGTTCGACGAGGACCTGAAGCGCGTCCTCGCCATGTTCCCGATCCTGGAGAAGCGCCAAGGCCAGCGCGGCGGCACCTTGTCCGGCGGCGAGCAGCAGATGCTGGCGATCGCCCGTGCCTTGATGAGCCGGCCGCGCCTCCTGCTGCTCGACGAGCCGTCGCTCGGCTTGGCGCCGCTCATCGTGAAGCAGATCTTCGGGATCATCCGCGAGATCAACGAGCAGCAGGGCGTCACCGTCTTCCTGGTGGAGCAGAATGCCAACCATGCACTGAAGCTCGCCCATCGCGGATATGTCATGGTGAACGGCAAGATCACGCTCTCCGGCACCGGCCGCGAGCTGCTGAGCAACGCCGAGGTGCGCGCCGCCTATCTCGAAGGCGGGCATCACTAGGGCAGGGTGGATAATACGATGGAAGACATCTCAGTTGGCGAGTTCATCGGCGTCACGCTGATCCTGTTCGGCTTCGCCGCCTTCCTCATGGGCCAGGCGATCGCCGAGACCTGGCGGCCGGCCTGGCAGAACGTGGTCTATGGCCTGTTCCTCGCCGCCGGCAACCATTTCATCGACTGTGCACTGTTCAACAAGGATTGGCTCTCCTGGCAGCATTACCTGGTGGATGCCGTGGTGCTGATCGCGGTCGCGCTGTTCGCCCATCGGGTGACCCTGGCGCGCAAGATGGTCCAGCAATATCCTTGGTTGTATGAGCGCAGCGGGCTACTGTCCTGGCGACCGCACGCTGCGAACGGCCAAGCGGGAGGATGAGGGGATCGGTCAAGCCCAATTTCCGCCGGGTTGCACCGCCGGCGGGGTTAAGCGGGTTGACCGGGGATCGAATGGTGCGCGAAGATTGGTTCAAGTCCGGTTCGCCAAAGGATCGGACGCCAACGAACGGGAAGAGGCAGACATGTTCAAGAAGTTAGTGACGACGACGGCCCTGGCTGCAGCCTTGGCTGTCAGCGCGTTCGCCTTCGGTCAGACGGCGAAGGCGGACGACCTCACCATCGCCGTCGCGGGTCCGATGACCGGCGATCTCGCGGCGTTCGGCGAGCAGCTGCGCCGCGGCTCCGAATTGGCGGTGAAGGACATCAACGCCGCCGGCGGCGTCAACGGCAAGATGCTGAAGCTCGAGGTCGGCGACGACCAATGCGATCCGAAGCAGGCCGTGCAGGTCGCCAACGACCTGGTGAAGAAAGGCGTCGTGTTCGTGGCCGGCCACTTCTGCTCCGGCTCGTCGATCCCGGCCTCGGACGTCTATGCCGAGGAAGGCATCCTGCAGATGACGCCGGCCTCGACCAATCCGGCGCTGACCGAGGGTGCGGCCACCAAGGGCATCAAGACCGTGTTCCGCGCCTGCGGCCGTGACGACAAGCAGGGCTCGTTCGCCGGCCCGTGGCTGGCCAAGACCTATGCCGGCAAGAACGTCGCTATCCTCGACGACAAGTCGGCCTACGGCCAGGGCCTCGCCAATGAGACCGAGAAGAACATGAACGCGGCCGGCCTGAAGACCGCGCTGCGCGACACCTACACCCAGAAGGAGCCCGACTTCTCCGCCCTCATCTCCAAGATGAAGGAGGCGAAGATCGATGTCGTCTATATCGGCGGCTACCACAACGACGCCGGCCTCATGATGCGCCAGGCCCGCGACCAGGGCCTCAAGGCCGACTTCGTGTCGGGCGACGCGCTGAATACTGCCGAGTTCTGGTCGATCTCGGGTCCGGCCGGCGAGGGCATGCGCTTCTCCGACGCCGCCTCGGCGATTAACCTCGACTCCGCCAAGGACGTGGTCGCGAAGTTCCGCGCCGAGAACTACGAGCCCGAGGGATACACCCTCAGCTCCTATGCCTCGGTCCAGGCCTTCGCCGCCGCTGCTGCCGGCACCGGTGGCACCGACGGCGCCAAGATGGCCGACTGGCTCCGCAAGAACACGGTGAAGACCGTGATCGGCGACTTGAGCTGGGACGACAAGGGCGACCTCACCAAGGTCAACTATGCCTGGTTCATCTGGCACGACGGCAAGTACACCCAAGAGCCGCTGAACTAAGCTGAATTTCCGGCTCCTCCGGGGCTGGAGACCAAAGGCCCGGGCCAAATGCCCGGGCCTTCTTCTTTGAGCGAGAATTCCCCCAGATTGTGGTTGGCGGGGCCGGGTGGCCAGAGATATGGTATCGCCTCCCCAGATCCGTGGAACGAGGCCGGTGGGCCTGAGGCCCGGCTGGAGGCGGCCGGGCTAAGGGCACATGACGGGCAACCAGGAAACCATCGCGATCGCCAGCGATCACGCGGGATTCGAGCTCAAGGAAGCGCTCAAAGGCGTCCTTTCCGAGCTGGAATTCGCCCCGCTCGATCTCGGCACCGATGGCCCGGCCTCGGTCGATTACCCGGATTTCGCCGACAAGCTGGCCGGCGCCTTGAAGGAGGGGCGGGCCAAGCGCGGCGTGCTGATCTGCGGCACCGGCATCGGCATCTCGATCGCGGCCAACCGGCACCGCCATGTCCGCGCCGGGGTCTGCCATGACGCCACTTCAGCCAGGCTCACGCGCCTCCACAACGACGCCAACGTGCTCTGCCTGGGCGCGCGGCTGATCGGGTCCGATGTCGCAAAGGACTGCTTGCGGGTGTTTTTGGGAACAGAATTCGAGGGCGGGCGCCACCAGATTCGCGTCGCCAAGCTGGGATGATGCGTTCCCGGCACGCGATGAGAGGGGATTGAGAGATGACGACGATGACCGCCGCCACTAAGCCCATGCCCGGCTTCTTCAGCGCCAGCCTGAAGGAGCGCGATCCCGATCTCTTCAAGGCGATCGGCGAGGAGCTGCATCGCCAGCAGGACCAGATCGAGCTGATCGCGTCGGAGAACATCGTCTCCCGCGCGGTCCTCGAGGCGCAGGGCTCGGTCCTCACCAACAAATACGCCGAGGGCTATCCCGGCCGGCGCTATTACGGCGGCTGCGAGTTCGTCGATGTGGCGGAAGCCATCGCCATCGAGCGCGCCAAGAAGCTGTTCTCTTGCGCCTTCGCCAACGTGCAGCCTCATTCCGGCGCCCAGGCGAACCAGGGCGCCTTCATGGCGCTGCTGCAGCCCGGCGACACCTTCATGGGATTGAACCTCGCGGCCGGCGGTCACCTGACCCACGGCTCGCCCGCCAACCAGTCGGGCAAGTGGTTCAAGGTCGTGCCCTACACGGTGCGTCAGGACACCATGACGGTCGACATGGACGAGGTGGAGAAGCTGGCGCTCGAGGCGAAGCCGAAGCTGATCCTGGCCGGCGGCTCGGCCTATCCGCGGTTCTGGGACTTCGCCCGCTTCCGTAAGATCGCCGACCAGATCGGTGCCTATTTCATGGTCGACATGGCGCACTTTGCGGGCCTCGTCGCTGCCGGCGTGCATCCGAGCCCGCTGCCGCACGCCCATGTCGTCACCACCACCACGCACAAGACCCTGCGCGGTCCGCGCGGCGGCATGATCCTCTCCAACGACGAGGAGATCGGCAAGAAGATCAACTCCGCCGTCTTCCCCGGCCTCCAGGGCGGCCCGCTGATGCATGTGATCGCGGCGAAGGCCGTGGCCTTCGGCGAGGCGCTGCAGCCCGAGTTCAAGCTCTATGCTAAGCAGGTGGTCGACAATGCGAAAGTGCTGGCCGAGACGCTGGTGAAAGGCGGCTTTGCGATCACCACCGGCGGCACCGACAACCACCTGATGCTGGTCGATCTCCGGCCGAAGAAGCTGAACGGCAAGATCTCCGAGGCC
>DATKMF010000081.1:0-2887 GCA_035542015.1 Candidatus Cybelea sp.
CCTTGGACAGAGGGCTCTCACTCGGACGGAATTGGCACTGGCGAGTCGACCGGGTGTTGTACGGGAATCAGGAACTTAAGCTCCTCACGGCGTTTCATCCCGATTACGAAGAGTATCGTGCATGGCTGGGGATTCCGAGAGATGGTGCCTTGATGGTAATTGGGCGTTTAGAGTTTCATGGCAATCATCCAGGCTGGCATGCGCACGTTTGCTGTGGGGACATTGAGCGCGTCAGTGCCGGAGACGTGATTACTCGACAGACCGATCGGCTGCCTGGCGGCTTCAATCCGCATAGACGTATGGAGTTCGACATTACAGAATCGAGCGCTTTGGCGAAGGCATTTGAGTTCTTCCGAGTTACCGGACACTCAGAGGATGCAATGCTATGAGAGAACAGCTTTGCAAGGTCTTCTGCGACAATCTATCGGTGCGGAAGCTCCCGATCGGGTATGCAGTCAGTACCGCCTTCACTTTCCCCGATGGCGACCGCGTTGGATTCTACATCCGCAACCAACCGGCCGATGTTTATCGCTTAGAGGACAATGGGGTTGTCATCCCGTTGCTGGAAGCGATTGGAGCCAACTTTAGAACGGGGACAAGAGCGACCGCGATGAATGAACTTCTCGCGGAGTATTCTGTTGCGGAAGATCCGGAGGCTAAACAGTTCGTCATAGACAACGTGTCAGAGGACGAAATCCCGGGTGCCGCGGTTAGATTCGTCGCGTTCCTTTTGCGCGTTCATGACTTCAAGCTGATGAGCGAGATGAGAACCGCGAGCACGTTCCGAGAAGATGTGCGCCGTCGCCTCATGCAAGCCACGTTGACGACTGCTACAGCAGGCCGGCCGATCTCTATCGACGAAAACAAGCCGGTCCTTCCAACTCTCCAAGACTTCCGAGCGGACTTCATACTGACTGCTCCGGACTGTCCGCCGGTCGCTGTCTATCTTGGAACTGGCGATGCACGAGTGCTCGAAGCCCTATACGTCAAGATGCAAGTTGAGTATGAGAACCATTCTCCGGTTTCCATCGTGGCTCTACTGGAAAAGGGCAAAAGCATTTCAGCGCACGTAAGGCAACAGGCAGTCAATCGCCTTGCTGCATTGCCGGAGTTCGTCGGAGATGAAGACCAAGCCATCCATAAGATCATCAGTCAAATCTCTGCTGATCCAAACACCGTCCACTGATGATGGTGCCGAGCAGGAAGCCAACACCATGCCGCGCCTGATGATCTAGCCAACCGCCAGATCGACCACCAGCGCCTCGTGGTCGGAGATGGCGCTGCCGGCGGCGTCGATCGCGGCGATGGTGCGCGGTGCGGCGGCCGTGAGGTCGCGGGTGAAGAGCCAGTCGATGCGGTTGAAGGGCGGCAGCGGCATGCCGTCGGGGCGCTGGCGCTGGCTGGGCGCCATGTCGTTGGCGTCGCGCCAGGAGAAGCCGGCGCCGGCCATTACGTCGAACAGCGGCTCATAGGCTTCGCAGCGATCGGCCCAGGCGCGCGGATCCGCGCAGCGTGGCAGCTCCGCGGTGTTGCAGTCGCCGCCGATCACCATGCGGGCCTGGCCGTAGCGGGCGTTGAGCGCGGCCAGGAGGCGGGTCATCTGCTGGGCGCGGTCCTGGGCGTCGCTGTCGCTTTCGAGATGCAGCGAGACCGCAACAAGATCGGTGCTCGAGCCATTGGTGCCTACTCCGGCCGCGATCCGGGCGGCGATGGCCATGCGGCCGCCGATCCGGCGCTGCTCCCCGCCGCGGCCGGCGAACCACCGGCCGCCGGTGTCGAGGCGGATGAGAGCGATGTCGGTCAAGGGCAGGCGGGAGAGGATCGCGTTGCCGTGGAAGCCGACGGCGTTGCGCTCGTTGCGATGCCATTGCTGCTCGCGCTGGTCGCCGAGGCTGAGCTCGACGAACTCGACGCCATAGGCGTAGCCCATGCCGAGCGCCGCCGCGAGATCGGCGGTGGTGTGGCGGTTGCCGGAGCGCGCCATGCCGAGATCGGTCTCCGAGAGCAGCACCACGTCCGGCGCCAGCGGCTCAAGCAGCGCGGCGGAAGCGGGGCCGTATTTCAGCCGCTCGGCGTTCCAGGCGACGACGCGGAGTCCGGCTTTCGCGGCTGGCGCTGTCGGCGGCTCGCGGTATTCGACGGTCGAGAGGGCGGAAATCGCACGGGCGAAGCGGTCGTGCTCCGCCCGGCTGGCGGGCGTCGCCAACGCAGCGACGAGCGCGGCCGGGTCGGGGGGCGGGAGCATGGCGGCGACCCGGTCGATAATTTCGATCAGGGTGTCAACCATGGGGCTCTATTCCGCCGCGAGGCGCGAGGGTGACGCGCCGAGGCGCCGTCCGGTCGCGGCGTCGAAGAGGTGGATCGCCGGGAGCGGGATCCGGAGCGCCAGGCGCCGGCCGGGGCGGAGACTCGCATCCTCGCCGGCATTGTGCAGCACCGTGAGCTCGATCTCGCCGGCGCGGCCGTGGAGCACGCGACCGGCACCGAGCTCTTCGACCAGCTCGATCTCGAAGTCTAGGGCACCCGGCATCAAGCCGTCGCCGATCTCGATCTCCTCGGGCCGCACGCCGATGGTGACCGGCTCGCCCATCGCGAGGCCGGCATCGGCGGGGATGGCGAGGCGCCGGCCGGTCGTGAGTTCGACAAGGCCCTCGGCGACGGCGCGGCCCTCGACGAAGTTCATCGCCGGCGCGCCGATGAAGCCGGCGACGAAGCGGCTCGCCGGGCGACGATAGACCTCGGCCGGCGCGCCGATCTGCTCGATCCGGCCCTGATTCAGCACCACGAGGCGGTCGGCGAGGGTCATCGCCTCCACCTGGTCGTGGGTGACGAAGACGCTGGTGGCGCCGAGCTTCTGGTGCAGGCGGCGGATCTCGATCCGCATCTG
>DATKMF010000082.1:0-44288 GCA_035542015.1 Candidatus Cybelea sp.
CAGGTCATGCGGCCGCAGACCGTTTGCATCTCGGCGACCCCTGGTCCGTGGGAGATGAAGCAGACCGCCGGCGTCTTCGCCGAGCAGGTCATCCGCCCGACCGGCCTGATCGATCCCGTCTGCATCATCCGCCCGACCGAGACCCAGGTCGATGACGTCGTGGCGGAATGCAAGGAGGTTGCCAAGAAGGGCCAGCGCGTGTTGATCACCACGCTCACCAAGCGCATGGCCGAGGACCTGACAGAATACCTGCACGATGCCGGTGTCAGGGTGCGCTACGTGCATTCCGACGTCGAGACCCTGGAGCGGATCGAGATCATCCGCGATCTGCGGCTCGGCGCCTTCGACGTGCTGGTCGGCATCAACCTGCTGCGCGAGGGACTCGACATCCCGGAATGTGCCCTCGTCTGCATCCTCGATGCGGACAAGGAGGGCTTCCTGCGCTCGCGCACCTCATTGGTACAGACCATCGGCCGCGCCGCGCGCAACGTCGAGGGAAGAGTGATCCTCTATGCCGATAACATGACCGACAGTCTGCAATATGCGCTCAACGAGACCAACCGGCGTCGGGAGAAGCAGCAGGCCTACAACGTCGCCCACGGCATCACGCCGGAATCGGTGAGGAAGAGCATCGCCGACATCATGCAGTCGGTCTATGAGAGCGACCACGTGACGGTCGATACCGGCGCCATCGGCGATCTCCACCGCGTCGGCCAGAACCTGCAGGCGACCATCGCGGAGCTGGAGAAGAAGATGCGGGAGGCGGCGGCCAATCTCGAGTTTGAGGAGGCGGCGCGGTTCCGCGACGAGCTCCGGCGGCTCGAGAGCCTCGATCTCGAGATCCCGACCACCGGCGGCAACAAGTCCGGTCTCGCCGCCGACGGCAAGCCGATCGCGGGTCGGCCGGGCGGGCGCTCAACGGCGGGCAAGCCGGGGCAGAAGCCGAAGTTTTTCGACCGCAAGCACCGCAAACACTGAGATCATGCATTCGATCGACCATCTCGGCCTTTCGGTCGCCGATTTCGCGCGGAGCAAGGCGTTTTACGTCGCCGCGTTGGCACCGCTCGGCATCACCATCGTGGAGCAAGGCGAAGGCTGGGCGGATTTCGGCCGCGATGGCCGGCATGAGTTCTGGATCGGCGGCTCGGGCTCGAGCCCGGCGCCGATCCACCTGGCCTTCGCCGCGCGGACCAGGGCCGAGGTCCGCGCCTTTCATGCCGCGGCGCTCGCCGCCGGCGGCCGCGACAACGGCGGCCCCGGCATCCGCGGTCACTATCACCCGAACTATTACGGCGCCTTCGTCTTCGATCCCGACGGGCACAACATCGAAGCCGTCAGCCACCAGCCGGAAGGCTGAGTGAAGCTTATGGCAGACTGATCAACTCCAGGGCGGCGGCACCAGCCAGGCGAGGCCGCCGGCGACCGTCATCACCACCAGCGCAGCGATGCCCAAGAGCGCCAGCTTGCCGCCGGCGGAGGCAAGGAGCGCGCCTTTGAAGACGCCGTTCGAGAGGGCGGCGAGCAGCAGCGCCACGACCGCCGGAGCGATCGCGGCGCCCTGGGCGGTCTCGCGCGAGACGGTGAGGGTGATCGCATCGACATCGACCAGGCCGGCAACGATGGCGAGCACCTGGACACCGCTCTGGCCGTAGCGATCCTCGAGGAACTTCGCCAGCACCAGCACGACAGCGAGGAGTCCGGCGAGCTTCAACGCCGGGCCGAGGCCGAACGGATTCTCCATCTCGATCGGGCCCGTCTGTGATTCTGTGTTGCGCACCGCGGCACCGCGCCAGAGCAGCAGAGCGAACAGCACCGCCGCGGCGGCGGCGCAGCCCAGCGGCCAGGCGGCGTAGATTCCGAGAGCAGGGCTGATGGCGGCGGCGATCACGGTCATGCGGATCGCCATCACGGCATTCGCGACCGCGACGCCCGCCGCCATGGCGCGGGTCTGGACATGATCCTGGTGGCTGAGCCTGGCCAGCGCGGCGGTGGTCGCCGTCGACGAGACGAGGCCGCCGAAGAAGCCGATGACGAGATAGCCGCGGCTCGGCCCGAGCACCTTGATCGCGACGTAGCCGACGAAGGAGAGGGTCGAGATCAGGACCACGAACCACCAGATGATCCGCGGATTGAGCGCCTGATAGGGGCCGTAGCCCTCGTTGGGCAGCACGGGCAGGATCACCAGCGAGATCACCAGCAGCCGCACGACCGCCCTCAGCTCGGTCTCGCTCAAGGCCTCGACCCAACGGTGCAGGGTCGGCTTCAGATTGAGCAGCGCCACCACGACGACTGCCGTCGCGGCGGCGAGCTGGGGCAGCCCGGCGGTGGCAAGCGCGCCCAGCAGCAGCGCCACCATGGCGGCGATGAGGGTCGTGATGTCTTCGGCGAGCGACCCCGGGTCGCCCCTGGCGCGGTCGGCCAGCAGCAGGAAGGAAAGGCCGAGCAGGGCGGCCGCGACGAGCCAGCCGCCCACCATCGGCTGCAGCAATCCCGCGATCCCGCCGAGCAGTCCGATGAGGCCGAGGGTGCGGAGGCCGATATGCCTCTGATCGCCTTCGCGGCGCATGCGCCATTCGCGGTCGAGACCGATGAGCAGCCCGACCGCGAGAGCCACGAGCAGTCGCAAGGCGGAAGCCAGCACGTCCGCGCTGTTGCTGAGATCACCCATGGAGCCCCCCGATCACGCCTGCCGGGCCAGCATGTCACGGAAACGTAACAATGCAACCACCAGGAATACCAGCCCGAGGGCGAAGGTCGCGGCCATCTGCGGCCAGACCACGTCCAACCCTGCACCGCGATAGAGCACGGCCTGGGCCAGAGCGATGAAATGGGTCGAGGGGGCGGCCTGCATGGCGATGCCCAGCCATTCCGGCATCGCCTCCATGGGCGTCGTGGTGCCGGAGAGCAGGTTCATGATGACGAAGATCGGGATCGCCAGGAGTCCGAGTTGGGGCATCGAGTTGGCGACCGTCGCCAGCAGGATGCCGAGCGCCGTGACCGCGAAGAGATAGAGCGCGGCGCCGCACAGGAAGAGCGGCAGCGATCCCGCGATCGGCACGCCGAGCGCGCCCTTCACCACCAGGAGCAAGGAAAGGCCGGCGGCGGTCAGGATCACCAGCCCGTTGGCCCAGATCTTGGCGAGCGCGATCTCCGTCGCCGTCACCGGCATCACCATCAAATGCTCGATGGTGCCGCGCTCGCGCTCGCGCATCACGGCGGCGCCGACCAGGATCATCGCGAGGATGGTGATGTTCTCCAGCACCTGCATCACCGCGGTGAAGCGCACCGAATCCAGATTGGGGTTGAACAGGCTGCGCGTGACGACGCTGACGGGCAGGGCCGCCGTCTCGCCGCGGCTCTGCAGGAACTCCTCGGTGGTCCGCGCGACGATGTTCTGAAGGTAGCCGGTGCCGACCCCCGCCTGGGTCATGGCGGTGGCGTCGACGTCGAGGCCGATCTCGGGCCGGCGGCCGGCCAGCAGGTCGGCCTCGAGCCTCGGCGGGAAGTCCAGCACGAAGGTGACGTTGCCGTGGTCGAGGGCATAGTCGATCTCGAGCCGTTCGATCCGCTGCGGCGCCTGGAAATAGGGCGGCTGGATGGCATCGATCAGCCTGCGCGTGAATTCAGACCGATCCTCGTCGACCACGGCGACGGCGGCGTTCCTCACCTCGGTCCGGGCGCCCTGGGCGACGTCGTAGACGGCGAAGCTGAAGGTGTAGACGATCAGGAACATCATCACGGCGTCGCGCGACAAGCTGGAGAGCTCTTTCAGCCCCAGGCGGAAGATGTTGGCGAGGTGCTGAGCCACCTTCAGCGCTCCTGCTTGCGGAGCAGCAGACGCGCCAGTGCCAGGAAGGCGAGCGGGAAAGCCGACAGCGCCGCCAGCTGCGGCAGGAAGTCCATGAAGCCCAGCCCCTTGTCGAAGACACCGAGACTAAGCGTCTGGAACCAGGAGGCCGGGAACAACTGGCCGATCCAGCGCCCGGTGCCCTCCAGGGAGGAGGTGGGATAGAGCATGCCGGAGAAGTTGGCGGTCGGAATCATGCAGAGGATCGCCGCCGCGAACACCGCCGCGACCTGGCTCGAGACGAAGGCCGAGACCAGCAGGCCGAAGGCGGTCGAGCTGGCGACATAGAGCAATCCGCCGAGCATCAGTGCGGCAAGGCTGCCCTTGGGCAAGATGCCGAACACGATCGCCGCCAGCCCGGTCAGCACCAGGAAGGCGAGGAAGCCGACGAGAACATAGGGAAGCTGCTTGCCGATCAGGAACTCGCCGATTCCGGCCTGCGAGACATAGAGATTGGCGATCGAGCCCAGCTCCTTCTCCCGCACCACGGCGACTGCGGTCAGCATCGCCGGGATCAGCATCAACATCAGCATGATCGCGCCCGGCACCATGGCGACCACGCTGCGGAAGTCCTGGTTGTAGCGGAACCGCGGCTGCAGCGAGAGCGGCAACGGATCGCCGGTCTCGCCCGTGCTGTTCCTGATGCGGGTCCGCGCGTATTCGAGCGCGATGCTCTCGACATAGCCGCGGATGGTCTCGGCGCGGAACGGGATGCTGCCGTCGAGATAGACGCCGATCTCCGGCTGGCGTCCATTCAGGAGATCGCGGCCGAAATTGGTCGGAATATCCAGCGCCATCCGGATATCGCCGGAGCGCAGCCGCCGGTCGATCTCGGCTTCGGTATAGAGCGCCGGGCGCTGGTCGAAGTAACGCGAGCCCTGGAAGTTCTCGATCAGGGTGCGGCTCTCCAGCGAATGATCGCGGTCGAGCACCGCGTAGGTCAGATGATCGACGTCGAAGGAAATCCCGAAACCGAAGGTGATCATCAGGAAGACCGGCCCCAGCAGCGCGAAGGCGAGCCGCACCGGATCGCGCATCAGCTCGAGCAGCTCGCGCCTGGCGAAGGCCAGGGGGCGGGTCAATGCGGCCGGAGCCGCCGGCCGCCGGCGCGGCTTCGCGGGCGCCGCCGCGGCCGGAGCACCCGTGCCGGACGCGGCTTCCGGATCGGCGCGCTCGATCTGGCGGATGAACGCCGCCTCGATGGTCGCGACGCCTTCCTGCGCGGCGATCTCCCGCGGCGTGCCGATCGCCAGCGGGCGGCCGCGATGCATCAGCGAGATCCGGTCGCAGCGCTCCGCCTCGTTCATGAAATGGGTCGAGATGAAGATGGTGACGCCGTCGCGGCGCGAGAGCTCAAGGATCAGGCGCCAGAAATCGTCGCGCGCCTCGGGGTCGACGCCGGAGGTCGGCTCGTCGAGGATCAGGATCTCCGGCCGATGCAGGCAGGCCGCGGCGAGCTGCAATCGCTGGCGCACGCCGAGCGGGAGCTTGCCGGGCAGCTGATCGGCAACCCGGTCGAGTTGGAAGTGCTCGAGTGCCTGGAGGACCCGTGGTCGCACTTCCGGCGCGGCGATCCGGTAGAGCCGGGCGTGCAGCTCGAGATTGGCGCGCACCGTCAGCTCCTCGTAGAGCGAGAAGCCCTGCGACATGTAGCCGACCTTGAGACGCGTCGCGAGATCCTGCGCTTCGACCGGCCGGCCGAGCAGCTCCGCCTGGCCTTCGGTCACCGGCAGGAGGCCGGTCAGCATCTTCATCGTCGTGGTCTTGCCGGACCCGTTCGAGCCGAGGAAGCCGAAGATCTCGCCGCGCTCGATGCGGAAATTGACATGGTCGACCGCGACGAACTCGCCGAAACGCCGCGTCAGGTTGGCGGCGACGATGGCGGGCGCGCCGTCTCGCGCGACTCTCGGCGCGATGGTGAGCGGCGGCGGCACGCCGTGGTCGGCCCCGTGGCGCAAGGCCACGTAGGCGGCATCGAGATTGGAAGTACCGGTGCCGGCGATGATGTCCCGGGTCGGCCCGGCCGCGAGAATCCTGCCGCTGTCGACCGCGATCAGGCGCTCGAAGCGTTCCGCTTCCTCCATGTAGGCGGTGGCGACCAGCATGGTCATGCGCGGCCGATCGGCGCGGATCCGGTCGATCAACTGCCAGAACTGGCGGCGCGACAGCGGATCGACGCCGGTCGTGGGCTCGTCGAGGATCAGGAGGTCGGGATCGTGCACCAGCGCACAGCAGAGGCCGAGCTTCTGCTTCATCCCGCCGGAGAGCTTGCCGGCCGGACGGTTCGGGAAAGGCGCAAGGCCGGTCGCCGCCAGCAGCCTGGCGCTCCGCGCCGCGGTCTCCGCGCCACCGAGGCCGAACAGGCTGGCGAAGAACTCGATGTTCTCCGCGACCGAGAGCGTCGGATAAAGATTCTTGCCCAATCCCTGCGGCATATAGGCGATGCGCGGGGCGATGGCGCGGCGATGACGTGCCTCGGCCATGTCGCCGCCGAGCACTTCGACGCGCCCGTGCTGGATTCGCTTCGCCCCGGCGATCAGGCCCAGCAGCGTCGACTTGCCGACGCCATCCGGCCCGACCAGGGCCGCGCTTGCGCCTTCCGGGATTTCAAGATCGATGGCGTCGAGCGCAAGGGTATTGCCGTAGCGGTGACTGACACCGGCGAGCTTCAACGCCGGATGGGCGCCGGCGTGCTCCATCTCACTGGCTCGCCGCGGGCTGCGGCGGCAGCTTCGGCGCGAGGGCGGCGGGCCATGCCGCACCCGCCTCCACCTTCACATAGGCATCGCCGGTCAGGCCTGCCTTCACGTATTCGCGGTAGGTCTCGAGCAGCTTGGGATCGATCTGCAGCTTGATGCGATACATCAGCTTCTCGCGCTCGTTCTCGGTCTCGACGAATTTCGGCGTGAATTGCGCCTCGGCTGCGACGAAGGAGACCGTCGCCGGCACCACGTATTCGGGTGCGGCATCGAGCACGATGCGCGCCTCGGAGCCGAACCCGACCCTTCCGGCGGACGGCGTCGGCAGGAAGATGGTCATGTAGACGTCGCCGAGATCGAGCAGGGTCACGATCTGGGCGCCGGCCGCCATCACTTCGCCCGGCTGCGCCAGCTTGTACTCGACCCTTCCTGCGACCGGCGCCGTCAACGTCATGTCGTTGAGCACCGCCTGCAGCTGGGCGACCGAGGCTTCGGCGGCGTCGCGCGCCGCCTCGGCATCGCCGATCGCCGCCTGGGCCGCGGTGACGGAGGCGGCCGCCACGTCGCGCTCGGCCTGGCGCTGATCGACCGTCGAGGCCGAGGTGAAGTCGCGCGCCTTCAACGTCTGGGCCCGTTGCAACTCCACCACCGCGAGCTTCAGCTCGGCCTGCCGCATCAACAGCTGCGCGTTGGCCTGGCCGACGCTCTGGGCAGCCTGCTGGGCGCGAGCCTTGGCGGCGGCGACTTCCGCCAGCAGCTCTGCGGTGTCCATGCGGGCGATCACGGCGCCGCGCTCGACGAAATCGCCTTCCTTCACCAGGATCTCGGCCACGCGGCCGGCATATTTGCTGGCGACCGCGACGCGCTCGGCCTCGATCCGGCCATTGGCCCGGGCGAGGCCGGCCGGAACCGCATTCGCCTGGTCGAAATGCCAGCGCAGAAAGAAGCCGAGGCCGACGGCAAGGACGGCGGCGAGGATGACGGCGGGCAGAAAACGCATTGGGGCGCTCGTTCGGGACCGGCTCTTTATCGCGCCGCCGGCTTTGGCGCGGCATTGACATGCGTCAAGCACGTTATCGGGGAGAGCCCCCTGTCAGCCGGGCAAAACCCGGTCATTTCAAGGCTCTTGCCTCGCCGGTGACCGATCCGCCATGCTCCGGCCATGCCCGAAGCTCATAGCCTCAAGACGGCCCTGGTGACCGGGGCGGCGAAGCGCCTTGGCGGCGCGATCGCGCTCGAACTCGCCCGCAACGGCTGGGATGTCGCATTGCATTGCCACCGATCCCGCGCCGAAGCGGAGGCGACGGCGGCGGAGATCCGCCGCCTCGGCCGCCGTGCCGCAGTGGTCCCGGCCGATCTGACCCGCGAGGCCGAGGTTGCGACCATCATTCCGCAGGCGTCGGCAGCTTTGGGGCCGATCAGCTGTCTGGTGAACAACGCCTCGGCCTTCGAGATGGACAAGATCGAGACCGTGACCCGCGAGAGCTGGGACCGGCATATCGAGACCAATCTCCGGGCGCCGTTGGTGCTCTCGCAGGCTTTCGCCGCGCAGCTGCCCGAGGCGGCCCAAGGCAATATCGTCAACATGCTCGATCAGCGGGTCTGGAAGCTGACGCCGTACTTCCTTTCCTACACCGTCGCCAAGATGGGGCTCTGGACCCTGACCCGGACCCTCGCCCTGGCGCTTGCGCCGCGCATCCGCGTCAACGGGATCGGTCCCGGCCCGACGCTGCCAAGCCCTCGGCAGAGCGAGGCGCAGTTCCGGGCGCAGACCGCCGCGGTGCCGCTCGGCCATGGCGCGACCCCGGAGGAGATCGCGGCGGGCATCCTCTTCATCCTCTCGTCACCATCCATGACCGGACAAATGATCGCCCTCGACGGCGGCGAGCACCTCGGCTGGCAGCAATCAGCCAAAGGCTTCACGCCGCGCGAATAGGGGGGCGAATGAGCGCGGGACTCGCGTGGGTGGCCCCTATATAATCCGAGGCGGCGCGGGCGCTGCCCCGCTGGAAGCTCCAGAGCGCGGCTTCCATGATCGGCTCGCATGGTCGAATGTGTACCAGCGGGCGTGCCCCAGAGTGCGGCAAGTCTCTAGTACGGCAACCATCTTCTGGAACGGAGGGTTAGACCCCGATGAGCCGAACCGAGAAGCTCGCCGCGCTGCCTGCGACGGCGGCGGCACGAAGCATGAAAGTCTTCATCCGCGATCTCGTCCTGCCGGCGCGGATCGGCGTGCATCAGCATGAGCGGGTGGCCAACCAGCGCGTCCGCATCAATCTCGAGCTCACCTGCACCGAGCACGCTGAGATCGACGACGATCTCGACAAGGTGGTGAACTACGCCGAGATCATGACCGGAATCCGCTATGTGGTCGGCGCCGGGCATATAAACCTGGTCGAGACCCTGGCTGACAGGATCGCCCAGACCTGTCTGGAGGACCGGCGGGTGCTGGAGGCAAAGGTGCGGGTGGAGAAGCTTGACGTCTTCAAGGAGGCGGAAAGCGTCGGCGTGGAGATCGAGCGGAGCCGCAATCCCCGATAGTGCAATGCGGCAAAGTCGGATCGGCGTCAATCGCGTGACAGGGAAAAATTAATGCTTTCAGGAGGCTAATCGAAGATTCCTGAGGCAAGTTGTTCACAGCGGGGGCGGAGTCTCAAAGCACTCCGAGAGTCAAGAGCAGAGTCTGCTTTGTGACCACGATATTTCATCTGACATCAAATAAAATCTTAGAGATCAATGAGTTGACAAAACTGCCCAATATTTGTGCATTCCGCTGAGTCTGGCGGATTCCCTGGAATGCCGGCGTGCCTGCCTGAATTACCGACAGACTTATCCACAGAAACGGGGATATTCCCGCGATGTGGCGACGGATCGCCGGCTGATTGCACTGGAAAAAAGGCGACCAGCGTTCGGCGGGTCTCACCGTGAGGATGGTTCCCGACTTATATAGTCTGTTCAGAGCCATGAGCGACGAAACCAGCAACCAAACCCCGGGCGAAATGGGAGAAATCCAGCAGCTCGACGCAGCCGACGAGGCGCCGGCGACGCGTGGCCGGCTGGGCCAGGGCGTGACGGTGATCCGGGAGAAGGTGAAGACTCTCCCGAACAGCCCGGGCGTCTACCGGATGATGAACGCCAAGGGCGACGTGCTCTATGTCGGCAAGGCCAAGGACCTGAAGAAGCGGGTGACGGCCTATACCCAGCTCGGGCGGCAATCCAACCGGCTGCTGCGCATGATCGCCGAGACCGCGGCGATGGAGTTCGTCACCACCCACACCGAGGTGGAAGCGCTGCTGCTGGAAGCGAACCTGATCAAACGCTACATGCCGCGCTACAACGTCCTGCTCCGGGACGACAAGAGCTTCCCCTATATTCTGATCACAGCCGACCACCCGGCGCCGCAGATCGCCAAGCATCGCGGCGCGCGCAACCGGCCCGGCGAGTATTTCGGCCCCTTCGCCTCGGCGGGGGCGGTCAACCGCACCATCATCGCCCTGCAGCGCGCCTTCCTGCTGCGGCCCTGCTCGGACTCGATCTTCGCCAGCCGCACGCGGCCCTGCCTGCAGTATCAGATCAAGCGCTGCTCCGGTCCCTGCGTCGGGCGGATCAACACCGAGGATTACGGGGCGCTGGTGACGCAAGCCCATGACTTCCTCACGGGCAAGAGCGATGCGGTGAAGCATCGGCTCTCCGCCGAGATGCAGCAGGCCTCGGATGCGCTGGAGTTCGAGCGCGCCGCGCGGCTGCGCGACCGCATCCAGGCGCTGGCGGCGATCCAGAGCCGGCAGGACATCAATCTCGAAGGCGTGGAGGAGGCGGACATCATCGCGGCGCATCAGGAGGCGGGGCATAGCTGCGTCCAGGTGTTCTTCTTCCGCAACCACGGCAACTACGGCAACCGCGCCTATTTCCCGGCCCACGACAAGCAGGCGGAGGTGCCGGAGATTCTCGCTGCCTTCCTCGGCCAGTTCTATGAGAACAAGACGCCGCCGCGGCTCATTCTGGTGAACGAGACGCCGAGCGAAGTCGAGCTCCTCGCCGAGGCGCTCTCGATGCGCGCGGGCGCCAAGGTGGAGATCCTGGTGCCGAAGCGCGGCGACAAGAAGAAGGCGGTCGACCACGCGTTGCTCAATGCCAAGGATGCGCTGGTCCGGCGCATGGCGGAATCGGCGTCGCAGACCCGGCTGATGGCGGCGCTCGCCGAACTGTTCAAGCTGGAGCAGCCGCCGAAACGGATCGAGGTCTACGACAACAGCCATATCTCCGGCACCAATCCCTATGGCGCGATGATCGTCGCCGGGCCGGAAGGGTTTCTGAAGAACCAGTACCGCAAATACTCGATCCGCGACGTGGCCCAAGGGAAGCCGGGGCCCGAGAAACCGGAAGCATCTGAATCGCCGGAGGGTTCGGGGCTCGCGGAGGCGCCGGTCGCCTACGAGCCGGCCCCAGCGGCCAATGCCAGCCTCGCCGACGCGATCGACGCCGCCAACCAGCTCGCACCCGATCAGATCTCTGCGGGCGACGACTACGCCATGATGCGCCAGGTGCTGACCCGCCGCTTCGCCCGGGCCTTGAAGGAGGATCCGGACCGCGACAAGGGGCTGTGGCCCGATCTGGTGCTGATCGACGGCGGCCAGGGCCAGCTCAACGTCGCGATGCAGGTGCTGGCCGATCTCGGCATCGGCGACCTCTGCCTCGCCGCCATCGCCAAGGGTCCGGACCGCAATGCCGGGCGCGAGCGCTTCTTCATGCCGGGGCGGGAGCCGTTCAGCCTCGATCCCAGGAGCCCGGTTCTCTATTTCCTGCAGCGGCTCCGCGACGAGGCGCATCGCTTCGTGATCGGGGCCCACCGCGCCCGGCGGTCGAAGGAGATCAGGCGCTCGATCCTGGACGAGGTGCCCGGAGTCGGGGCCAAGCGCAAGAAGGCGCTGCTGCTGCATTTCGGCTCGGCCCGCGCGGTCTCCCAGGCCGGCCTCGCCGATCTCGCCGCGGTGCCCGGCGTCTCCGAGGCGGTGGCGCGCAAGATCTACGACCATTTCCATGGCGGATGAGGCGGATGATCCGGGTTGTCGAGTCGTTGAAGGGTGATTCGCCGCAGGTCGGCCCGGCGGTCCAACCTGTGACAGGCCAGTGCCGACCTGCTAATTTCGGCCCCGCGAGAGAAGAATGGGCGGCAGAAGAAGACGTGGCCCAAGCGTTCCTGAACCATCGATCGTCATGACCAACATCGCCAACATCCTCACCATGTCGCGCATCGCGGCGATCCCGCTGATTGCGGGGCTGCTGTTCTTCAACGAGCCGGTGCTGCGCTGGCTGACCTTCGCGCTGTTCGCAATCGCCTGCATCACGGATTTCTTCGACGGCTACATCGCGCGCCGGATGGCCCAGGTCTCGGCGCTCGGGCGCTTCCTCGATCCGATCGCCGACAAGCTGGTGGTGGCGGCGATCCTGATGGTGATGACCGCGCATGGCCAGATCGCGGGCTGGGTGGTGCTGCCGGCGCTGATCATCCTCTGCCGCGAGATCCTGGTCTCCGGTCTCCGGGAATATCTCGCCGAGCTGAAGGTCGGCCTGCCGGTCTCGATCCTCGCCAAATACAAGACCGCGCTGCAGATGGTGGCGCTCGCCTTCCTCATCGTGGGCGATGCCGGACCGGCCTGGCTACCGGTGCAGATGATCGGCGAGGCGCTGTTGTGGGTCGCGGCCGGGCTGACGCTCATCACCGGCTACGACTACCTGCGCGTCGGGCTGAAGCACATGGCCGCCGACGACCGTGGCGAGCGCCGGACCTGAGAGCAGGCGGATGAAAGTCTTGGGCCTCGCCGGCTGGAGCGGCGCCGGCAAGACCACCTTGCTCGCCAAGCTGATCCCGGAGCTGGTGCGCCGCGGGGTCACGGTCTCGACCATGAAGCATGCGCACCACGCCTTCGACGTCGATCAGCCGGGCAAGGACTCCTATGTGCATCGCGAGGCAGGCGCCACCGAGGTGATGGTCGCCTCGGCCAACCGCTGGGCGCTGATGCACGAGCATCGTGGCGCGCCGGAGCCGGATTCGAAGGACCTGATGCGCCATATGAGCGCGGTCGACCTGCTGCTGGTCGAGGGCTTCAAGCGCGAGGGGCACGAAAAGCTCGAGATTTACCGCGAGGCCAACGGCAAGCCGCTGCTCGCCGCCGAAGACCCAAAGGTGGTGGCGATCCTCTCCGATGGGCCGGTGCCGGAGACCCAGGTTCCGAGGGGGTTGCCGGTCATCGATCTCAACGACACGGCCGCCATCGCCGATTTCGTGATGCGGCATTGCGGCTTCGCGCGATGACGCTGAGCCCGGCGGAGATCGAGCGCTTCAGGGCGGAGACGCCGGGCGTCGCCAACCGGATCCATCTCAACAATTGCGGCGCGGCGCTGATGCCGGAGCCGGTCGTGCGCGCGATCCACGACCACATCGCGCTGGAAGCCGCGATCGGCGGCTACGAGGCCGCGCGCGAGAAAGAGGTCGAGTGCGAGGCGGTCTATTCCTCGGTCGCGCGGCTGCTCGGCGCGTCTCCGCAGGAGATCGCGATCGTCGAGAATGCGACGCTCGGCTGGGACATGGCGTTCTACTCGATCGCGTTCCAGCCCGGCGACCGCATCCTGACCGCGCGGGCGGAATACGCCGCCAACTACGTCGCCTATCTGCAGGTCGCGAAGCGCACCGGGGCCAAGGTCGAGGTCATTCCCGATACGGCCGAGGGCGAGACCGATCCCGAGGCCCTGGAGCGGATGATCGATGAGCGCGCGAAGCTGATCTCGATCTCCTGGATGCCGACCAATGGCGGCCTCGTCAATCCCGCGGCGGCGATCGGCGTGGTGGCGCGCCGGCACAGCATTCCCTACCTGCTCGACGCCTGCCAGGTCGCGGGACAGCTGCCGATCGACGTCGCGGCGCTCGGCTGCGACATGCTCTCGGCGACCGGACGCAAGTTCCTGCGCGGGCCGCGGGGCACGGGCTTCCTCTACGTCCGGCAATCGCTGCTGGCGCTGCTGGAGCCGCCGATGATCGACCATTTCGCGGCGCCCTGGATCGGACGGGACCGCTACGAACTCCGCCCCGATGCGCGGCGGTTCGAGACATGGGAGAACGCCTATGCGCTCCGGCTCGGCCTGGGTGCCGCCGTGGACTACGCGCTCGCGATCGGCATCGAGGCGATCGCCGCGCGGGCCCTGTCGCTAAGCGATCGGTTGCGCGCGGGGCTGGCGGCGCTTCGGCGCGTCACGGTGCGCGATCTCGGCACGCGGCCGGGCGCCATCGTCACCTTCACGGTCGACGGGATGGGTGCCGAGGCGGTGAAGGCTGCGCTGGCGGCAAAGCGCATCAACGTGACGACCTCCGGCCCGAACAGCACGCTGCTCGACGCGACCGCGCGGCACCTGCCCGACCTCGTCCGCGCCTCGCCGCACTACTACAACACCGAGGCCGAGATCGACGCGGCGATCGATGCCGTCGCGGCGCTGGGGTGACGATCATTTTGGGGCTGACGTCAACGCGGCGGCGAAAGCCTTGTCGTCCGGCATCCCGTCCGCCGCTGGCGGAAAAATGGCCCGCAGCCGACTCTGGGCATCGATCTGGAAGCTGAAGTGCCGGAGGGCAGGCGCATCGACTCCGACGACCGTCGCGTAAGCGGTCCAGCCGTCAGTGGCGGGATCGATCGACAGGTTCATCACGCCGGGCAATGGCGCCAGCCTCGCTCCGTTCTCGATGGCGACGAGACGGATGACCTGTCCGTGCAGGCGCGAGAGCGGCATGGTCTTTCCGTTGACCACAACGGGCAAGTCCGGCGCGGCAGGCAGGGCCGCCAATCCGCGCCGCATGATGTCGCGGGCTTTCAGGAAATCGATGACGGCCCAGAGATCGCCGTCACCAAGCTTGTCGCCGAACCCGGGCATGCCGCCAGGCCGGTCGTCGCCATTGCGCAGCAGCCAGAAGAGGTCACCGTCGCTCCGGCGGGCCGCGGTCGCCGCCTGCCTGTCGGCGATGCCGTGGCAGATAGCGCAGCTCGCCGCGAAGAGCTTCTCGCCGTGCGCGATCGAAGCGGCGGTGAAGCCGGTCGGCGAACGATAGAAGCTGGTCGGATGCGCCGGCACCAGCCGCGGTCCGCCGGGCCCCGAGAGATCGAGCGCCACGGCGAAAGGCCATTCGGGCTGCTGATGGATCGATGGCGCCAGCATCAGCAGCATGCCGGCGAGCGCAAGGATGCCGAGGCCGAGCGTGCTCTCGGCGACGATGCTCCGCAGCAGGTGCCGCCGCGCTATCGCGCCGTCCGCGCCGGCCAGCCGCGGACGCAGCCGGAAGCGGTTCAAGGCGGCGAGCAGGAGGAGGCTCAGGAACAGGCAGAGCTTGGCCAGCGCGAGCCGTCCATAGTCGGTTCCGATCAGCCCCGGCAGGCCGCCGACCAGCATCCAGAACTGCACGAGGCTGGTCAGGACGAGCGCGGCGACGCAGACGACGCCGACGGTCGAGAAGCGCCATACGGCGGCGGCCGAGTGCTCCGGCGCCCGTTCAGCGACCAGCAGCAGGAGCGGGAGCAAGCCGCCGAGCCAGGCGCCGGCGGCGAGAATGTGCAGCAGCTCGCTGGCGACCAGCAGAACGCGCGCGCCGCCTTGCATCGAGATGCCGTGCCCGAGGAAGACCTGCAATTCGAGCGCGAGGAGCCCGAGCATCGCCGCCGCAGCGAGGGTGAGGCGACCGCGGGGCAGTACGCCGCCGAGGATGAGGCAGGCGGGAACCAGCAGTGCGAAACGCGCCGCGATCAGTGGGCCCCAATGGGTGTCGAGCAGGATCAGTGGCACCGCCGCCAGGATGTCGCCGATGGAATCGCCGTCGGCGAAGGAAACGGCCTGGAAGCCGAGCCACGCGACGGCGGCGACTGCCGCCGCCGCCAGCGCGGTCCAGCCGAGCAGGTCGAGGCGCCGTTGAAGCACGGATGCGCCGCGCCCTGCGACGGGTGCCGGAGGGGCGACCAGCGCCTGGAACAAGGCCGATCCGAAGATCGACATTGTCGCCGCGACATGGATGCCGCGGGCCAGGCCCTGTGCCGCCTCCGGTCCCGTCATCGGCAGACCAAGCTTACGGCTGCACGGTGAAGGTGTAGGTGCCCGTCAGCTTGTGCCCGTCGTCGGAGGCGACCGAGGTCCAGAGCACCTTATAGGTGCCGGCGGAGAGCGATTGGAGATCGACGCTCATGTGCTTGGCATCGCTGTCCGAGACGTGGCTGTCGCCCTTGTCCATCGTCATCCCCATCGAGTCCTGGACCTCGATCTTGCTCAACTTGGGATTGAGCTCCTCGCTGAAGTCGATCTCGATGGTCTTCGGCGCCTCCTTCACCGTGGCGTTGGCGGCCGGGACCGCCGTTTCGAGCTCGGCATGGGCGAAGGCGGCGGTGGCGGCGGCAGCGGTGAACACGGAGGCGAGGGCGGCGATGATGGTTTTACGCATGGGATCTGGTCCTCATTGTGGCGTGCCGGCCGCGGCTGCATTCGGGCGGCGGCATCCGGGTTGGTCGATGAGCGGATGTTCGAGGCGTCCGGCGCACCGGCCCCGTCGGGCAGGCACGAGCCGGGTGGCGGCAGTGAGGAAGCGCCGGCTAAGCCGTCAGAGGGGGGCCGCGCGAGGCGTAAGCGGCCGACGGAAGGAAGGTCCTGGGGGCGGATCGATGGTAGAAGCGGACGGCGGTCGCCGCAGCCAGCGGTCCGACGAAGTCCGGCGGCGACGGCGCGACGACGGGTCCCAGCCCGACGTGGCAGAGCAGACAGCTCCCATCATCGCAGCAAGGAAGGCTTCCCGGATCGCGGTGGTCGCCGGCTCCGCGCTCCATGTTGCCGGAGCAGAGCGCGAAGTTTGCGGGATCGGTGGCCGCAGGCCGGGCGATCAACAGGGGTGATCCGCCCAGCAGCGCCTGGATCAGGAATGCAAAGACCGCGATTGCCGTCGGCACCGGCCTCGCACCCTTCGCAACGCACCTGCCTGAGGAATGCTGCATGACGGGCAAGATTAAGGGACCAATCCGCCGCTTCGGCAAGTCAAAACGGCCGCCGGGCGCTTCGCCGCACCCGGCGGCCGGCGCCGTCATGCTTCGGTATTGGCCTCGAGCCTGTCATAGCCCTTGATGCGGTAGATCGCGATCGAGATCAGCCAGCTGAACGCGAAGAGGCCGATGATACCGTAGCCGAGCGTGCCGAAGTTCCCGGCGAGTCCCGCGACTGCGTCCCAGAAGCCGCCTTCGAGCCCGGCCTTGTCGGCGATGAGGCCCAGCGTCTCGATGCCGCCGATCAGCACGGCGACCAGCACCGAGACCGAGGTGATGGTGAGGTTGTAGTAGAGCTTGCGGATCGGCCGCTTGTAGGCCCAGCCATAGGCGCCCACCATCAGCACGCCGTCCAGCGTATCGACCAGCGCCATCCCGGCGGTGAAGAGCGCGGGGAAGACCAGGATCAGCCACAGCGAATGCCCCTGCGAAGCCTCGGCCGCGGAGATGCCGAACAGCGCGACCTCGGTCGCGGTGTCGAAGCCGAGCCCGAACAGCAGGCCGATCGGGAACATCTGCCAGCTGTGCCGCACCATGCGGAACAGCGGCCGCAGCAGGCGGGCGATCAGGCCCCTCCCGCCAAGCAGGGACTGCAGATCCTCCTCCGCCACGCGCTCGCCGCGCTTCACCGACTGGAAGGTGCGGTAGACCGAGCGCAGGATGGAGAAGTTCGCCGCGGCGATTGCGAACAGGAAGAAGGCCGAGACGCTGGTGCTGATGATGCCGCCGATGGCGCGGAAGGACTCGACCTCGCTCTGCACCCTGGCGGCGGCGAAGGCGATGCCGACCGACATCGCCATCACCACGGCGGCGTGGCCGAGCGAGAAATGCAGGCCGACGGCGATCGGCCGCTTTCCGTCATGCATGAACTTGCGGGTGACGTTGTCGATGGCGGCGATGTGGTCGGCGTCGACCGCGTGCCGGAGCCCGAAAGTGTAGGCGAGCAGCGCGGTGCCGAGCAGGACCGGCCGGTCGTGGAACGCGATCAGAGCCCAGAGCCAGACCAGGAGATTGGCGCCGATCAGCGGCGCCATGACGGCGATGATGCGGTGACGGAGTCTGGGCGACGAGCGCCCGCCGGAAATAGTGTCTTGCACGACCGATGCCCCTCGCACGGTGTTGACGATCGCAGCGAACGCGTGCTCGAGGGGGAATCCGGACGGTTCCGGAGTCTTGACCTGGTTCCCCGAACGAGCCGCGCCACTGCACGGCGATGGCAGGTCTCCTGGCTCGCGGGTCTCCGCCTTGCGCCGACCTTCCCGGGCCCCTTGATTCAAAGAGTGGCCCAGTGGTCTAGACTGACGTTCGGCTCGCCGCTGACAGTTGCGGGGGCAGCCACGGTTTTGGCCCCTTCTGGGTCGTCCGCACCGTGTTCCCTTTTAATCCCCTGGAGTTCATCCGTCGGGGAACCATCGCGCCCACTATAGGAAGGACCGGCGCGCCGGGTCAACGCGGGAGCGGCACCGATTGTCGCGGCTACGGCACCTTGACGGGGTGGGCGAGGGGACCGAACTCGAGCACCAGCTCCTGGTAGAGGCTGCGCTTGAAGGGGACGATCAGCTCCGGCACCTGGCGGAAATCAACCCATTTCCAAGCCGAGAACTCCGGATGCTCACCGTCGATGTCGATCTCGGATTCGGGTCCGGTGAAGCGGAAGGCGTACCACTTCTGCTCCTGGCCGCGATACTTGCCCTTCCACAGTTTGCGCGCGAGCGCCTCGGGGAGATCGTAGCGCAGCCAAGCCTTGCTCTCGGCAAGGAGCTCGGCGCTGGTGATGCCGGTCTCCTCGTGGAGCTCGCGCCAGGCGGCGTCGAGCGGCATCTCGCCCTTGTCGATGCCGCCTTGGGGCATCTGCCAGGCGGGGCCGGGACTATCCAGCCGCTGGGCGACGAAGACCTTGCCCGCGGCATTGAAGAGCGCGATGCCGACGCCGCGACGGTAGGGAAGCTCCTCGAACGGGCGCTCGGTGTGCTTGCCGGGCTTCTTCTTCCCGCCCTTCTTGTCCTTGCCCACCGGCCTACTTCTTCAGGACCAGAAGCGCGCTGGCGGGCGCGAGCACCGGGCCCTGGTCGCCGAGGCCGCGGGCGAAGGCGGCCACAGCGACGACCGCCTCGGCCGAGCCATGGGTGACCGCGATCGCCCCGTTCTGCTTGGACGCGAGATCGGAGGCGACCGCCAGGCGCTCGGCGATGGCGTCGCGCGCGTCCTTGTCGTCGAGCGTGACCGCGGTCCGCGCATAGGGCACGCCCGCGGCGCGCGCTCCGGCCTCGCTCTGGCTGGTCGCCGAGCCGCTGGTGTCGATGAAGGCGAGTTCCAGCTTGGCGAGCTCGCGCAAGGCCGCGCCGGTCGCCTGCTCGTCGCTGAGGAACGCATCGCCGTCCGCGCTGGCGAAGCCGAAGGCATGGTCGCCGGCATCCGACAGCGCGTCGATCCGGTGGTCGATATCGCTCTCGCTGAGTGCCGCCAGCAGGCCGAGCGATCCGGGATCGCGGATCGGATAATCCTTGGATTGCATCGGCAGGTCGACCATCGCCTCATGGCCGAAGGCGCGCGCGGCGGCGATCCACTGCCCGAGCTCGGGGGCATAGGCGTCGAAGCTCAGCGTGACCTCCATCGGCAGTCCGGTGATCGCCGCCGCGGTGACGGCGCGATCGGTTCCGAGTCCCGTCACCAGGATCGCCAGCGCGGGTTTTCCCGCCGGCGTGAAGGGGCGCGCATAGCGCTTCCAGCCCGGCAGGTCGGCGGCACCTTCGGCGAGCGCCCGGTCCGGCGCGGCATGCGCCTGGTTGAGCAGCGCCGAGGGCGCCAGAGCCGGCCAGTGATCCGGCGATTCCGCCACCGGACTGGTCTCCGCCATCGCCGGCATCTCGTTGAGCTTGCCGTCGCTCGGAGCCGGCGAATTGGTCGCGGCGGGTTGCGCCGTCGCATGCGGCGTCGGCGAGGTCGCAACCTCGCCCTGCGCCGTCCCCGATTCGGCGAGGTTGCCGTGCAGCGCTTTCACCCAGCCCGGCGCCCAGCCCGGCGCGGGATAGAGAACGAGAAACAAGCCGCCGCCGCCCAGGACCGCGGCGACGACACCGATCAGCAGCCAGAGGAAGGCTCCGCCGGAGCTGCTATGACGCGGACGTGCCCGCATGCGAGAGGGGCGGGATCGCTTCCGCCCGCCCTGGTTCTCAGTTCGCCGAGCCCGTCGCTTCCCCGGTCTTCACCAGGGCCAGGCCCTGCAGCAGATCGAGGGCGCGGGCCAGCTGGTAGTCCTTGGTGGGATCGGTGATGGCTTCCTTTTCCGATCCGACATGGGGCTTGCTCGGGCTCACGTTCTGACCCGGCTGCGCGTTGACCGGCGGCGTATTCGCTTCGGGCTGCGCGTTCTGCTGGCCGTTCGGCGGCGGGTTCTGCGCGCCGTTCTGCCCGTTGTTGTTGGGCTGGTTGTTGTTGCTTTGATTGTTGCCGTTGTTGCCGCCGTTGTTGCCGGCGTTGTTGTCCGGATTGGCGAGCGCGCCGCGGAGATCGGCCTCGTGCTTGCCGGTATCGTCCACGGTCTCGATCTTCGCCGGCTCGACCATGATGTCGGGGTCGATGCCCTTGGCCTGGATCGAGCGGCCCGACGGCGTGTAATAGCGCGCAGTGGTGAGGCGGATGGCGCCGTGGTTCGGGATCGGGATGATCGACTGCACCGAGCCTTTGCCGAACGATTTGGTGCCCATCAGGATGGCGCGGTGATGGTCCTGCAGCGCGCCGGAGACGATCTCCGAGGCCGAGGCCGAGCCGCCGTTGATCAGCACCACGACCGGCTTGCCGTCGAGCAGGTCGCCCGCTTCGGCGTTCCAGCGCTGGCCGTCGTCGGGATTGCGCCCGCGGGTCGAGACGATCTCGCCCTTGTCGAGGAAATCGTCGGAGACCGCGATCGCCTGATCGAGCAACCCGCCCGGATTGTTGCGGAGATCGAGCACCAGCCCGGTCAGGTTGCCCTTGGTTGCGGACTTGATCGCGCCGATCGCGTTCTTCAAGCCGCTGTCGGTCTGCTCGCTGAAACTGGTGATGCGGACATAGCCGATGTTGTTGGGCTCCATCTCCCAGCGCACCGATTTCAGGGTGATGACGGCGCGCTTCATGGTGACCTCGAACGGATCCTGGTTGCCGCGGATCACGGTCAGGGTGATCGAGGAGCCGACCTCACCGCGCATCTTGTCCACGGCCTGGTTGAGGGTCAGGCCGAGTACCGGATCGCCGTCGATATGGGAGATCAAGTCGCCGGGCTGGATGCCGGCCTTGGCTGCCGGCGTGTCGTCCATCGGCGAGACGACCTTGATCAGCCCGTCCTGCATGGTGACTTCGATGCCGAGACCGCCGAACTCGCCCTTGGTCTGGATCTGCATGTCCGCATATTCCTTGGCGTTCATGTAGGAGGAATGCGGATCCAAGCCGGAGAGCATGCCGTTGATCGCGCTCTCCACCAGGTCGTCGTCCTTCACCGGCTCCACGTAGCTCGAGCGGATGCGCTCGAACACCTCGCCGAACAGATTCAGCTGCTCGTAGGTGTTGCTGTCGGTCGAGGCCGGCTGGTTCGAGGACTGCGCCTTCACGAGTTCGGGGCGGAAGGCGAAGGCACCGATCGCCACGCCGCCGATCAGGGCGGCGGTGGCTAGGAGCGAAGTACGGAACATCGGATCATTGACCTTTGCTGTTGACGGCTTTGGCTTCGGCGGTGCCGAACCAGGGAACGGGATCGATCGGCTGTCCGTTCCGGCGCAGCTCCAGATATAGTTTCGGGCGCTCGGTTGGCGGCGCTGCTCCCGGTTGCGCTCCGGCCGGGGAATCTCCTGACTGGGCCATGGCGCCGACGGGCTCGCCGGCGAGCAGCCATTGACCGACCACGGCATCGAGCCGGTCCAATCCGGCAAGCACCGTATGATAGCCGCCGCCGTGCTCGATGATCAATATTTGCCCATAGGAACGGAACGGTCCCTCGAAGGCGATCCGCCCGTCGAACGGCGCCACCACCTGGGCGCCGGGCCGGGTTTCGATCACCAGGCCCTTGGAGATTCCGCCGCTGTCGGTCGGATCTCCGAAATGCGTCAGGATCCTGCCGCGGGCCGGGGCGAATACCGCATTCTGGCCGTCGATATGGTCCGCATCCGGGAAATTGCGGAAGTCGGCCGGCTGCTGCATGCGTTCGGCCGATTTCGGCCCGGGTTGCGCGGAGGCGAGTTGCGTATTCCCCGAAATATCCGGCGCCTGCGGGGCCGCGGGCCCGGTCTCCGCCTTCGCCTTGTTCAGCCGATCCACCAGGTCCTGCAGATTCTTCGCCTGGCCCGCCAGCTTTTCGAGCTTGGACTGGGTGGACGCGCTCTCCGCCAAGGTCGAACGCTGCGCCTCCGCTTTCTTGCCGATCAAGTCGGAGAGCCGCGCATTCTCACCGGCCAGCTGATCGACAGCCGACGCCAATTGGTCGCGCTGCTCCGCCATCTGCTGGCGCATCTCCTGGAGCTCGTTCAAGTCGCTCTGCAGCGCCCGCGCCCGCGCATCGAGCGCCGGCGTGATGACGCCGAGCAGACGCGCGCTGCGCGCCGCGTCGATCGGCGACTGGGTGGAGAACAACATCGCTTCCGGCGGCTCGCTGGAGAGGCGCTGCAGCGCGACCACGGCCTGGGTCAGCCGGTTGCGTTCCGCCGCCAGCGCCTTGGTCTTGGTCTTCTCCTCCTGCGAAAGCGCCGCCAGCGTATCCTCGAGCTCGGTCACCTTGGCTTCGGTGTCCTGCACCTTGCCCGCGGCCTTGACCGCGGCCGCCTGCAGATCGGCGATCTCGAGGTCGAGCGCCGCCGCCTGCGCCTTCAGCTGCTCCTGCTGCTGTTGGCCCGCCTGGATCTGCTGCTGGATCGTGGTCAGGTCCTGCGCGGTCTGCGCCATCGGTGCAGAAGACGGCGCCGCGACGGCCGCGCCAGCGAGCGCCGGAAGCAGCAGGACGAGCGAGAGCGACGGCCTCTTATTGGGCACTGGCGCGGAGGGCCGCATCCTTCGGTTCGTGCAGCAGCGAGTGCCCGGTCATCTCCTTGGGCTGCGGCAGATGCATCAGCTCGAGGATGGTGGGCGCCACGTCGGAGAGCTGGCCGTCCGCCAGCCGCCGGACGGAAGCCGGCCCGTTCACCAGGATGAAGGGCACGCGGTTCAAGGTATGCGCGGTGTGCGGCTGGCCGGTCTCGGGATCGATCATCTGCTCGCAATTGCCGTGATCGGCGGTGATCAGCAGCACGCCGCCGCGTTTCTCGACGGCTTCACGCAACCGGCCGAGGCACTGGTCGACCGCGATCACCGCCTTCTCGGCGGCCTCCAGCTTGCCGCTGTGCCCGACCATGTCACCGTTGGCGAAGTTGACCACGACCAGATCGAATTTGTCAGCGTCGATCGCCGCCACGAGCTTGTCGGTGACCTCGAAGGCCGACATCTCGGGCTGCAAGTCGTAGGTCGCGACCTTGGGCGAGGGGACGAGGATGCGCTCCTCGCCGGGAAACAGGGTCTCCTCGCCGCCGTTGAAGAAGAAGGTGACATGCGCGTATTTCTCGGTCTCGGCGATGCGCAGCTGCTTCAGCCCGGCTTCGGCGACGATCTGCCCCAGCGTGTGCCGCATCTCCTGCGGCGGGAACAGTGCCGGGAGCAGCTTCGCCAAAGCTGCCGAATACTCCACCATGCCAAGGACGGCGGAGAACTTGATGACGCGCTGGCGCGCGAAGTCCTTGAACGCGGGATCGAGCAGCGCCGTCAGGATCTGCCGCGCGCGGTCGGCGCGGAAGTTCGCCATGAAGAGGCCGTCGCCGTCGGCGATGCCCTTGAAGCCGTCGATCACCGTCGGCTTCACGAACTCGTCGGTCTCGCCGCGGGCGTAGGCTGCGGCGATCGCCGCATCGGCAGTCGGTGCCTTGAACTCGGACTCGCCGAGGAAGGCATCATAGGCCAACGCCTCGCGCTCCCAGCGCTTGTCGCGGTCCATGCCGTAGTAGCGGCCGCCGATCGTGCCGAAGGAGACGTTCTTGAGGTCGGCAAGCTTCTTCTCGAAGGCGGCAAGGAAGCCGCGCGCGCTCGAAGGCGGCGTGTCGCGCCCGTCGAGGAAGCCGTGCATCACCACCGGCACGCCCGCCTCGGCGATGAGGCGCGCGACCGCCGCCATCTGGTCCTGATGCGAATGCACGCCGCCGGGCGAGAGCAGGCCCAGCATGTGGGCCCTGCCCTTGCTGGCCTTCAGCCTGGCGATGAAATCGCCGAGGATCGGGCTCTTGGCGACCTCGCCCTTGGCGATCGCCTGGTCGATCCGCGGCAGGTCCTGCATGACCACGCGGCCGGCGCCGAGATTCATGTGGCCGACCTCGGAATTGCCCATCTGCCCGCCGGGCAGGCCGACATGAAGCTCGGAGGCATCGACCAGGCTCCAGGGGCACTCCTTCATCAGCCGCGCCCAGTTCTTGCCATGGGCGAGCGCCACCGCATTGGCATCGGTCGCCTCCCGATAGCCCCAGCCGTCCAGGATGCAGAGGACGACGGGTCTTGGACGCCCAGTTGGAAGCTTCGGGCTCTCGGCCATCAGGGCGCCTCGTGGGAGGGTTGGACGTCAGCATTCATCGCAGCAGTGATAACCGGGATCGCGGCTGCTCGCCAGCGGTTTATGTTATGCTCAAGCACTTGGATTCGTGGGGAAATGTTGCAGCATTGCGGCTGAAATGCGGCGCCTGCTTGGTCCCTTTCTAGTCGCGGTGGTAGGGATGGCCGGCGCGGATCTGCTGGGCCCGATAAAGCTGCTCGGCCAGCATGGCGCGGACCATCAGGTGCGGCCAGGTCATGGCGCCGAGCGAGAGGGTGAGGTCGGCGCGTTGCAGCACCACCCCGCCATGGCCGTCGGCGCCGCCGATCAGGAAGGCGACCTCGGCGGTGCCTTCATCCTCGAAGCGCTGCAGTCGCGCGGCGAAGTCGCGGCTGGTGAGGCTCTTGCCCTTCTCGTCGAGCGCGATGACGACCTTGCGGTCGGGCTTGCCGTCTTCGAGCGCCGAAAGCAGGAGCTCCGCCTCGCGCGCCTTAAGCTCGGCCGCGGGCAGCCGGCGCTTCTCTTCGACCTCCTTCAGCTCGATGGCCGGTTTGACGCGCCGCGCATAGTGCTCGTAGAGCGCCTGCTCCGGTCCCGTCTTCATGCGCCCCACCGCGAGGATGCGGAGTTTCAAAACTCGACCTCGAGCTCCTGCAACTCCTCGGGCTCGGCCCAGGCGGCGGCGGTCCATTCGGTCATGGCGGGGAGGGCGAGGATATGCGCGACGTAGTCGGTGCAGGCATGGTCGAGCTTCACGTCGTAGGTATGAAATCGCGCGCAGACCGGTGCGTACATCGCGTCGGCGACGGTGATCCCTTCGCCGAAGAGGTAGGGGCCGCCGTATTCGGTGAGGCACTCGTCCCAGATCGTGGTGACGCGGTCGATATCGCCCTGGGCGCCGGCCCAGACCTTGAAGCCATGATGCCGCGCCTTCAAGTTCATCGGCAGCGAGGAGCGCAGATTGGCGAAGCCGGAATGCATCTCGCCGGAGACCGCGCGGCAATGGGCGCGCGCCTTGCGATCGGCGGGCAGCAGCTTCGCTTGCGGTCGGATCTCGTTCAGATACTCGGCGATCGCCAGCGTATCCCAGACCTTGACGCCGTCATGCTCGAGGCAGGGGACGAGAAACGATGGCGAGAGCAGCAGCAGTTCGGCGCGGGTCGCGGGGTCGCTGGCCGGCAGGTGTTTCTCTTCGACGTCGAGCCCGGCCAACCGGCAGAGCAGCCAGCCGCGCAGCGACCAGGAGGAGTAGTTCTTGCTGCTGATGGTGAGGGTTGCTCTGCCGCCCGCCGCGCTCATCCCCGTGTCCCCTCGGATTCCGCCTATGCTTAATGCCGGCAATAGCATCTCGCAGTGCAGCACGAAATGCACTAGGGTTTCCGCCGCGGTGACGCGTCGGCGAGTCGCTCGGCCTCCGTCATCGGCAGGAACTCGATGATTTATTTGGGCTATCAGGCTTCCGCCGACGCGCTGGACCCGGTTCGGGCGATGGCACGGACCATGGCGGGCGCGCTGCCGGAATTGGCCCCGGGCGCGATCGAGACCGGCGACGACCGCGGCTCCATCCTCCGCGCCTTCTGGGCGGCCTGCCAGATCTTCGCGGGCGTCGGCTTGAGCCATCGCCGGCCGAATTTCGACATCCACACGGTCCGGATCGGCGGGCGCGCTTACCCGATCGAGGAAGCGGCGGTGCTCTGCACGCCGTTCTCGACCCTGCTGCATTTCCGCAAGCCGCTGCGGTCGCTGCAGCCCAAGGTGCTGCTGGTGGCGCCGATGTCCGGCCATTTCGCGACCTTGCTGCGCGCGACCGTGCGCACGCTGCTGCCCGAGCACGATGTCTACTTGACCGACTGGCACAACGCGCGCGATGTGCCGGTCAACCAGGGCCGCTTCGGGCTCGACGAATATGTCGAGCATCTGATCGCCTTCATGGAGGAGCTGGGTCCCGCGCATGTGATCGCCGTTTGCCAGCCCTGCGTTCAGGTGCTGACCGCCGTCGCCGCGATGGCCGAGAAGCGCCATCCGGCACAGCCGCGCAGCATGACCCTGATGGCGGGGCCGATCGACACCCGGATCAATCCCGGCAAGGTCAACGAGCTGGCGCGCAGCCAGACCATGGAATGGTTCGAGCGCAACCTGATCGACACCGTGCCGCTCCGCTATCGCGGCGCGCGGCGCAAGGTCTATCCCGGCTTCATCCAGCTGATGGCCTTCATGGCGATGAATCTGGAGCGACACATCAATGCGCATGGCGATCTCTTCGCCAGCCTGGCCAAGGGCGACTGGAAGAAGGCCGAGCAGATCAAGGCCTTCTACGACGAATATCTCTCGGTCTCCGATCTTCCCGCCGAGTTCTATCTCGAGACCGTGCGTACCGTATTCCAGGAGCATGCTCTGCCCTTGGGCCGGATGAGCTTCAAGGGCAAGCCGATCGATTTGAAGTCGATCCGCCGCACCGCGCTGCTGACGATCGAGGGCGAGAAGGACGACATCTGCCCCGTGGGCCAGACGGTGGCGGCGCATGATCTCCTCACCGGCCTGCGCCCCTACATGAAGCGCCACCACCTGCAACCCGGCGCCGGCCATTACGGCGTCTTCAGCGGCAAGCGCTGGGAAGGCCAGGTCTATCCGCTGGTGCGGGAGTTCGTGCGGGCGAACGACTAGACGCCGCCGGCCACTTCCGGCACCCTTCCGGCGCGGTCGAAGCGAGGGGAGAAGGCCATGGCGCTCTGGATCATCGTCGCCATCATCATCGTCGTGCTGGGCTGGGTCATCATGACCTACAACCGGCTGGTCGGCTTGCGCACCCAGGTCGCGAACGGCTGGAGCCAGATCGACGTGCAGCTGAAGCGGCGGCACGACTTGATCCCGAACCTGGTCGAGAGCGTCAAAGGCTATATGGGCCATGAGCAGGACACGTTGCGCCAGGTGATCGAGGCCAGGAACAGCGCGGTCAAGGTCAGCGCGCCCGCCGGCGCCGCCGGCGCCACGCCGGATCAGATCGCGGCCGAGAGCATGCTGTCGCAATCGCTGGGGCGCATGTTCGCGCTGGCCGAGAGCTATCCCGACCTCAAAGCCAACCAGACGGTACAGCAGCTGATGGAGGAGCTCTCCTCCACCGAGAACAAGATCGGCTTCGCGCGCCAGTACTACAATGACACGGCGACCTCGCTGAACACCGCGGTGCAGAGCGTCCCCGGCAATCTGATCGCCGGCCAGTTCGGCTTCAAGAACGCCGAGCTGTGGCGCGTCTCCGACGCCGATCGCGCCGCGGTCGAGGCGGCGCCGCAGGTCAAGCTGCGCTGAAGAGATAGAACGGGATAGAGCCATTGCGGGGCTGCTACCCCTCATCCTGTCCTTCTCCCACAAGGGGAGAAGGGACGCTGTCGCGAGCGCTCGGTCGAGAAGCCCGCTCCCCCGCCGACGAAGTCGGCCTACGCCGACGGGGTGGGAGAGGTTTGGGTGAGGGGGCTGTGTGATGACTTCATCCACGCGAAACTCCGCCGGGCGTGCAGCATGAGCGGACCCTGGGAGCGACCCCAGCCGGCGCCGGCACGAGCCGCCGCGCCTGTGGAGCACATCACCGCGCCGCGCATCCATGGCACCGATTTCCTCGCGGCCCAGGCTGCCAACAAGCGCAAGACCTGGATGCTGATCGTCACGCTGGTCGTGCTCGGATTCCTGCTGGGTTACGTGCTCGGCTGGGCGGTCGAGGCCTGGACGTCCCAGGGGGGCGGCTATGCCGGTCAGTTCCAACTCCTCGCGATCTCCAGCCTCGGCCTGATCGGCGGCCTTCTCCTGGCGACCATCGGTCTCGGCTCGGCGGCGGTGACGATGGCCTTCGGCGACAAGGTCATGCTCTCGATGAACGGTGCACGCGAGGTGACGGCCGAAGCGGAGCCGGTGCTGCACAACGTGGTCGAGGAGATGGCGATCGCCGCCGGCCTGCCGAAGCCCAAGGTCTATGTGATGGAGACCGACGCCCTGAACGCCTTCGCCACCGGCATGTCGCCCGACCATGCGGCGATCGCGGTGACCCGCGGGCTCCTCAACGCGCTCGATCGCGAGGAGCTGCAGGGCGTGGTGGCACACGAGATGGGTCACGTGCTCAACCTCGACACCCGCTACATGGCGGCGGTCGGCATCATGGTGGGACTGATCGCGCTGGTCTCCGACCTGGTGCTGCGCTCGTTCCGCTTCGGCGCGTGGGGCGGCGGCTCGCGCCGCAGCAGCGACCGCGAGGGGCGCGGCGGGGGCGGGGGCGCCGCGATGCTGATCGTGCTCGCGATCATGCTGGTGTTCCTGATCCTGGCGCCGATCGCGGCGCAGCTGGTGCGCTTCGCCGTCTCGCGCCAGCGCGAATACCTTGCCGATGCGACCTCGGTGCAGCTGACCCGCAACCCGACCGGGTTGATCGAGGCGCTGGAGGCGCTCGAGGCCGGCGAGACCAAGGGCCCCGAGATCGGCAACCGCGCGACCCAGCATCTCTTCATCGTCAACCCGCTGAAGCGCTTCGGCAGCGGCGCTTCCGCCCTGTTCGCCACCCATCCCTCGATCGAGGACCGGATCGAGCGGCTGCGGAATCTGGGGAAGGTGTAGCGCCTTTACGGCAGGGCCGAATCGCTGGGGCGTCAACGTCGGTTAAGCCTCTGAGTGCGAACGCCTTATTGTCATCCGCGAGGGTCCGCGCGCTTTTGATTCTGTATAGGTCCGGTATAGGTTCGCGCCATGACCGTGCCCGTCGCGCAGAGTGCAAAGCCGAAATGCCTCTTGGAACATATCATGAACGATGGGCGGATGGCAAGCGACGCATCCCTCGATACCTAGGTCGAGCGGCTGTGGATTCTGGGGAGGACTCAGTGAGATCCGCGGGAGGCCCGCGGATGACGGACTGTTTGGCTAATGCGCCTCGGCCCAGTTGTCGGCGATGCCGGCCTCCGCGATCAGCGGCACGGCGATCGAGCGGGCGGGCAGGGGTGCGGCTTCCATCACCTTGCGGGCGATGTCGGCGGTCTTCTCGGCTTCGGCTTCGGGCGCTTCGAAGACCAGCTCGTCATGTACTTGCAGCAGCATGCGCGCCTTCAATCCGGCGTCCTTGAAGGCCGCGGGGATGCGGATCATGGCGCGGCGGATGATGTCGGCGGCGGTGCCTTGCAGGGGCGCGTTGATGGCGGCGCGTTCCATGAAGCTGCGGCGCGCGGGATTCTTGTCGTTGATGCCGGTGAGATGGCAGCGCCGCCCGAAAAGCGTGGTCACGTAGCCCTGGGCGCGGGCGATCTCCTTGGTCTTTTCCATGTAGTCGCGGATGCCCGGATAGCGCGCGAAATAAGCGGCGATATAGGCCTTGGCCTCGGCCTGCGGGATGCCGAGCTGGGCCGCGAGGCCGAAGGGCGAGATGCCGTAGATGATGCCGAAGTTGATCGCCTTCGCGCGCCGCCGCACCATCGGGTCCATGCCTTCGACAGGCACGCCGAAGACCTGGCTCGCGGTCAGCGCGTGGATGTCGACCTCGTCCTGGAAGGCCTGCTTCAGCGCCGGGATGTCGGCCATCTCGGCGGCGAGGCGGAGCTCGATCTGGGAATAATCGACCGAGACCAGCTTCATTCCTTTCTCGGCGACGAAGGCGCGGCGGATCTTGCGGCCCTCCTCGGTGCGGATCGGGATGTTCTGCAGGTTGGGATCGTTGGACGAGAGCCGTCCGGTCGAGGTCGCCGCCAGCGCGTAGGAGGTGTGCACGCGGCCGGTGCGCGGGTTGATCTCCTCCTGCAGCGCGTCGGTATAGGTGCTCTTCAGCTTGGTGAGCTGGCGCCAGTCGAGCACCTTCTGCGGCAGCTTATGGCCGGAAGTGGCGGCCAGCTCCTCCAGCACGTCGGCGCCGGTCGCATAGGCGCCGGTCTTGCCCTTCTTGCCGCCGTCGCCGAGCTTCAGGTGGTCGAACAGGATGTCGCCCAGCTGCTTGGGCGAGCCGATGTTGAACTCGGTGCCGGCCAGTTGATAGATGTCGCGCTCGAAGCCGGCGATTCTTCCGGCGAAATCGCCGGAGAGCCGCTTCAGCTCCGCAACATCGACCCTGATCCCGGTGCGCTCCATCTCCGCGACCACCGCGACCAGCGGTCGCTCCAGGGTCTCGTAGACGGTGAGCAGCCGATCCGCGATCAGCCGGGGTTTCAGCATCCGGTGCAGGCGCAGGGCGACGTCGGCATCCTCGGCGGCGTAGTCGCGCGCCTTCTCGAGCGGCACCTCGGCGAAGGAGATCTGCGCCTTGCCGGTGCCGGTGACGTCGGCATACTTGATGGTGTTGAGCCCGAGATGGAGGGTCGCCAGCTCGTCGAGACTATGGGCGTGCAGCGCGCCTTCCAGCGCGTAGGACATCTGCATCGTGTCGTCGATCGGCGCCACGGTGATATCGTGCCGCGCCATGATCGAGAGATCGTATTTGAGGCTGTGGCCGATCTTCAGGACCGAGGGATCCTCCAGCAGCGGCTTCAAGAGCTCCAGCACGCGGTCCCGTGGCAGCTGCTTCGGGGCGGCCGCACCGCCGCCGAGAAGATCGCCGCCGATCCCCTTGTGCCCGACCGGGATGTAGCAGCCGTTGCCCGGCGCGACCGAGAGCGAGATGCCGACCAGCTCGGCACTGGCGACGTTCTCCGACGTGGTCTCGGTGTCGAAGGCGACCCTGCGCGCATGGACGGCTTCGGCGATGCAGGCAACGAGATCGGCTTCCTCGGTGACCAGCTTGTAGAGCTCGCGGCTGTGCAGCTGCGGCTCGGCCTTGGTCTCGACCGGCTGGTTCTTGATGATGCGCAGCACCGGCGCGCCGCGCGCGGCCGACGCCGCCTTCGCCGGCGAGGTCTCGCCCGCGCCCTGGCGCTCGGCGAGCTTGGTCTCGATGCGGGTCAGCGTGGTGCGGAACTCGTTGGTCTTCAGGAAGGCGAACAGCACAGCGGTGTCGAAATCGCGGCGCGCGAAGTCCGCGAGCGGCTCCGTGACCGGCACGTCGTGTTTCAAGGTGACGAGCTCACGGCTGATGCGCGCGAGCCCGGCATTGGCGAGCAGGTTCTCGCGCCGCTTCGGCTGCTTGATCTCGCCGGCGCGATCGAGCAGCGCGTCGAGGCTGCCATAGGTGGTGATCAGCTCGGCGGCGGTCTTGACGCCGATGCCCGGCACGCCCGGCACGTTGTCGGTGGAGTCGCCGGCGAGCGCCTGGACGTCGATCACCTTGTCCGGGGCGACGCCGAACTTCTCCTGCACCTCCGCGGGACCGATGGGCTTGTTCTTCATCGGATCCCACATCTTGATGCCGTCGCGGATCAGCTGCATCAGGTCCTTGTCGGAGGAGACGATGGTGACCTCGGCGCCTTGCGCCACCGCCATATCGGCATAGGTGGCGATGAGGTCGTCGGCCTCGTAGCCCTCCATCTCGATGCAGGGCAGGTTGAAGGCACGGGTGGCCTCGCGGATCAGCCCGAATTGCGGGATGAGGTCGTCCGGCGGCTCCGGGCGGTGCGCCTTGTATTCCTTGTAGATCTGGTCGCGGAAGGTCTTGCGCCCGGCGTCGAAGATGACGGCGATATGGTCGGCATCGGTTTCCGCCAGCAGCTTCCACACCATGTTGGTGAAGCCGAGCACGGCGTTGACCGGCGTGCCGTCGCTGCGCGAGAGCGGCGGCAGGGCATGGTAGGCGCGGAAGATATAGCCCGAGCCGTCGACCAAGTAGACGTGGCGCGGCTTCGGGGCGGCGGCCGGGTTGTTCAATTCTGTTGTCTCAGTGGGCTTCGGCTTTGGCGCCGGCCTTCAAGACAAACCGCTTGCCGCAATAGGGGCAATCGACCGCCCCGTCCTTGGCGAGGTTGAGATAGACCTTGGGATGGCCGAGGACGCCGGGGCCGCCGTCGCAGGCGACCCGGGTCGTCGAGACTTCCACGGTTTCCACCGGTTCCTTGGCCATGGAGCGAAATCACCTCTCGAAAAAGCGCGCCGGACATGGGCGGAATCGGCCCGCAGGGCGCGCCGATTGACCCTGATGGGCGGCGATGATACGCATGCGGCTTGCGGCAAATCAACCGCGCCAAAACAGGCCTCCCGCCCCGCATGCCCGACGATTCCGCCCCCCAGAATCTCGATCGGGGCCTGCCGGAAATGGCCGTCTCGATTCGCGGCCTGGCGAAGCGCTATACGAGCCGGGGTGCGGAACCGAAGCTCGCCCTCGATCATGTCGATCTCGACATCCCGCGCGGCGAAATCTTCGGCCTCCTCGGCCCCAACGGCGCCGGCAAGTCCACGATGATCAACATCATGGCGCAGCTGGTGATCAAGACCGAGGGAAAGGTCACGATCTGGGGCATCGATCTCGACCGCGATCCGCGACATGCCGCGGCGGCGATCGGCGTGGTGCCGCAGGAGCTGAACATCGACCCCTTCTTCACGCCGAAGAAGCTGCTCGATCTCCAGGCCGGCATGTATGGCGTGCCGAAGGCCGAGCGGCGCACCATGGAAATCCTCGAAGCGCTCTCCTTGGCGGATAAGGCGGATGCCTATGCGCGCTCGCTCTCCGGCGGCATGCGACGGCGCCTGATGGTGGCGAAGGCGATGGTGCACAGCCCGCCCATCCTGGTGCTGGACGAGCCGACCGCCGGCGTCGATGTCGAGCTCCGGCAGCAGCTCTGGGCCTATGTGCGCAGGCTGAACGAGGGCGGCGTCACCGTGCTGCTGACCACGCACTATCTCGAGGAGGCGCAGGAGCTCTGCGACCGCATCGCCATCATCAACCATGGCAAGGTGATCGCCTGCGAGCCGAAGAAGAAGCTCCTGAAGCGGATCGATGCCAAGGAGCTGCTGCTGACCCTCACCAAGGACCTCGCCGCGGTTCCCGGGAATCTGGCGGGATTCCAGCCGGAGCTGATCGGCGCGCGGCTGCTGAAGCTGCACTACAAGCCGAACAAGACGCCGTTCGCGCAGATCCTGAACGCGGTGGAGGAAGCGGGGCTGGAGATCGCCGATCTCTCGACCGTGGAGACCGATCTCGAGGACATCTTCCTGCAGCTGACCCGCCGCGAGACGAGGAGCGTCAGCTGAGCCTGCGGCGCTGCCTCGCCCTCGTCGCCCTGCTGCTGCTCCCAGCCAGCCTCTGGGCCTGCGCGCCGCAGCTGCAGCAGATCGGGCCGCCGGACGATGCCCCGGCCCTGACGGCGACCGCCTTCCACACCGCCGATGGCGCCGATCTGCCGCTCCGCGCCTGGCTGCCCGCGGAGGAGCCGGAGCGGAGCAGCCCGAAAGCGGTGATCCTGGCGCTGCACGGGTTCAACGACTATTCCGCCGGTTTCGCGCTTCCGGGGAGCGGCCTCGCGCGCCGCGGCTTCGCGCTCTACGCCTACGATCAGCGCGGCTTCGGCCGGGCGCCGCAGCGCGGGATCTGGCCCGGCAGCGAGCAGTTCATCACCGACCTGAAGTCGGCGACCCTGCTCTTGAAGCAGAAGTATCCCGGGAAGCCGATCTTCCTCCTGGGCGAGAGCATGGGCGCCGCGGTCATCATGGCGGCGGCGGTCGAGCCCGACGCGCCCCAGGTCGAGGGCATGATCCTGGAATCGCCGGCCATCTGGGGCTGGCAGACCCAGAGCGACTTCAACCGGCATGTGATCGATCTCGCGATCCACACGGTGCCGTGGATGACGGTGGTGCCGACGGGGCTGCGCCTGCAGGCCAGCGACAACCGCCAGGCATTGATCGCGCTCTCCCGCGATCCGCTGGTGATCAAGGAGACCCGGGTCGATACCGCCTATGGCCTGGTCGACCTGATGACCCGCGCCTATGCCGCGATCCCGAAGCTCGGGCACCCGCGCTATCTCATGCTCTATGGCGGAAAGGAGCAGATCCTGAACAAGGGCGCCGTCGCCGACGCGATCCGCAACCTGCCGCCGCTCCCCGCCGGCGAGGCTCGGCTCGCGGTCTATGCCAAAGGCTATCACCTGCTGCTGCGCGACTGGGATGCGCCGACGATCTACGACGACATTGCCGCCTGGATCGAACACCCCGACGCGCCGCTGCCGAGCGGGGCGGATTCCAGAGGACAGACGACGGCGAACAGTGGACAGGCGGTCGAGACGCAGAACTAGACGGTCTTAGCCTTCCGTCGCCTGCTGCGCGACCGCGGCGAGCGCGGCAGTCATGGCGGAGATGGCCGCCTCCGCCTCGGCGTCGATGCCATGGCGGCGCGCGAGCCAGGCGGGATCGTTGGTGCCGAGCCAGGTCCGCCCGGGCTCATCCTGCCAGACCAGTGCCTTCAGGGGCAGATCGATGCCGATGGTCTGCGCCGCCTGCATCAGCGGCGTGCCCGCCTTCGGATTGCCGAAGATCAGGACCTCGGTCGGGCGTAGATTCATGCCGACCTTTTCGGCCGCCGCCGCATGGTCGATGCGCGCCAGAACCGCCATTCCTCGCGCGGTCACCGCTTCGGCCAGACGATCGGCGGTCTCCTTGGGACCGAATCGGCTGGCGCGGACGACCAGTCCTTCCGGCAATCCCTCTTGCGCCACGCTTCCGCCCATTACCGCATCGCCGCCACGGCCTCGTCGGTCGAGAGCACCGCGTGCGCGAGGAAGCGGTAGTTGATCATCGCCGCCTGGTACCCGTCGCCCCAGACCGGATGCCGCGGCCCCGCGACCGCGTCCTTCACCACGGCGACCTCGAAACCCTGCTCGACGAGATCGCGCAGATGGGCTTCGACGCACATATTGGCCAGCATCCCGCCCAGGATGACCTTGCCGACGCCGCGCTTGCGGAGTTGCAGCACTAGGTCGTTGGTCTGCGGTCCGAACACCTTGTGCGGGCTGACGACGATGGTCTTGCCGTCCTCGATATAGGGTTTGAAGCGCTCCAGCCAGTCGGCACCGGAACCGGCGAGGCCTTCGAGGTTGAGCGGCCCGCTGCGGTGGAAGGTGCGCGTGCGGAACTCGTCCGCCTCCAACGGCCCGTTCATCTTCCAGCCGCTGTCGGTCGGAAAGAAATAATGCGGCGAGATGAAGACGTGATAGCCGTTGCCCTTCGCCGCCTGGAAGATCCGCTCCATGTTCTCGACGGTGCGGTTCTCGGTGACACTGGCGCCGACCGCGCCCCAGTTGGCACCCTTTTCGCTGAGCACGTCGTTCTGCGGATCGATGAACACGACGGCGGTATCGCTGTTCCGGATTTCCACGTGCCGCTCCGTCTTTAGCCCGCGGTCTTGGCGGCGAAGGCGTCCATCACCCGCGTCGAGTAGACGAGGGCGGCGCCGGCGTTGACCGCGGCGGCCGTGCCGAGCGCTTCCGCGATCTCCTCCCTGGTGGCGCCCGCCTTGATCGCGGCTTCGGTATGGACGGCGATGCAGCCGTCGCAGCGCACGGTGACGGCGACGGCGAGTGCGATCAGCTCGTTCACCTTGGCGCCGAGCCTGCCGGTCTTGCCTGCGGCGCCGCCGAGGGTCTGATAGCCCTTCACAATATCGGGGCTGATCTTGGCGATGACGCCAACACCGGCGAGCACCTGCTTGTGATAGGCGTTCCAGTCCAGCATGCCCATGGATCGATCTCCTGCTGAAGGCGGGATGTGCGGAAAGCGGGGAGGACCGTCTCCGACATCATGGCATGCACGCGGAGGGCGCCGAAAGGTCGTCACGATGACTCTTTGGTATTGGTCACGGCCGCTCGCGCCGATCGGGCTCCGCGCCAAAGACAGGAAGATATCCGGCCTAGGCCACGAACATCACGCGATGAATTTGATCGCGCGGATGATTTCGAAATAGTCGTCGGATTCGAACTGGACGGTGCGCGGGGCTGAAAGCCTGGCGCCCGGATACCAGGAGGCGCGGTAGGCGTCGATCGGCGTCGTGTATTTGATCTCCAGCGCGAAATGTTTGGGCAGCGTCAACCGGCAGGCGGCGCGGTTGCCCTGGAGCGCGCGGGTGACGCCTTCGCGAATCTCCTTCAAGGCGAGGCTCGGCGCGATGCTGAGCGTGGAGGGGCCGATGCCGCGGCTGACCGGCACGGTGACGATGCCGGGTACCAGCTTCTGCGCATCGGCGCAGATTCCGGCGTCGCCCGAGAGGAAGACGGGCGGCACCTTCACCAGCGCGGCGGCCCAGGAATGGATCTGGAATTCGGACGCGACCTCGCCGTTGAGCATGAGATGCATCACGCGGAGACGCAAGGTGTGGGCGAGCGGGTTGTCGTCGCTGCCGGCCTTGGCGTGATAGCCGACGAAGACGAGGGCATCGAAGCTCTCGTCGAGCTCCTGCACCATGCTGAAAGGATGGCCGCTCCAGCCGCGGATCAGCCTGGCGCAATCGGGCAGGCGCGCGGCGATGATGTTGCGCCCCGTCGAATGCGCGTCCTTGATCAGGATCTCCTTGGCGCCGGCCTCGATCGCGCCCTCGCAGGCGGCGACCACCTCGTCGGTCATCCGCTCGCGGAACTCGCCATAGGTGGCGTGGGTCTTGGTCGCCTCTTCCCAGTCGGTGATGCCGGTCGTGCCTTCGATATCGGCGCTGATGTAGATTTTCATGAGTAGCCCGGCAGCTTCGCCCGCGCCTTCGCGATCGATTCCGGTGCCAGGTCGTGGGCGGCGGCGAAGTCGAGCAGCAGCGGCTCCCAGCCGAGCAGATAGTCCAGCACCGCACCGAGCCCGGCCTTGTCGCGGGCAAGGCCGCGCAAAGCTTCGGGCGCGATGCCGGTGAGGCCGAGGAAGCGCTGCAGCCGGTCGTCATCGGCGGCGAGGAAGGTCAGCGCCAGGAGTGCCACGGTCTCCGGATCGAGCGGGGTCTGCGGCGGCTTCGGCGGCACGGCTACGGGAGGCTCTTCAGCCAATCGGCGACCACCGCGGCCGAGGCGTCGGGCGTGCCCGCATGATCGGCCTCGACCGTGACATAGCGGTTCGACGCCTGCTTCGGGATCGACGCGAAGGCGTTCTGCGCACCTTTCTCGGCGGGGTCCTTGGTTCCCGCGACCCAGAGCACGGGAACGCGCAGCTGCGGCAAGACGCTCCGCGTCAGGTTGCGGATCGTGGCGACCGGCGCGTCGGAATCGTGGAAGCTGAGATAGGCCTTCGGCGTAGCGCGGACCGCGATGGTGTTGCCGCCCGAAATCAGGTCGGCGAAGCTCGCAGCGCTGTCGCCCTTGCCGGCCTGGACCAAGGCGCGGGCCTGCGCGATCGCCGCGGCGAACTTGGGATAGGCCGCGGCGTCGTTGGGATCGGCGGCGGGCGCCATGGCGATGATGCCGGCAAGCCCCGCATGCGAAGCGCCGTAGTCGAGCGCAGCGACCGCGCCCTGGCTGGTGCCGCCCACGACGACCTCGGTGCTCCCGGCCGACTTCAACCCGGCCACCGCGGTATCGACCTCGGCGAGACAATCGGGCAAGGCCTTGTCGAAGATCCGCTGCTTCGACCAGCACATCTCCGGCGTTGCGACCGCATAGCCGTCGGCCTTGAGCGCCGCGGCGAGCTTCGCGAGCTGGTCGGGCATGCCGGTCTTGCCATGCAGCAGCACGACGCCCGGATGCCCCGCGGCCTCGCCCGGCGCGGCTCCGCCGAGCAGAAGAAGAATCGCCAATCCGGTTCGCAGCAACGCCCGCATTCGAGTCTCTCCTAAACCATCGACGCCCAAGACATCGTAACACGTGGGCGGCTGCCCGGTGGCCCGGTTGAAGTCCCCGGCATTTTGCGTCCCCGGCATTGAAGCTCCTGGGGTTGAAGCCGGGCGGGGGGTCCTGTATGGTCCGGCCGATATCGGCTATCCTCCAATCTGGCAGAATGCACCCGTAGCTCAGTTGGATAGAGCGTTGCCCTCCGAAGGCAAAGGTCGTACGTTCGAATCGTATCGGGTGCGCCAGATTTTCCCGACATTTCAATCGATTGACCTGTGCGTCGCGGCATCAGCCGCCGACCGGCCTGAGGGGAGATCCACGCTTTGAGCACCCTCCGCTGCGGCACGGTTCAGTTCCACCACCAGGCGAACGACAAGCCGTACAATCTCTCGGTCATCGAGCGCTTCGCCGGTGAGGCGTCGCGCGCGGGCGTGCAGATCCTGGCCTTTCCGGAAATGTGCATCACCGGATACTGGCATGTCCGGAAGCTCGGCCGTGAAGCGCTCGACGCGCTCGCCGAGCCGGTGCCGGACGGGCCATCGGTCGCGGTGATCCGCAGCCTCGCGCGCCGATACAAGATGACGATCGGCGCTGGGCTCATCGAGCGCGGGTCGGACGACAAACTGTTCAACGCCTATGTCGTCTGCCAGCCGGACGGGACGATCCACTGTCACCGCAAGCTGCACGCCTTCGAGAACGAGCATATCGCGAGCGGCGATCGCTACACGGTGTTCGACACGGTGCACGGCGTGCGGGTGGGCGTGCTCATTTGCTGGGACAACAACCTCATCGAGAACGCCCGGGCGACGGCCTTGCTCGGCGCCGATATCCTGCTGGCACCACATCAGACCGGCGGCTGCCTGTCGCGCAGCCCGCACGCGATGGGGCTGATCGACCCCGTGCTCTGGGAGCGACGCCACGAGAACCCGGATGCGATCGAAGCCGAGTTCCGCGGCGACAAGGGCCGCGGCTGGCTGATGCGCTGGCTTCCCGCGCGCGCGCATGACAACGGCATGTTCATCCTCTTCAGCAACGGCGTCGGTGAGGATGACGGCGAGGTCAGGACCGGCAACGCCATGATCATCGATCCCTATGGGCGCATCGTCGCCGAGACCTGGAAGGCGGAGGACGCGATGGTCGTGGCCGACCTCGATCTCGACCTCTTGCCGCTCGCGACCGGCCGGCGCTGGATCCGCGGGCGCAGGCCCGAGCTCTACGGCATCCTGACCCAGCCGCTCGGCCATGAGCTCGATCCGCGCGCGGCGCGATTCTCGCACGATCCGGTCGCGCGCCAGCAGGCGAAGCGGCGCTGATGTTCCGCAACGACCTCCTCTCCGGCCAGCGCATCCTGATCACCGGCGGCGGCACCGGGCTGGGCCGATCGATCGCGCAACGGTTCCTCTCGCTGGGCGCCGAGATCCTGATCTGCGGGCGGCGCGAGGCGGTGCTCGCCGAGACCGCGACCCAGCTCATGCAAGAAACCGGCGGCCGGGTTTCCTTCAAGACTTGCGACATTCGTGACGCGGCGCAGGTCGAGACGCTCTTCGACTGGGCGTTCTCCGAGGCGCCGCTCACCGGACTCATCAACAATGCGGCCGGCAACTTCATCGCGAAGAGCGAGAGTCTCAGTCCGCGCGCGGTCGACGCGGTGCTCGCCATCGTGCTGCACGGCTCGGCCTATATGACGCTCGCCTGCGGCAAGCGCTGGCTGGCGGCGGGTGCGAAGGGCAACGTGCTCTCCATCATCACCACCTATGCCTGGACCGGCTCGGCCTATGTCGTGCCCTCGGCCATGGCGAAGGCCGGCGTGCTGGCGCTGACGCGCTCGCTCGCCGTCGAATGGGGCGGACGCGGCATCCGGTTGAACGCGATCGCGCCTGGGCCGTTCCCGACTCCCGGCGCCTGGGAGCGGCTGGTGCCGAAGCCCGAGCTCGCCGCGATCTTCGAAGCGAAGAATCCCCAGCGACGCGTCGGCCGCCATGACGAGCTCACCAATCTCGCCGCCTTCCTGATGGCGGACGAGGTCGGCTACATCAACGGCGAGGTCGTCACCATAGACGGCGGCGAATGGCTGCAGGGCGCCGGCCAGTTCAACTTCATCGGCGAGCATATGAGCGACGCCGACTGGGACGCGCTCAAGCCCAAGAAATAGCGCGCGGAGCATCGACGAGGAGAAGCGCTCGTGACGAAAAGCGGTTCCGAAAAAAGCCAGTCTCCGTCGCAACGCATCGACGCCAGGATCAAGGAGCTGGGCGACTGGCGCGGCGAGATGCTGAAGCGCCTCCGCGCCCTGGTCAAGGAAGCGGATCCCGCGGTGGTCGAGGAATGGAAGTGGCGTGGGGTTCCGGTCTGGGAGCATGACGGGATCATCTGCACCGGCGAGACCTACAAAGAGGTCGTGAAGATGACCTTTGCCAAAGGCGCGGCTCTGGAAGACCCCGCTGGCCTCTTCAATTCCAGCCTCGAGGGGAACACGCGGCGCGCCATAGACTTCCATGAGGGCGAGAAGATCAACGAGAAGGCGTTGAAGGCTCTCATTCGTGCCGCGGTCGCCCTGAACACGTCGAAGGCCAAGAAGAGCGCGCCTGCCGGCAAGAAGACCTGAGCCTTCGCCGAAGCCATATGGTTGATCGCGACCGGCGCAGCCACCATCTTCATCCTGCGGCCGATGGTTTCAGGAGGGCGGGATGGCGAAAGAGCAACGACGTTGGGCCCTGGTGACCGGTGCCACCGACGGTGTCGGCCGCGTGGTCGCGACACGGCTCGGCGAATCCGGCTGGCATGTCCTGGCGCATGGCCGCGACCGCGAGCGCGGCGCTGCCGTGGTCGAGGAAATTGCCGCGAAGGGCGGCACGGCTGAGTTCCTGCGCGCCGATCTCGCTTCGCTTGCCGAGGTGCGCATGCTTGCCGATGCGGTCCGTGCCAAGACCGATCGGCTGCAGCTCCTGATCAACAATGCCGGCATCGGCACCGGCGGACGGTCTTCGACGCGCGAGGAGAGTGCCGACGGCCACGAACTGCGCTTCTCGGTCAACTACCTCGCAGGATTCCTGCTGACCCGCCTCTTGCTGCCGCTGCTGAAGGCGGGCGCGCCGGCGCGGATCGTCAATGTCGCTTCGGCCGGGCAGCAGGCGATCGACTTCGCCGATCTCATGCTGATCCGCGGCTATAGCGGCGGCCGCGCTTATTGCCAGAGCAAGCTTGCGCAGATCCTGTTCACCATCGATCTCGCGGCAGAGCTCAAAGGCAGCGGCGTCACCGTCAACGCGCTGCATCCCGCGACCTATATGGATACGACCATGGTCCGCCGCGCCGGCCTGACACCGATGAGCAGCGTCGCCGAGGGCGCCGAGGCGATCCTCAACCTCGCCGTAGCACCCGGGACGGCTGAGGTCAGCGGCCGCTACTTCAACGGTCTCCGCGAGGCGCGGGCCGACGCTCAAGCCTATGATGCCGCGGCCCGTGAAACGCTGCGGCGGGTCAGCGCCGAACTTACCAGGCTTTGAGAGAAGGCTGGGCGAAGGATCGGACTTAAGCGCCGGTGCCCGTAAGCTGCAGCGCGGGCTCGGCGCGCGCCGGTTCGGCATCGTGGGCGGCCTCGATGCAGCGCGATGACGGCAGCGAGACCGTGACTGTGGTGCCGCGTCCTTCGACGCTGGCGACCGAGATGCTTCCGTCATGCAGCTCCACCAGGCGCTTGGAGATGGCGAGGCCGAGGCCGGTGCCGTGGGGCTTCTGCACCCGCGGCGACTGCACCTGATGGAACGGGCGGAAGAGGTTCAGGAGCTCGTGCTCCGGGATGCCGATGCCGGTATCGGCGACGCTGATTTCGATTCCGCCCGCGGCGTTCTGGACCGCGGAGACCAGAACCGTGCCGGCCTTCGGCGTGAACTTGATGGCGTTGGAGAGCAGGTTCAGCAGCACCTGCTTCACCAGGCGCTCGTCGGCGAATAGAAGAGGCAGCTCGGCGTCGATGCTCTGGATCAGCTTGATCCCCGCCTCCTGGGCGCGCTGCCGCACCAGACGGATGCAGGACGCGATCAGCTGCACAGCATCGACCGTCTGCGCCTCGACCACCGCCTTGTTGGCCTCGAGCTTAGACATGTCGAGGATGTCGCTGATCAGCTCCAGCAGCAGCACGGCGCTGTCGTGGATGTCGCCGGCGTATTCCACCGTCTTCGCCGGCGAGGGATCGATGGCGCGGTCGCGGATGATCTGCGAGAAGCCGATGATGGCGTTGAGCGGCGTCCTGAGCTCGTGGCTCATATTGGCGAGGAACATCGACTTCGTGGCGTTCGCTTCCTGGGCGCGGTTGCGCGCCTCGATCAGCTCCTGCTCGAACCGGTTCTGGTCGGAGATGTCGAAGCCGATGCAGACCACCAGCAGCACTCCGCCGTGGCCGTCGTCCAGCGCGACGTTGGACCATTTCATCAGCCGCTGCTCGCCGGTCCGGCTCACCCAATGGTTGATGTTCAGGCGCGGAAAATCGGAGAGCTTCGGCTTCTCGAGGAAGCTCGCGACCGTGGGATAGTCCTCGGGCGGGATCACGTTGCGCCAGACCTGCGGCCGCACCAGCTCGGCCTCGCTGTAGCCCGAGAGGCGCTGGGCGCACTTGTTGGCACGCACCAGCCGACCCTCGCCGTCGTAGACCGTGATCGCCGCATCGACCGTGTCGAGCACCAGGCCCAGGAACGCATCGCGCGAGATCCGCATGCCGCCGCGGCGCTGCGCGCGCTGCACCAAAGCGAAGGCCGCTGCGCCCAATCCGGCGCCGGCGATGACGGCAATCAGGATCAGCATCGTTCGAGGACCATCCCACGCCGCGGCCAGAAGCCGCGGTGAATTGCGTTTCTCTGAAGCCACGATCGGTGGAGGGCGATGAAGGATTCGTTAAGACAAGGCTCGAATCCGGGTCTTCTCACTACGAATGTGTGAGTATGCGCGTGCTCAGGCGCAGTCCTCAGGCGCCGAGGGGCCAGTCGAGCGATTCCGTCATGGTTGTGCCGATGTGGTTGCGCACAACCACGCAATAGCGGGAGCAGCGCACTACGGCAAGATGCGCGGCGGAAAGCGCCCGATCGAGATCGGGAAACTGCTGCTCGCCGGGTTCGCCGTCGCGGGTCATTCGCCAGCAACCCCCGGCCCGGTCGCAGAGCAGGCGCACGAGCGCGGGGGTCCCCACGGCGATCGCACCGAGCGCTTCGCGAAGCTCGCTTATCGCGGCACTTTCACGCAGCCCGGCGCCCTGATTCATGGCGATCACGTTCGCTTGACTCCGCCTCTTCGGCGGACTCGGGGGCATCATGTCGCGGCTTGAAGAGGCGTCCGAGCATGCCTTGGGCATCAGCCGGCTCGATCCGATAGACGAGACCGGAACGGACGAACCACTCGCCCGGCGAGAGGCTCTCGACATCGAGCTTGCCGTTGCGCAAGCGCGATGCGACGCCCGCATAGGTGAAGCGGCGGCCGAAGCCGTCGCGGATTGCCGCGGGTATCGGCTGGCCGCCGTAGGTGCCGATGGTCGGCCCGTCGGGACGCGGCTCCATCAGGATGAAATACTCGACGGGACGTTTCTGGGAGAAATGCGGTTTCATCATAATCTCGTGTGCTCGATGTTTCGTCGTTCGGCCCCTTGGTCGATCAACTACTGCCATCGGCACAACGTTGCATCCCGCAGGCGGGGGAACCCTGCGCTGCGCTTAGTGCATGGCGAGCAGGTGAACCAGAATCTCGGCGGCAACCGCGACGCCGAGACAAGAGAGGGCGATGACGCCCATCTCGCGCATGACTTCCTCGAAGCGCGGCGCCGCATTGAGCGAATCGCCATAGCCGAGGCCGGCACCTTTGGTCTGCGTCATCCGGATGCTTGTTCCGCGGCGGAACGGATCGAACGGCTGCATCGAACACTCCTCTTCTTTCTATCGCGGCACGAGGTGCCGATGCCGCTCAAGGTGGCCCTGCGGCGCGTCAGGATTCGAGAGGGAAGGGCGGGCCGGACTGTAAGAGCGGTGCAAAGAGCGGGGGCCGGTCGGCGTCCTCTTTACGGAATCCTTATGCCCGCTCTCCGAGTTCCGCATGGAAGCCAGACGGGCGTTTCTCCCAGATTGTTCGGCGACTCCTGGGCCCTGGCCGCGGGGATAGGCCCCGCGACCCAGACGGCCAGGGAGATGAACCATGTTGGACGTGATCCTTGAGCTCATCGGTGGAGCACTGCTGCTCGGGCAGGCGCTTCACTTCTGCTTCTTCGCCGACCCCGCGGCGTTCGTTGGCACCGTCGGGCGCTCGGTCCTTCCGGCGACCGGCAACGTGCCAAGCCGGGATCTGGGCCAGGAGCAGGCACGGAGCTGAAAATCGCGACGGCGCGCCTTTGACGCAAGTCAAACGCGGGCGCGCCCTCCAGCGGCAAGATTGAAGAATACAACCAGGCATCGGCGCGGGGGCGTGGTCCCCGCGCGCAAAATGCGGCAGGCCCTCCCGGGAATGCGGGACAGGAGA
>DATKMF010000083.1:0-30048 GCA_035542015.1 Candidatus Cybelea sp.
GCCGAGCGCGCTCGACGCCAGGAACATGTTGACCACCATCGCGATCAGGAGCCCGATCAGCCCCATGAACAGGAAGCTGCCCATGCTCGTGAGATCGCGCTTGGTCGTATAGCCGTAGAGGCTGGTCGCCAGGAACATCGACGCGCAGACGAAGAACGTCGTGGCGACCGACGTATGGGTGTAGACCAGCAGCACCGGCGTCAGCCAGATGCCATTGACGACGGCATAGGCCAGGAACGAGGCGAAGGCCGTCGAGGCCCGCATGCGGCGGATGCCGAAGCTCAGGAAGAACACGAGACCGATGCCCAGCAGGGCGAACACCCAGTGCGCCCGCATGAGCCCGATCGCCCAGGGGGCTTGGCTCTCGACGCCGCTGGCGACGACATAGGCGGTCAGGCCCGTGAGCGCCAGGCCTCCACCCATCTTGTTGTAGACGCCCAGCATGTACGCCCGCAGACCCTGGTCGATGCCGACCGCCTGCTCGCGTGCCGAGGTCCGGTACACGGTCCGATTTTCCGGTCCGATAGCCATGTGGTTCGCTCCTTTGCGCGAAACGCAGCGCGTTGAAATCTCGGGCAATAATATGAGTACTGAACCCTCTGGAATCAATACCAATGGTGGGGGGCGCTCGGTAACGGACGGACTCGCTGTCATCGGCAATTTCCTTGCGATTCCAGCGGCAAGGGGCGATAAGGACGGCCCCCGAGCACCGCCTCAACCCCAGCAATCCGGACCCCGTCATGAAAGGCCGCATCTTCTCCGGCATCCAGCCGACCCATACGCTGCATCTCGGCAACTATCTGGGGGCCGTCCGGAACTGGGTCCGGATGCAGAAGGAATACGACTGCATCTTCTGCGTGGTCGATCTCCACGCCATCACACTCTGGCAGGATCCGAAGGAGCTGCCGCATAACATCCGCCAGGTAGCCGCTGCATACATTGCCTCCGGCATCGACGCCGAGCGCGGCATCATCTTCGCCCAGAGCCAGGTGCGGGCCCATGCGCAGCTCGCCTGGATCCTGAACTGCGTCGCCAGGATGGGCTGGCTCAACCGCATGACCCAGTTCAAGGAGAAGGCCGGCAAGGACCGGGAGGCCGCCTCGGTCGGGCTGTTCGATTATCCGGTGCTGATGGCGGCCGACATTCTCGCCTACAAGGCCACCCATGTGCCGGTGGGTGAGGACCAGAAGCAGCATCTTGAGCTGGCGCGCGACATCGCCCAGAAGTTCAACAACGACTTCGAGTGCGAGATCTTTCCGTTGCCCGAGCCGGTGATCGGCGGGCCGGCGGCGCGGGTCATGAGCTTGCGCGACGGCAGCAAGAAGATGTCGAAATCCGATCCCTCGGATTACAGCCGCATCCACATGACCGACGACGCCGATGCGATCGCGCTCAAGCTGCGCAAGGCGAAGACCGATCCCCATCCGCTCCCGGGGCCGGAGACGCTGACGCCCAAGGGCCATGTAAAGGCCGAGGCCGAGGCGGAACGTCCGGAAGCCTTCAACCTGCTCGCGATCTATGCCGCGCTCTCCGATCGCGAGATCGGCGACGTCGTCCGGGAAATGGCGGGGAAGGAGTTCTCGGCCTTCAAGAAGGAGCTGACCGATCTCGCCATCGCGACCCTGGCCCCGATCGGCACCGAGATGAAGCGGCTCCTCGCCCATCCGCACGAGATCGACCGGATCCTGAGCCACGGCGCCCACCGCGCCAACGCGATCGCCGAGCCGATCCTGCGCGAAGTCGAAGACACCGTCGGCTTCATCCGCGCGAAGTAGCGAGAGCAGACCCGGAAAAGACCCGTCGGAGTCGGGTGAGGGGTCGCCCGGTCTATCCGGCTACTGCGCCAGGAATCCGCCATCCACGAACAGAGTATGCCCGGTGACCATGGTGGCCGCCGGGCTGGCGAGATAGAGCACCGCCGCCGCCACCTCCTCGGGTTCGGCCAGGCGCGCCAACGGCGTCATCTGCTCGATGCGGCGGATGAGATCGGGCTGCGCCATCAAGCCGGTGATGAACGGCGTCTTCACCCAGGTCGGCGCCACCGCATTGACCCGGATCTTGTTGGGCGCCCATTCGACCGCCAGCGCGCGGGTCATGTTGACGACGGCGCCCTTGGATGTCTGGTAGGAGATGTTGGGATAAAGGCCACCGCCCGAGAAGCCCATGATCGAGGCGATCTGCACGATCGCTCCACCTTGGCCCTTTTCGATCATCCGGCGAGCGACCGCCCGGGAGAAGAGAAACGTCCCGGTCATGTTGACGGCGATCACCTTGTCCCAGTCCTCGAGCGGCAGCTCGGTCGCCGGCTTGCGGATCGCGATGCCGGCGCTGTTCACCAGGATGTCGATCCGGCCGAAGCGGGCCAGGATCCCGGCGCAAGCGGCTTCCACCTCTTCTTCCGCGGCGACATCGGCGGTGAGCGCCAGCGCCTCGGCGGTGCCGAGCTCGTTGCGGGCGGCTCGGACTGCAGAAGTCTCCCGGTCGATCACGGCGACGGCGGCGCCGGCCGCCGCCAGCAGCTTGGCGCTGGCCAGGCCGATACCGCTCGCGCCGCCAGTCACGGCCGCAACCCGGCCGGAAAGGCCGAACAGAGCGTCGATCGAAGAATGCATTTGGGATCACTCTGAGCTGCGGTGGAGGGCCACACCTTAGCCGCTTGCAGGTGAGGCTCAAAACCGCCATCTAAGTGGGGCCATTCGTCCCACCGAAGCCAGCCGGCCCCGCGAGAAGGCACCCATTCCCATGTCCGATGATCTGCTGATCGACGAGCCGTCCGCCGGGCGTCGCCGCTGGCTGCCGCGCTGGTTTGCGCGGCGGCGCGGCGGAGGCAGTGGTGGTTCCAGTGGGGGTTCGGGGCGCAGTCGCAGCCGGCTGTGGCTGGTGGCGAAATGGGCGGGGATCGCGCTCGTCCTCATCGTCCTGCTCTACTATCCGGTCGGCATGCTGCTGACCCACAAGATCAACGACAACGAGGACTTCGCGGCGCCGGCGGTGGCCCAGGGCGAGAGCCAGGCGGTGGCCCTCGCGGCGGCGCTGATGGACCGCGAGGTCAACCATAATTCCTGGCCCGCCAACGATCCCTTCTTCATGCCGGGCTGGGCGCTGGACAACATGCCGAACTTCCAGATCGGCATCCGCGACGCGGTGCGGCGCTTCGCCCTCGAGCTGCAGGATGAGATCGGGCGCAACCGCGGCACCAGCAGCGCCGATCCGGACCTGCAGGCTGCCGCCAGCGCCTTCAACTACTCGCCCACTGTCTGGGTCTGGAGTCCGGGCGTCTCGCTGCTGCCGACCTCGACGACGGAAGAACAGTACCGCCAGGGCATCAAGGCCCTGCTCAGCTACAACGACCGGCTGAGCAAGGGCCAGGCGGCGTTCGAGAAACGCGCCGACAATCTGATCGCCACCCTGGACAAGATCGGCAAGGACCTCGGCGACCGTTCGGAACGCGCGAACCAGGAGATCAACGATCATTCCGGCGACTGGATCGACTTCAACGCCGACGACGTCTTCTATCACACCAAGGGTCTGATGTACGCCGATGCCCTGATCCTGCGCGACCTCGGCAAGGACTTCGCCGACATCCTCAACGAGAAGGGCGCCCAGCCGATCTGGGACCGCATGGTGGCGAGCCTGATGGAAGGCGCCCAGCTGCAGCCCTGGATCGTCATCAACGGCCGCCCGGACGCGCTGATGCAGCCCAATCACCTCGCGACCCAGGGCTTCTACCTGATCCGCGCCCGCGCCCAGCTCGAGGAGCTGAACGACGTCCTCGTGAAGTGACGCGGCCTTTGGGCGCGTCATGCCCATGACCCGGGCATCTCGTGCCGCTTCACCGAGAGCCGCGGGTCAAGCTCGAGGGTGACGATTGTTTTCTGGCGCGCCCGGCTTCCTTCTCCCGAATCCGCAGCGTAAATTGGGCCACGATTGGCCATCGGTTCCGAGTCGCAGGCCATAGCGGCGTCTTCCGCCCCGATCCAGTCGTCGCCGCACGGCTGGCGGTGCGCTTGGGAAGACAGCCGGCGTCGGTGAGACGGGGGACCGGTCTTTGAGCGGATTGCAGGCGATCTCGGACTGGTTCTTCAGCCTGCAGATCTATCTGCCGATCGCCGAAGTCTCGCTGAACGTGGTCGTGCTGCTGGCGATCGGCGGGGCCGTCGGTCTCTTATCCGGCCTGTTCGGCGTCGGCGGCGGCTTCCTGATGACGCCGCTCTTGATCTTCATCGGCGTGCCGCCGGCGGTCGCGGTGGCGACCCAGTCGAACCAGGTGGTGGCGGCCTCGGTCTCCGGTGTGCTGGCCCACTGGTCGCGCGACAATGTCGATTTCAAGATGGGCTTCGTGCTGCTGGGCGGCGGCATCCTCGGCTCCAGTCTCGGCGTGCTGCTGTTCAGCCTGCTCCGCCATATCGGCCAGATCGACCTCGTGATCGCCATCTCCTATGTGCTGACCTTGGGATCGGTCGGCACCATCATGGCCATCGAATCGATCAACGCCATCCGCCGCGTCCGTCGCAGCCAGCAGCCCGCCAAGCTGCATCAGCACAACTGGGCGCAGGGCCTGCCCTTCAAGATGCGGTTCCGGAAATCGCGGCTCTACATCAGCGCGGTCCTGCCGGTTGGCATCGGTTTCGTGGTCGGCATCATGTCGGCGATCATGGGGGTAGGCGGCGCCTTCCTGATGGTGCCGGCGATGATCTACATCCTCGGCATGCCGACCTCGATCGTGATCGGCACCTCGCTCTTTCAGATCATCTTCGTGCAGGCCTATGTCACGATCCTGCAATCGGTGCAGAACCAGACGGTCGATCTGCTGCTGGCGCTGATCCTGACCTTGGGCGGCGTCATCGGCGCGCAATATGGCGGGCGCTGGGGCGCACGATTGCCGGCCGAGCAGCTTCGCCTCCTGATGGCGCTCGTCGTGCTCGCGGTCGCCGGCGGCCTGCTCTACCAGCTGGTGGCGACGCCGGACGAGCTCTACGCCATCATCACCTTGGCGACGACGCAATGAAGCGCACAATACTCATTGCACTGCTGCTGATCGTGCTGGCGCATCCGCCCGCACGCGCCAAGGACATCGTCGCCGATCTCGTCGTGCATCGGGTCGAGATCACCTCCGGCTTCTCCGGCGCGGAGATGACCCTGTTCGGTGCGATCGAGGGAAAGGGCGACGTCGTCACCCTGGTGCACGGACCTTATGCCCGCACCGGCGAGCTGGTCGGTGGTACCGTGGAGATCAGGAAGAAGACGCGCTCCTTCGGGATCTGGGTGGGCGGCGCTCACGTCCGCTTCTCCGACGTGCCGGGCTTCTATGCCGTTGCCAGCACCCAGCCGCTGGAGGAGATCACCGATCCCGCGGTCCGCGAGCGCTATCAACTCGGCGTCGACGAGCTGAAGCCCGAGGCGGTCGAGGCCAACGCACCCGATATCTCGGACTACGCCGATGCCCTCGTTCGCGTGCGCCAGCGGCTCGGGCTCTACGTCACCAAGGTCGGGCATGTGAGCTTCGTCGGCGAACGGCTGTTCCGCACCAGCTTCTCCTTCCCCTCGACCGTGCCGACCGGAATCTATAGGGTCGAGGTCTATCTGGTGCGGGACGGCAAGATCGTTGATGCGCAGAGCTTTCCGCTGCTGGTGAACCGCGCGGGGTTCAGTGCCGATATCTACGGGTTCGCCCATCGCCACGCGGCGTCCTACGGCGTGTTCGCCGTGGTGACCGCGCTGTTCTTCGGATGGATGGCGCATCTCGCCTTCCGCAGGAGATAAGAGACTTGGCCGAGGCCGGGACCGATCAGGGCGGGAAGCCCACCGAAGCAAGCGCACCCTCGGTTGAACGCGTCTTCCTCGTCGTGGTGGACGAGACGCCGGAGCTGAAGCTTGCCATCCGCTATGCCTGCCTGCGCGCCAGGAAGACCGGCGGCCGTGTCGCCATGCTCCACGTCAGCCAGCCCGAGGACACCCAGGTCTGGATCGGCGTCTCGCGCCTCATTCGCGACGAGGCGCGCCAGCAGGCGGAAGCCTTGATGCAGAAGATGGCGGCCGAGGTGCAGAAGCTCTCGGGCGGCATGCCGGTGCTCTATTTCCGAGAAGGCGACCGCCGCGAGGAAGTGATGAAGCTTCTGAACGAGGAGCCGAGCATCTCCATCCTGGTGCTCGGCGCGGCGACCGGGCCGAAGGGCCCCGGGCCGCTGGTCCAGGCGTTGACCAGCAAGTATGTCGGCAAGCTTCGCGTCCCCGTCACCATCGTCCCCGGCAACCTCTCGCCGGAGGACGTCGATCATATCGCGTGAGGCCTACACGCCGTCGATCAAGATGAAGTTGCAGGTCGTGCATTTCAGCCTGAGCGGCAGGATGCGCTGATAGTCGGGCGAGTGATACCAGGCCTCGGCCTTCTCGCGCGACGGGAACTCGAGGATCACCGTGCGCTGGAACGGCCATTCGCCTTCGAGCACGCTCAATTTGCCGCCGCGCGCCAGGAACTTGCCGCCATAGGGCTCGAAGGTCGGGATCACCTGGCGGCGATACTCCTCGAACGGCGTCTGGTCGCCATGCAGATTCTCCTGGACGATCACATAGGCCGCCATGCGCACGCACTCCTTGGCCGTCAGTCGGGAAGGCCGTAGATCTCCTGCGGCTCGGGGAAGCCGGCGAGCTGGAACTGGCCGAGGGGCACCAGCAACGAGCCGCAGGGCGAGGCGAAGGCCTTCGACGCGAGCAGGGGGCGGTTCAACCCCTTGCACAGGCCCTCGATCCGCGACGCGAGATTGACCGCCGGTCCGATCGCGGTGAAGTCGAGCCGCGCCGAGTTGCCGATCGCGGCGCCGATATTGCCGTAGGAGACCGAGCCGGCATGGAGGCCGATGCCGGCGCGGATCGGCGGCTTGCCGGCGCTGGCGCGGATCTCGTTCAAGCCGTCGAGCGCGTCGAAGGCTTCGAAGGCCGCCTGCAGCGCGACGTTGCAGCGCCGGTCGCGGTCGAGATCGTCGCGCATCGGGAAGATCGCCAGCATGGCGTCGCCGATGAACTTCAGGATCTCGCCCCCATGGGCGTGCACCGGGCGCGCCATGGCATCGAAATAGTCGTTCAAGAGCGCGATCATCTCGTCGCGCGGCAGCTGGTTCGAGAGGCCGGTGAAGTCGCGCAAGTCGCAGAACCAGATGGCGGCGGCGAGCGTGGTACCCTCGCCGCGGCGGATCAGGCCGCCCAGCACCCGCTGGCCGGCATCGGCGCCGAGATAGATTTCCAGCAGCGATCTCGCCAGGCGATGCCATTCATGGGCTTCGACCAGCATCGAGACCAGCGGCAGCAGCATGCCGATCCCGGCGATCTCCGCATCGCTGAAGCCGCTCGGCGAGTCCGTCGTCATCGAGATTGAAGCGCGGGCCTCGCCGTCGAGATCCACCGCATAGATCGCATAATCCGTGGCGCCGTTGTCGCGGAGCTCGACGAGCACCGGGAAGTCGAGCGCCGCCTCGGGTCCGACGAGGCGGCGGCGGATCAGCTTCTCGCCGTCCTCATAGAGCCGGCGCATCGGGCTCGTGAGATAGGCGGCGCTGGTGGTCACCGCGTGCTCGCGCTCGATCAGCTGCGCGGTCGTGTCGCCGCGGTTCCACAGATAGCCGAGGGCGCCCACCTGCGGATGCAACGTGCGCTGGGCGAGATAGAGCCGCTGCAGCGGCAGACCGGCGGTGCTGAGCTCACGGCCAAGGCCTGCCACCACGTCGGCGAGATCGGGCAGGCGCCGTCCTTCTTCGAGCAGCCAGCGGAAGGCTCGACCGCCCGCTTCGGTGGACGACCAGAGCCGCGCGATCTCGGCGGGGGCGATCTCGTCCCGCCGCGCCTCTTCAGGGCGCAGCGCGCCCTGCGCCCCGCGCCGCCGCAAGCGCCGCCAGGGATCGGCCGCATCGCGCCGGTTCGGGTCGGAATCGACCAGCGGCGTCGTCGGATCTTCGAGCAGGGAATCGCCCAAGGTTCCAGGGGGTGAAGCGGCCATAACCTTAGTCAGATTGGGGTTGAAGCGCCATCCGGCATCGCCCATCTTCGGGAACATATGGCGTTACGAGAGCTTAGTGGAGCCCTCCATGTTCATCCAGACCGAAGAAACCCCCAACCCGGCGACCCTGAAGTTCCTGCCGGGCCGCGACGTGGTGGGATCGGGCAGTGTCGATTTCGCTTCCGCCGAGAATGCCGGGCGCTCGCCTCTGGCCGAGCGCCTGTTCAAGGTTGACGGCGTCGAGCGCGTGTTCCTGGGCCAGGATTTCGTCACCATCACCAAGTCGCCGGCCAAGGATTGGGCCATGCTGAAGCCGGCCCTGCTCGGCGTCATCATGGAGCATTTCGTCTCCGGCCAGCCCGTGCTGCTCGCCGAGGGCGCCGCTGCTTCAGCGGCGGCGGAAGGCGACGAGGATGACGAGATCGTCGCCCAGATCAAAGAGCTGCTGGAGACGCGGGTGCGGCCTGCGGTCGCACAGGATGGCGGCGATATCATCTTCCACGCCTTCGAAGACGGGGTCGTCTATCTCCACATGCAGGGCTCCTGCTCGGGCTGCCCCAGCTCGACCGCGACCCTGAAGATGGGCATCGAGAACATGCTCCGGCACTACGTGCCGGAGGTGGTCGAGGTCCGTCCCGTCTGAGTCTTCGCGCCGGGGCCCGAGGCATGCCGGATACGGCGGCTGAGACCAACGATTTCCTCGAGCCGCTTGGCGAACGCGCGTTCGATCAGCTGTTCCGCGAGGCCCATACCACCCGGCGCTGGTCCGACCGGCCGGTGCCGGACGCGTTGCTCCGCCGTGCCTACGATCTCGCCAAGATGGCGCCGACCAGCGGCAACTCGCAGCCGCTGCGGATTCTGTTTGTGCGTTCGCCCGAGGCGAAAGCGCGGTTGAAGCCCTGCCTCTCGCCGGACAATGTCGAGCAGACGATGGCAGCGCCGGTGACGGCGATCTTTGCCATGGACCTTGAGTTCTACGAGCACCTGCCGCGCCTCTATCCGAGCGAGGATGCGCGCTCCTGGTTCGCCGGCAAGCCCGAGGCGATCCAGGGCAATGCCGAGCTCGGCAGCGCGCTGCAGGCGGGCTACTTCATCCTCGCAGCCCGCGGGCTCGGCCTCGCCTGCGGGCCGATGGGCGGCTTCGGCCGGCATAAGACCGACGAGACGTTCTTCCTCCATACCGACTGGGGAAAGACCTGGCGCTCGCGCTTCCTCTGCAATCTCGGCTATCCGGGCCCGGACGGCATCCGTCCGCGCGACCCGCGCTTCAGCTTCGACGAGGCCTGCCGCATCGAATAGAGGGCGCGCTCAATCCGGCACCATGCCCGGAATGAGGAAGGCGTCGACCAGCCACCAGACGAAGGCCGGTCCGCTGAACAGGATGCCGATGGGGCCGACATGGAGCACGCCGGTGAGGCTTGCGAACGTCATGACACTTCCGGTGATGGCAAGCGCCGCCATCGCCGCGCCCGAGCTGATGCGGCCGAGATACAGGCGATGTCCGCCGAGCGTCCCGAAGAAGAACCAGAGCAGATAGGCGACGCCCATCGACTTCGGCCCGCCGCCGACCGGTCGACGCCGCTTGTTGGCTTCCTCCTCATCCGCCGTCCGCTTGATCGCGGCGCGATACTCGGCGGTCAACTCCGCGGTGATTTGCTCCTTGGTCTTCTGGTCCATCGCCACCCCCGCGCCCGCTGTCGCGACTCCGGACAGTATCGCAGAATTGGGCCGAATCGGCGAGGGCGGAGAAGCGCTACATCAGGGGCTTCGGCAGCTTCGCCTGGTCGATCAGCGGGTAGTCGCGGGCATTGAAGAGCTGGTAGTGCCACCATTCGTTCCGGTAGAAGTCCCAGCCTGCCGCAGTCATCATCCCCATCAGGATGAAGCGGTTCCGCTGCGCCTCGAGCGGAATCTCGGTGCTGGCGTGATGCGACAATGGCGTCATATCGTCGAACCCGGTCCCCATGTCGAGCGCGCGTCCCGAGGCATCGATCAGCGTCAGGTCGAGCGCCACGCCGCGGGTATGCGGCGAACCCTTCCTGGGATCGGCGACGAACTCCGCGTTGCCGGAAGAGGCATCCCACAGCTTCCATTGCGCCTCGGCCGGCCGGTAGGCATCGAAGATCTTGAGCCGGAGGCCGAGCGGCTTCGCCAGTCGGACCGCGTCCCGCAAGTGCTCGGCCGCCGTCTCGTGCAGATAGCAGGCTGCGCGGGTGTAGATCGGCTTGCCGGTGATGTTCCCCGGCGTCGCATAGGCGAGCGCGATTTCCACGTCGAAATCCTCGGCCGTGATCTCTACCATCGCCATGATGCAGCCCGATTCCCGTTCCTTCCGCCGTTCCCGGCATGACTAGCAGATCGACCCCCGCCGGCATAGCCCGGCTCGGCACCGCGCACGGCTTCGTGGAGCAAGAACGGCGCCCCATTCTGGCGATCGAAACCGCGAGCCGTTCCTGTTCAGTGGCGCTCTACGCGCGTGGGAGAGACACGATCCCGGTGTATCTGACCGAGAACACGGATCACGGCCATGCGACGATGCTCATGCCGATGATTGAGCGGGCGATGGCAGAGGCCGGGTGTGGCTATGGCGACCTCGATCGCATCGCCGTCGCAGTCGGGCCGGGCAGCTTCACCGGCCTGCGCGTTGGCATCGCCGCCGCTCAAGGATTGGGCCTGGCTTCAAGCGTCCCTGTCGTCGGAATCTCGAGCTTCCTCACCGTCGGGCATGTAGGAGAGCCTGAGCGCCAGGGCCGTCGCGTGTTCGCATTGCTGGACAGTCGTCGCGATGAGCCATTCCTTGCGGAACTGGATTCCGAGTTCGGTCTAGTCGGCTCGCCGCGATTCGTATCGCAGGAAGAGCTCGATGACATCCTGGCGCCGGCTCGGCCGCTGATTCTCGCAGGCGATGCACCGGCGTTGGGCCGCTATCGTTTCCACGGCGGCATTCGACTGATCCAGAACGCGCCGAGCGCCTTGATCGTGGCGTCTCTCGCCGCCGATCCGACGCATCGCTACGACCTGCCGGCGAAGCCGGTCTACATCCGGCCGCCCGACGTCACCATGCCGAAGCCGGCATGAGCGATCTCACCATTCGCCCGGTCGAAGGCTTCGACATCCCGGTCCTCGTGGCGCTCCATGAGGCCGTGTTCACGGCACCCTGGGACCAACGCTGGAACGAGCGCTCGTTTTCGGAGATTCTACACATGCCGGGCACGGGTGCGCGCATCGCCGCGTTGGGCTCGGAGCCGGTCGGCTTCGTGCTTGCGCGCATCGCCGCTGACGAAGCCGAGCTGCTGCTGATCGGCGTCCATCCGGCGCATCGCCGCGCCGGCCACGCGCAGGCGTTGCTCGACCATCTGATCACCGAGCTCCGCGCCGCCGGCGTGACACGGGTCGTGCTCGAAGTGGCGGAATCCAACGCGCCGGCGCAAGCATTCTATCAGTCGGCGGGATTCCGCCCGGTCGGGCGTCGCCCGCGCTATTACCAGGGCGCAAGCGCCGCCGACGCGCTGATTCTGGCCCTGGCCCTCGGTTCCGCGGGCGAGATGAATTCTCGATAGCGGGATTGCGCAATATTGATCGAGACAGTAGTGTTCGCCTCCTATTCAATGGGACCGAACAAATGTCCGAAGATCTGAAGCCTGGCAGCCTGCTGCAGATGGCGACCACCATCGTCGCCGCCCATGTCTCGAAGAGCAGCGTTCCCGCCGCCGAAATCCCGCGGCTCCTGAGCGATGTCTACCAGGCGCTGACCGGGCTTGCCGGCGGGCGCGTCGCGGTGGCACCCACGCGTCACGATCCCGCGGTGCCGATCAAGAAGTCGGTGACGCCGGATCACATCATCTGCCTCGAATGCGGCCGCAAGCAGAAGATGCTGAAGCGCCACTTGCGAACTGCCTATGGCCTCTCGCCGGAGCAATATCGCGAGCGTTGGAGCCTGCCTGCGGAATACCCGATGGTCGCGCCGAACTACGCCAAGAAGCGCAGCTCGCTGGCCCGCCAGATCGGACTCGGCACCGGCGGGCGGCGGCGCTGACGCCGTTTTCGCTTGGCTTGGTCGCCGGGCGGCGGGCAGAATGAGCATGCGGGCCAAGGGAATCGCCTCTGGCGAATCGACCTTACCGCCAATGGATGGAGGCAGCGACCGCGTGACCTCTCGGCTGGAAAAGCTGTGCATCGAGAAGGGCCTGAAGATGACCGAGCAGCGCCGGGTGATCGCGCGAGTGCTCTCCGACGCGGCCGACCATCCCGATGTCGAGCAGGTGCATAAGCGCGCCACCAAGATCGATCCGAACATCTCGCTGGCGACGGTCTATCGTACGGTCAGACTGTTCGAAGAGGCGAGCATCCTCGAGCGCCACGATTTCGGCGACGGCCGCGCCCGCTACGAGGAGGCGCCGGAGAGTCACCACGACCACCTGATCGACATCCAATCCGGCCGCGTCATCGAGTTCTCGAACGAGGAGATCGAGCGTTTGCAGCAGCGGGTCGCCGACGAGCTCGGCTATCGCCTGGTCGGCCATCGGCTGGAGCTCTACGCCGTGCCGCTCGCCGGCAAGGCGCGGGATGCAAAGAAGCCGTGACGGCGCGACCATGACCCTCGCTGACATGCGCGCGCGGCCCGTCGACCTCAAGATCGGCGATCTCGAGATCCGCCTGGCCGAGACCGAAGCCGAGGTCGCCGCCGCCCAGGCGCTGCGCTACAAGGTGTTCTACGAGGAGATGACCGCCTCGCCGACACCGGAGATGGCGGCGGCGAAGCGCGACTTCGATTCCTTCGATGCCTATTGCGACCATCTGATCGTGGTCGACGCGCGCAAGGGCCAGGGCGCCGCCGGCATCGTGGCCACCTATCGCCTGCTGCGGCGCTCCGCCGCCGACCGGCGGGGACAGTTCTACTCTGTCGACGAATACGACATCTCGAATATCGTGGCCCATCCGGGCGAGATCCTGGAGCTGGGACGTTCGTGCGTCGATGCCGCCTATCGCTCCAAGGCCGTGATGCAGTTGCTCTGGAAGGGCATCAGCGAATACGTGTTCCACTTCAATATTGAGATCATGTTCGGCTGCGCCAGCTTTCCCGGCACCGATCCGGCGCGCCACGCCGCTCCGCTCACCTATCTCTACCATCGCCATCTGGCGCCGCCGGAGTTCCGTCCGCGCGCCGTCCCGGAGCGCTACGTCGCCATGAACATCATGCCCTTCAGCGAGATCGACGAGCGCCGCGCGCTGGCCGCTCTGCCACCGCTGATCAAGGGCTATCTGCGGCTGGGCGGCTTCGTCGGCGACGGGGCCGTCATCGACCACCAGTTCGGCACCATCGATGTCTCGGTCGTCGTGGTGACCGATCTGGTCTCCGACAAGTACTACAAGCACTATGCCCGAGCCGAGAGCGACTCCGGCCTTGCCTGACGCGGCGCTGACCACGCGCTCGCTGCGCGCCGTGCCGAGGCCGCGGGATGTGGCGCTCGACGAGGATATGATCGGCAAGGGCATCGCGCCCTTCGGCTCCGATTTCCTGGGCGCACGCCGCATCCTCGCCTATCTGCTGCTCACCTTCGTGCTCCTGCCGGTGCAGATCGCGCTGGTGGCGCTGAGGAGCCGCGGCGCCGAAAGCTTCCCGGTCTTCTATCACCGTCTCTGCGCGCGGTTGATGGGCGTCGATGTGCACACCGTCGGCACCGTATCGCGCGCACGGCCGACGCTGTTCGTCAGCAACCACACGTCCTATATCGACATCACCGTGCTCGGAAGCGTCGTCCCGGCGAGCTTCGTGGCTAAGGCCGAGGTGGCGAACTGGCCGCTCTACGGACTGCTAGCGAAGCTGCAGCGCACGGTCTTCGTCGATCGCAAGCGGCAATCCTCGCACCGCCATCGCGACCAGCTGCAGGAGCGCCTCAAAGCCGGGGACAACCTGATCCTCTTCCCCGAGGGCACGTCCAATGACGGCAACCGTGTCCTGCCGTTCCGCAGCGCGCTGCTCTCGGTTGCCGAGACGCCGCTCGAAGACGTGTCGCTCACCATCCAACCGGTCTCGATCGCCTATATCGGGCTGAACGGCATCCCGATGGGCCATGGGCTTCGGCCGTTGGTCGCCTGGTATGGCGACATGTCCTTGGGTCCCCATCTCTGGCAGTTCAGCCGGCTCGGCAAGGTCACCGTCGTCGTTGAGTTCCATAAGCCGATCGATCTCAAGGCGATCGGCTCGCGCAAGGACCTGGCGCGCTATTGTCTCAACGCGGTCGCCGGCGGCGTGGAACGGGCGCTGACCGGGCGCGCCCTGGCGCCGGTCGAGGCGCCGCCCAAGCAGCATTGACCGCGGCAGTGTTCTCCTGGGGGTACACGGCAAAACCCTGGCGTGCTAGGGTCCGCGGCATGCGATTCCTTCGGGTCACGACAGCTTTCACCTGCTTCGCCGCGGCGCCCCGTCGGGCCGGCCGCTTTGGGTACTAAACCATTGGCGAAGAAGCTCTTCATCAAGACCTACGGCTGTCAGATGAATGTCTATGACTCGGCCCGCATGGCCGAGCTTCTGGCGCCCCTCGGCTATGCGCCTACCGAAGAGTCGGCCGAGGCCGACATGGTGATCCTCAACACCTGCCACATTCGCGAACGGGCATCCGAGAAAGTGTTCTCCGAACTCGGCCGACTGCGCGCCGCCCGGCGCGAGCGGGGCGCGGCGGCGAAGGACGTGATTGTCGCCGTCGCCGGCTGCGTCGCCCAGGCGGAAGGTGTCGAGATCATTCGCCGTGCGCCCGACGTTGATATCGTGCTCGGACCGCAGACCTATCATCGACTGCCGGAGCTGGTGGCGCGCGCCACTCGCGCCAACGGGGCGCGGGGACCCGGTGCGCGGCGCGGCGCCGGCCTGCTCGACACCGAGTTCCCGGCGGAATCCAAATTCGACGCGCTGCCCGAGCGGAGCGCCCCTGGGATGGCCGCTGGCGTGAGCGCTTTCCTCGCGGTGCAGGAGGGCTGCGACAAGTTCTGCACCTTCTGCGTCGTGCCCTATACCCGCGGCGCCGAGTTCTCGCGGCCCGTGGCCGATATCCTCGCCGAGGCGAAGGCGCTGGTCGCCGGCGGTGCCCGCGAGATCACGCTCATCGGCCAGAACGTCAACGCCTATCACGGCACCGACGAGCGCGGCGCGACGGTGGGCCTCGCGCGTCTCATCCGAACCCTTGCCGACGAGCTGCAGGATCTGCTGCGCATCCGCTACACGACCTCGCATCCCCGCGACATGGACGATGAGCTCATCGACGCCCATGGCGACGTGCCGCAGCTGATGCCCTTCCTGCATCTGCCGGTGCAGTCGGGCTCCGATCGCATCCTGGAGGCGATGAACCGGCAGCACGGTGTCGGTCTCTATCGCCGCATCGTCGATCGTCTGCGTGAAGTGCGGCCCGATATTGCGCTCTCATCCGATTTCATCGTCGGCTTTCCCGGCGAGACCGAGCGGGATTTCGACGCCACCATGCGCCTCGTCGCGGAGATCGGTTTCGCCATGGCCTATTCCTTCAAATACAGCCCGCGACCGGGGACGCCGGCTGCGGCCTTGGAGAACCGCGTGCCCGACCAAGAGCAGGATCGCCGCCTGGCCGCCTTGCAGGCGCTGCTGAACCGCCAGCAGCAGGACTTCAACCGCGCCAGCCTCGGCCACGCCGTGCCGGTGCTGTTGGAAAAAGCAGGACGCCACCAGGGCCAGTTGGTCGGCCGGACGCCGCATCAACAGGCCGTGCACGTCGAAGGTGCCGGCCTGGCCTCGGGCGAGGTGATCGACGTGCGGATCACCGGCCTCAGCCATTTCGGTCTGCGCGGCGAGATCGCCGGCGCACCGCGGGTCCATGATCGTGCGATGGAGGCACGGGCTTGAGCATCGACGCGTCCGCCGCTGCGGGAACCGGCTCGCTGCATCTTCAATTCGACGACAATCGCCTGCTGCCGCTGCTGTTCGGCGAGCATGACCAGAACCTGGCAAGGATCGAGAAGGAGCTCGGCGTGTCGCTGGTATCGCGCGGCAACCAGCTCGCGATCTCCGGCCCCGGCCCGGCGGTCGCCATCGCCCGCGCGGTGCTGACCGGGCTCTATCAGCGTCTGAAGCGCGGCCTTGCGGTCGACCGCGGCGAGGTCGATGCGGCGATGCGGCTTGCGCGCCAGGACGATGGGCTCGAGCCCAACCTCTTCGGTGCCGATGTCAAGGACGGCACCGCGATCCGCACCCAGCGTCGCCACATCACGCCGCGTTCGGCGATGCAGGCGCGCTACATGCGCATGCTGCACGAGAAGGAGCTGGTGTTCGGCCTCGGGCCCGCCGGCACCGGCAAGACCTATCTCGCCGTCGCCATCGCCGTCGCCATGCTGACGCGCGGCGCCGTCGATCGCATCGTGCTCTCTCGCCCCGCGGTTGAGGCAGGCGAGCGCCTGGGCTTTCTCCCCGGCGATTTGCGCGAGAAGGTGGATCCCTATTTGCGCCCGCTCTACGACGCGCTTTACGACATGCTGCCGGCGGAGCAGGTGATGAAACGCTTGTCGTCGGGCGACATCGAGATCGCGCCCTTGGCCTTCATGCGCGGCCGCACCTTGGCGCATTCCTTCGTCATCCTCGACGAGGCGCAGAACACCACACCGATGCAGATGAAGATGTTTCTGACGCGGCTCGGCGAAGGCTCGCGCATGGCGGTCACCGGAGACCTGACGCAGATCGATCTCCCTTCCGGCGCCAAGTCCGGATTGAAGGACGCATTGGAGGCCGTCGGTGGCGTGACCGAAATCGGCGTCACCCATTTCACCGAAGTCGATGTCGTGCGCCATCATCTCGTGGCGAAGATCGTCAGTGCCTATGACGCGCGCGACCGGCGCGGCAAGAAAGCCGAGGACACGCCGCGCCTTAAGGACCACCTGGCCTGACCGGCGTCCCGGGTTCACATGCCGCGCGCCGCTTCTGCTCGCAACGCCGTCGCCGTCGATGTGATCGTCGAGCACGCAGCTTGGCGCCGGGCCATCGCTGATCCGGTGCCGCTGTTGCGCCGCGCGGCCGCTGCAGCGTTGTCGGTCGTGCGACGGGATCGGCGCCGCAAGCGCGCGGGATCGATCGCCGTGGCGGTGGCGCTGATCGACGACCGCGCGATGCAGAAGCTCAATCGCACCTATCGCGGCAAGGACAAGCCCACGAACGTGCTCTCGTTTCCAGCCGCCGAAGCCGAGGACGCACCGCGCGGCCGCGCGCGCCGGCGGCCGATCGGGGATGTGGCGATCGCCTACGGCACGGTGCGCCGCGAGGCCGAGGCCCAAGGGAAATCGCTAGCGGATCATCTGGCGCATCTTATGGTGCACGCCGTGCTGCACCTGCTAGGATATGACCATGAGACCGACCTCGAAGCCGACGAGATGGAAGCGCTGGAGCGCGAGGCGCTGGCGGCGCTCGGCATCGCCGATCCCTATACACGGCGCAAGTAGCGCCCGCGTCGCATGACCGACGTCCCGGCGACACGCGGCAGCCGCGGCGAAGCGGCGGGCGAGGAGTCGAAATCCCGGCGGTCGCTGCGCAACCTGTTCCGGCTCTGGCGCCGGCGCGGCGGCGAGACCGATCTGCGGGACGCGATCGAAGAGCTGATCGAGGAGAACGAAGAAGCGGAGTCCGGCGAAGCGGCGCTGGACACCAGCGAGTCCGACTTGCTGCTCAATGTGCTGAAGTTCGGCGAGCTGACCGCCTATGACGTGATGGTGCCGCGCGCCGACATCAGGGCGGCCGCCGACGACATCGATCTCCGCGGCCTCATCCAGATGGTGCGCGAGTTCGGGCATTCGCGCCTGCCGGTCTATGGCGAGAACCTCGACGACATCATCGGCATCGTCCATATCAAGGATGCGCTGCCTTCGATCTTCGAGCCCGAGAAGTTCCAGCTGAAGCGCATCCTCAGGGAGCCGGTCTTCGTCGCGCCGTCGATCCGTCTCTTGGATCTTCTCTTACAGATGCGCCTTGCTCGCGCGCATATGGTTCTGGTGGTGGATGAGTTCGGCGGCACCGATGGGCTCGTCACCATCGAGGATCTCGTCGAGCAGATCATCGGCGAGATCGAGGACGAGCACGACGTGGTGCGCGGACCGCATCTGGTCGAGCGGCCGGACGGCACTCTGCTCGCCGATGCGCGCACCACGATCGAGGATTTCGAAGCACGGGTCGGGCCGATCCTGAGCGACGAGGAGCGCGAGGCCGACATCGACACGCTGGGCGGCCTCGTCATGTCGCTGACCGATCGCGTGCCCTCGCGCGGCGAGCTCGTCACCCATCCTTCCGGCATCGCCTTCGAGGTGATCGATGCCGATCCGAGGAGAGTGAAGCGCCTACGCGTGCGCAACGCGCCGCCGAAACCCGCCCCCGGTCAGCCGAAGGAGAAGGAGTAGCATGGTGGCGGAGCGTGAGATTCTGGGGACCCAATCCTCGTCCGCTTCACGCCGCCGCCTCGGCGCCATCGCCGGCTGGAAGGCGATGGGGCTCGCCGCCGTGTTGGGCGCGATCGCCGGTCTCGGCTTCGCGCCGTTCAACCTGGTGCCGGCTTTCGCGCTCGGCATCTCGGGCCTGGCCTGGCTCGCCGCCGAAGCGCCGCGTCGCCGCTCCGCCTTTGCGATCGGCTGGTGCTGGGGACTCGGCCATTTCGCCGTCAACAGCTACTGGATCGCCGAATCCTTCCTGATCGATGCGGCACGCTTCGCCTGGATGATCCCGTTCGTGCTTGGCGGCCTCTCGGCCTATCTGGCGCTCTATCCCGCGCTGGCGGCGCTGGCGCTGCGTTGCATGCGACGTCCGCTCTCCTTCGCCGGCCTCGCCGGCTTTGCCGCCGCCTGGACCATCGCCGAATGGCTCCGCGGCTGGGTGCTGACGGGCTATCCCTGGGATCTCGCCGCTTACATCTGGAGCGGCAACGAGGCGATGATGCAGTCGGTCGCGCTCTGGGGATCGTGGGGCCTGAGCCTGGTGACCGTCTTTGCGCTGTCTTTGCCGGCTTTGTTCGTTCTGTTCGACCTGCGCGCCGCGCGCGGGGTGGTGATCGGCCTCGCCATCGTGATCGGTGGCCTCTATGCCGGGGGCGCTTGGCGCCTCGCCAATGCACTGTCGACGCCGGCGCCCGACGATGCCAACGCAACCTTGATCCGCATCGTGCAGCCCGACATCGCGCAGTCCCTGAAGATTTCGAGCGACGATCGGCCCCATCAAGTCGAGACGCTGCTGCGGCTCACCATCACGACGCCGGGCTTGCAGAAGCTGAAGGCGGTTATCTGGCCCGAGAGTGCTGCCGATTATCTGCTGGAGCAGGAGCCGGTGCTGCGCTCCGCGCTGGCGCAAGCGGTGCCGCCGGGCGGCGTGTTGATCACCGGCGCGCCGCGCGGCGAGTTCAGCGATGGCAATCTCACCGAGATATGGAACTCCTTGGCAGCGATCAATGATCAAGGTCAGATTCTCGCCCGAGCCGACAAGTTCCATCTGGTGCCGCTCGGGGAATACGTTCCGTTGCGGAATATCTTCACCTTTATCAACAAGCTGACCCCGGGCTCGATGAACTTCTCGCCGGGCCCGGGCCCGCGGACGCTGCATCTCCCGGGACTGCCCGCGTTAAGCCCGATCATCTGCTATGAGGCAATCTTCCCCGGCGCCGTCGCCGACGACGCCGACCGGCCGGGCATGCTGGTCAACGTGACCAATGATGGATGGTTCGGGACCAGTACCGGACCATTCCAGCATTTCGCCACCGCACGCTTCCGCGCGGTCGAGGAAGGAATTCCGTTGCTGCGCGCCGCCAATACCGGCGTCTCGGCGGTGGTCGATGCGTATGGGCGGGTCGATGCGCGCTCAAACATGATGGTGGAGGCCGTCATCGACGCGCCGCTGCCGCCGTCGCTCCCCGAGACGCCATTCGCACGCTTCCGCCTGCTGTCGGTCGTGCCGCTCATCGCGATCGCGCTGCTCCCGCAACTGTTCGGCACTCGCAAACGACGGGTTGGGTGATGGCTCCGTGCCACCGCACTCCCGCCAGAGATAGGCCGGTGATTGGAGCGTTGACTGCATATGGTTGTATGTCTATACACATCGGCGCGTAACAGTCTCTCGATAGACTCGGTTCCTTGAGTCGGGCGAGGCAGCTGAATGGTTTCGGTGGCGAGGCAGATGGATAAAAGAAGAATGCCGCGTGGCCGCAAGTCCTCCGGCCGGATGGCCAGCAAGGGATTTCCCAATCCGATCGACGTGCATGTCGGTTCGCGCATCCGGTTGCGCCGGACGCTGCTCGGGCTTTCGCAGGAGAAGCTCGGCGAGGCGATCGGACTGACATTCCAGCAGGTGCAAAAATACGAGCGCGGCGCCAATCGCGTCGGCTCCAGCCGGTTGTTCGATCTCTCGCGCGTGCTCGACGTGCCGATCGCCTATTTCTTCGACGAGATGCCAGACAACATCCAGGACAAGAGCCCGAGCCGGCTGATGGGCCTCGCTCATCCGCCGACGGTCGAGTATGAGCCCGACCCGATGGCCCGGCGCGAGACCCTGGAGCTGGTCCGGGCCTATTACCGCATCTCCGAGCCCGCCGTGCGGAAGCGGCTGTTTGACCTGATCAAGTCCATCGCCCGCGGGCTGCGGGACGAAGACTGAGGCAAAACCTAGCTTTCTTAGGTGGTTAGCGCGACAGAAACGCGCTTGACCCTGACCCGGCCCTCCACCATCATCCGCGCCGCTCCGACGCCGGGTACCGGTCGATTCTGCCTGCCGGGCGGGCTGTATATAGAGCCGGAGCCTCCTTCAATCCCTCCATCGGCTTTGCGAGCGGGGTAGTGGCGTGACCAGGTCCAGCTATTTGTTCACCAGTGAGAGCGTTTCCGAGGGCCATCCGGACAAGGTCTGCGACCGCATCTCCGACACCATTGTTGATCTCTATCTCGGCGCCGACCCGCAGTCACGGGTCGCGCTCGAGGCCCTCGCGACCACCAACAAGGTGGTGCTGGCGGGCGAGGTGCGCGGCCCGGCCTCGATCACCCACGATCGGCTCAAGGAAGCGACCCGCGCCGCGATCAAGGACATCGGCTACGAGCAGGACGGCTTCCACTGGAAGACCGCAGACATCGAGTGCTACGTGCACTCGCAGTCGGCCGACATCGCCATGGGCGTCGATGCCGCCGGCAACAAGGACGAAGGCGCCGGCGACCAGGGCATCATGTTCGGCTATGCATGCCGCGAGACCGAGCACCTGATGCCGGCGCCGATCTACTACGCCCACCGCATTCTGAAACTGCTCTCCGAAGCGCGCCGCTCCGGCAAGGAGAAGGGGCTCGGCCCCGATGCCAAGAGCCAGGTGACGCTGCGCTACGAGAACGGCAAGCCGGTGAAGGCGACTTCGATCGTGGTCTCGACCCAGCATGCGCCCGATCTCGACCAGATCCAGGTGCGCGAGATCGTGCGTCCCTATGTGCAGCAGGTGCTGCCGAACGGTTGGATGTGCCCGGAGGAGGAGTTCTACGTCAACCCGACTGGCCGCTTCGTCGTCGGCGGGCCGGACGGTGATGCGGGTTTGACCGGTCGCAAGATCATCGTCGACACCTATGGCGGCGCGGCACCCCATGGTGGCGGCGCCTTCTCCGGCAAGGACCCCACCAAGGTCGACCGTTCGGCCGCCTATGCCGCGCGCTACCTCGCCAAGAACGTGGTCGCCTCCGGTCTCTCCGACCGCTGCACCATCCAGCTCGCCTATGCGATCGGCGTCTCCAAGCCGCTCTCGGTCTATGTCGACACCCACGGCACGGGCGATGTCAATGAGGAGCGGCTGGTGAAGACCTTGGGCGAGCTCATGGACCTCTCGCCCCGCGGTATCCGCCAGCATCTCGGTCTTAACAAGCCGATCTACGCGCGGACCGCCGCCTATGGTCACTTCGGCCGCGAGCCGGAGGCGGATGGCGGGTTCTCCTGGGAGCGTCTCGATCTCGTCCCCAGCCTGAAGTCCGCATTCAACTGAGGACAATGCCCGAACAAGGGCAGCGTCAGGCTTTTCAGTTCTACGGTCGTCGCAAGGGCCGCCGGCTCCGCCAGGGCCGGCAGTGGCTCGTCGACACGCTGTTGCCGCAGCTCCTGGCCTGCTGGCAACCGGGCGAGACGCTCGATCCGGCGGCGCTCTTTACGCCGCGGCCGCAAGCAGTCTGGCTGGAGATCGGCTTCGGCGGCGGCGAGCACCTCGCGGCCCAGGCCGCGACGCATCCGGGCGTCGGATTCATTGGCTGCGAGGTGTTCGAGACCGGCATCGCCTCGGCGCTGGCGCATATCGCCGAGACAAAGATCGAGAACGTCCGCATTCATCCCGACGACGCGCGCACGCTTCTAGCGGCACTGCAACCGCAGAGCCTCGACCGCGTCTTCCTCCTGTTCCCCGATCCCTGGCCGAAGCGCCGCCATGCCCAGCGCCGCTTCGTCAACTCGGCCAATCTCGATCGCCTGGCTGAGCTGATGCGGCCAGGCGCCGAACTGCGCGTCGCCAGCGACGATCCCACCTATCAGGAATGGACCCTGCGCCACGTGCCGGTGCACCCGGCGTTCCAGTGGCTCGCCGAAGGCCCGAGCGATTGGCTCGAGCGCCCCGAAGACGCCATCGAGACGCGCTATGAGAAGAAGGCGCGCGCGGCGGGGCGGACACCGATGTTTTTCAGGTTCAAGCGGCGCTGACTTCTTTCCGATGCGCCTCGGCGAACGCGGCCATGCCGGGGAAGTGGAAGTCCGTCGTGACGCCCTCGGCCGGCATGGTGGCGCCGGACCCCGACTTGCCCATGCGACGGTCGATCCAGTTGGTCGCGAGGCCGAAGCTCTTCGCCGGCTTATGGTCGTGGAACAGACTCTGCGCCGTGTGCAGCACATCCTTCGGGGCGAGACCGAGCTTTTCCTTCACGGTCTTCAGCACGTATTCGAAATTGCGCCGATCCGGTTTGTAGGAGCCGATATCCTCCGCCGTGCAGATCGCGTCGAACGCGACGCCGAGGCGCTTGTTGCTCTCGGCGAAGCTCGCGCGATCGACATTGGAGAGGATGACCAGCTTGTAGTGCTGCTTGAGGTAGCGCAGCGCTTCCGCTGAATCCCCGAATGCCGGCCAGTCCGGCACCGAGGCGCCGAAGCGCTCGGCGTCGGCATCTGGAACCGCGACGCCCCATTCCTTGGCAAGGCCGCGATAGGCGTCCGTCAGCACCTTGCGATAGTTGAGCCCCGGCTGCGCCGTCTCCAGCGCGGATTCCTGTCGTGCGAAAGCGGCGAGCGCCGCTTCGTCGCCGATCTTACCGCCGAGCCGGACGAGCAGCGGCCGCATGGCGGCGAGGATGCCGGTCTCCCAATCGATCAGCGTGCCGTAGCAGTCGAAGGTGAGAACCTTGTGGTCGGAAAGACGCATGGGAAGCTCCTGTTGTGCAGGCCCGTGCAGTAGACCAGGAGCTCGCGCCGGTCTTGACCCGGACTATTGCGGTTTGTGCCGATTCTCCAACCGGCGGCGATAGCCGGCCGGCGTCTCGCCGAAGCGGCGCCGGAAGGCGCGGGTGAAGGCGCTCTGCTCCGAGAAGCCGACGGCGAGCGCGATCTCGGCGATCGGTTCGGCGCCCCCCGCCAGACGATCGCGCGCCCGATCGAGCCGCAGCGCGGCAAGATACTGCCCCGGTCCCATGCCGAGCCATTGCCGGAAGAGCGCATGCAGGCGCGCGGCGCCGATCCCCGCCGCACGCGCCGCATCCACGCAGGTGATCGGCCGGTGATGGCAGCGCCTGAAATAGGCGATCGCCTTCAGCACATGATCCGGCATGCCCGTCTCATCGCGCGGACCGAGCGCGGTCGCCAGCAGCGGCGCGAGATGCGCGGCATCCTCGGCGACCAGATCGCGCCGGCTCTCGAGATAGGCGAGCAGATGCTCGACGGCGCGCGGCACGGCGAAGAAGCGCCGGCCCGACCCCAGCAGCGCCTGCGGTTCCGGCGCCGTGCGCGCGGCGATGTCGAGGGTGACGAAGCGGTTGCGCCCGATCCCGGCGAACGCGTGCAATGTGCCCGCCGGCACCAGCGCGCCCTGCGCCGAATCGACGCGGCCGGCGCGCCCGCCGATCTCCATTTCCAGCACGCCTTCGAGCGCCAGGATCACCTGGTGGTGCGGATGGTCGTGAGCGTTGACCTCCCCGGGATAGGAGCGGAGATCGAGCTGGAGCGGGTTCATGGGCGCCACCGCGAGGGAAGTTTGCGCCCGTCAGAATATCGTAATCGTTGACTGCGGCGAAACCGCCGATTCGCGCCAGGGTCAGAGGCGAGTCGGTCCGAGCCGGGGCTTGCATTTCAGCCTTTTAGCCACGAGATTCGGAGTCATGAACGGGAGCGCCCCGCGCGTCACCGCCGTGCTCGGGCCCACCAATACGGGCAAAACCCATCTCGCCATGGAGCGGATGCTCGGCCATGCCAGCGGCATGATCGGCTTCCCCTTGCGTCTGCTCGCGCGCGAGAACTACGAGCGCATCGTGAAGGCAAAGGGCAGCGATGCCGCCGCCTTGGTGACGGGCGAGGAGAAGATCGTCCCGAAATCGGCGCGCTATTTCGCCTGCACGGTCGAAGCGATGCCGATCGACCGGCCGGTCGATTTCGTCGGTGTCGATGAGATCCAGCTCGCCGCCGATCGCGAGCGAGGCCACATCTTCACCGACCGGCTGCTGCATGCGCGCGGCCAGTCGGAGACCATGTTCATGGGCGCCGAGACCGCCTCGCGCTGGATCAAGGCGCTGGTGCCCGGGGTCGAGTTCATTCAGCGCCCGCGCTTCTCCTCGCTCTCCTATGCCGGGTCGAAGAAGCTGACTCGCCTTCCGCCGCGCTCGGCCGCGGTGGCCTTCTCCGCCGCCGATGTCTATGCCATCGCCGAATTGATCCGGCGCCAGCGTGGCGGCGCCGCGATCGTCATGGGCGCGCTCTCCCCGCGCACCCGTAACGCCCAGGTCGAGCTCTATCAATCGGGCGAGGTCGACTATCTGGTCGCGACCGATGCGATCGGCATGGGTCTCAATATGGACGTGCATCACGTCGCCTTCGCCAGCCTGCGCAAGTTCGACGGGGTGACGCCGCGTCCCTTGACCAAGGCGGAGATCGCGCAGATCGCCGGCCGCGCCGGGCGCCACATGACCGACGGCACGTTCGGCACGACGGCCGAGACGGGGCCGATGGATGCCGAGACCGTGGAGGCGGTCGAGAACCATCGCTTCGATCCGTTGCGCCATCTGATGTGGCGCAACGCCGACCTCGACTTCCGCAGCCTGCGCAGCCTCAAGGAGAGCTTGCAGGAGCGTCCGCCCGTCGCCGGGCTTGTTCGCCAGGGCACGGCCGAGGACCATCAGGCGCTGGAGCTGCTGGCCAAGGATCCGGAGCTCGCCGAGCTTGCGATCGGCCGGGATCGCGTGCGCCTGCTCTGGGAAGTCTGCCAAGTCCCGGATTTCCGCAAGCTGATGGCCGACGCACATATCCGGCTGCTCGGGCAGCTCTATCGCCACCTGACCGCCAACGAACCTGGGGGCCGCCTCCCCGAGCAATGGATCGCCGACCAGGTCGCGCGCCTCGACCGCATCGACGGCGACATCGACCAGCTCACCGGCCGCATCGCGCATATCCGCACCTGGAGCTATGTCGCCCATCGCGGCGACTGGGTCGCCGATCCCGGCCATTGGCAGGGTGTGACGCAGGCGATCGAGGACAAACTCTCGGAGGCGCTGCATCAGGCGCTGACCCAACGCTTCGTCGATCGCCGCCACGCCGTGCTGCATCGGCGCTTGCGCTCGGGCGAGGACATCGAAGGCAAGGTCCAGGCGAACGACGCAGTGATGGTCGAGGGCCATGAGGTGGGCCGCCTCGTCGGCTTCCGCTTCCGCCGCGCCGAGGATGCGAAGCCGGACGAAGTGCGCGCACTGCTCGCCGCCGCGCGCCGCATCCTCGATCCGGTGATCGCGAGCCGCGTCGAGGCGCTGGTGGCCGATAACGATCGCGGATTCGCTATCGACCCGAAGGGGCGGATCGTCTGGCGCGGCGCGGAGATCGCGACGCTGGCCGCGGGCGATGCGCCGCTCAAGCCTGGTATGAAGCTGCTCTACGACGATCTCCTGGAGGGTCGCCAGCGCCGGGCGATCGAGGATCGGCTCAAGGCTTTCGTTGAATCCGAGATCAAGCGCCGGTTGCGGCCGCTTCATCTCGCCGGCAAGGTGCAGCTGCCCCCGATTCCGCGCGGCATCGTGTTCCAGCTCCTGGAGCATCTGGGTGCGCTGCCGAGCGAGCGATTGCGGGAGCCCATGAACGCGCTCGGTGCCGAGGACCGGGCGGCGCTTGGGAAGCTCGGCCTGCGCTTCGGCCGCGAGACCGTCTGGATCGGCGGCTTGAACGATCGGCGGCAGCGCCGGTTGCTCGCGCTGTTGCTCAGCATCCACCGCGGCGCCGGCGTGGAGGACGATGAAGCGGCGCTGCTGGCGCTCGGCAAGCGCCGGATCGGTGGTCCGGTCTTCGAGTTCGGCGCTTTGGAGCGCGTCTCGGCCGAGCTTCGCCGCCGCATGCGTGCGGGTACGCTAGCCGCGGACGCGGAAACCGCCGCTGCCTGCAAGCTCGCCGTTTCCGATCTCGAGCCGGTGATGCGCGCGCTTGGCTATCACCCGCATGGCGCAAAGCCTGCCGAGGGAGCCCCGCGCAAGTTCAAGAAGCCGCGCCGCCGGGCACCCGCCGAGCAGCCGAAGGCAGCCGCTGGCTCGCCCTTCGCCGCCTTGGCCGGCATCAAGTTCGAGCGGTGATGACCGAACCGTTCTCGAGCGCGACCCTGCGCCTCGACAAGTGGCTATGGTTCGCGCGCTTCGCCCGCAGCCGGTCCGCCTGCGCCAAGCTGGTGACCGGCGCCCGCTTTCGCATCAACGGCCAGCCGACCGAGAAGGCGCATCACCCGATCCGACCCGGCGATGTGCTGACCTTTGCCTTGGGGCCGCATATCCGCGTGATCAAAGTCATCGCGCTCGGCATGCGACGCGGCCCCGCGCCGGAAGCGCGCCTCCTCTACGAGGACTTGGATCCCCCGAAATCCGCCGTTGCAGCGACGCCCGATCCGGCCGTCGCCCAGCGCGACGACGGTGCCGGCCGTCCCACCAAGCGCGACCGCCGCGCCATCGATCGGCTCCGGCCGGAAGAGTGAGGGCTCAGGCGCGTTGCGCGATCTCCAGCCGGTTGCCACCGGGATCGCGCACGTAGAAGCGGATCCAGCCCTCGGTCGGCTGCTGGTCCGGGACGATCTCCACGCCGCGCTGCCGGAGCCGTTGCTCGGCGGCGGAGAGTTCCGCCACGACGAAGCAGGCGTGACGCTTGCTGGCGCTGTTCGCTTCGGTTCCGATCGGCTCGCGCGCGATGTGGAGCTGGACGGTGCCGAGCTGGAACCAGGCGCCGCCGTTCTTCTGCAGCTCGGGTGGTTTTGGAATCTCCTTCAGGCCGAGGGCCGTTCGGTAGAAGACGAGTGCCTCGGCCTCCCGCTCCATCGGCACGGTCAGCTGGACGTGATCGATCAGCGCATTCTCGAAGGCCATTGGTTTCTCTCAACTTCAGTTCTGGCGCCAGCGGAAGCGTATGTCGGGCTGCTTCTCCTCGCTGCCTGAACCATCGGTCTCCTCGACCGGAACGAAGCCATGCTTCTCATAGAAGGCCCGCGCATTGGCGTTCGCCTGAAAGGTCCAGAGCTGTAGTTCGGGATTGGCCTTTTGCGCCTCTGCCAGCAGCCGCGACCCGATCCCGCGACTCTGAAACGCCGGATGGACATAGAGATCGTCGACCCACCCGTTGCCGAAGGCGCAATAGCCGACGATGCGGCCGTCCTGCTCGGCGACCAGAACCGGCCGGCTCTTGATCACCGCATCGAAATGCCGGAGGTCCTCCTCCGGTCCGTGCAGCTTGGGGAAATCGGGATAGGTCGCGTCGAAAGTCAGGCGATGCAGATGCGCGACCGCTTCGGCATCCGCCGGCGTGGCAGGCCGCAAGGTGAAGGCATTGGCAATTGCAGCCTGGCTCGTTCGCGACATCGTGCGCCCCTTGTTGCGCCCCGGGAACCGCTATGCTAGCTAGCCGCCGAATGTGTTACACGCCCGGCCGGTTCCGGCGCGGTCGGGTGTAGTTTTGGAGCGCTGTTCATGACTTATGTCGTCACCGAGGCCTGCATCAAGTGCAAGTATATGGACTGCGTCGAGGTCTGCCCGGTGGACTGTTTCTATGCCGGCGAGAACATGCTGGTGATCCATCCCGACGAGTGCATCGACTGCGGCGTCTGCGAGCCGGAATGCCCGGCCGACGCCATCCTGCCGGACAGCGAGAGTGGCATGGAGCGCTGGGTAGAAATCAACCGGGAGTATGCGACCAAATGGCCCAATATCACCCGGAAGAGACCGGCGCCCGAGGACGCCGATCAATGGAAAGGTGTCCCGGACAAATTCGCCAAGTATTTCAGCGCCGAGCCTGACAAGGCTTGAGTTATTAATACTTTAGATCGATAAGACCGAGACTGAAGTCCTGCCGCAATTGCCTGCGGGCGGCCACCGCTGCGGCCCGCGCATGGCTGCGTTTCCTTGAAATTGAGGCGGCTTTCTGATATATACTTGCTGTAGGTCGTTGGGGCGGTCTTTCGGCGGAAAGTTAACGAATTCCGCACCGTCCAAGCCTCAAATCGGGGATAACGCAATTCGGATAGGCTCTATCCGGAGGGGCGTTGCTTGTCCCCCGTTCCCGCCGGAAGGCGGGTGAGGGAACGATCGGGCGTCGGCTGATGTCAGCCGCGCCGGCGCCGGAAACGGCGCCAGCCGTTTGGGCGTGCAGTCGAGCATCGATTGGGATGAGCATCGGATTGGGAGCGGAACGTGGTCGATAAGAAGAAGACAGCCGTAGCAGCGAAGCCAAAGAAGGACGACGCCGGATTCAAGAAGGGCGACTTCGTGGTCTACCCGACCCATGGCGTCGGCAAGGTGCTCGGCGTCGAGAACCAGGAAATTTCCGGCCACACGCTCCAGGTCATCATCATCAGCTTCGACAAGGACCGCATGACCCTGCGCGTCCCGGTCGCCAAGGCGCGGAATTCGGGCCTCAGGAAGCTGTCTTCCCGTAAGGTCATGGAGACGGCGCTCCAGACCCTGAAGGGCCGCTCGCGGGTGAAGCGTGCCATGTGGTCACGCCGGGCTCAGGAATACGAGGCCAAGATCAATTCCGGCGATCCGGTTTCGATCGCGGAAGTGGTGCGCGACCTGCATCGCAACGCCGACCAGCCGGACCAGTCCTACAGCGAGCGCCAGATCTACCAGGCGGCGCTCGACCGGCTGGTGCGCGAGCTGGCCGCGATCGATGGCATCGACGAGACCCAGGCCACCCAGCGCCTCCATCAGGTCTTGAAGGCGGCCTGATCTTCAACGAGACAAGAAAGGGCCGCTGCTGCGGCCCTTTCGGCGAGCTCTCTCCTCGGAGAGGCCCCCAGCGGTCCCAACCGCAAGCGACGGATGGCATCACCGGTTCCCCAACCGGCGTCATCCGTCGGGGGTGTCCGATTCTTCCCTCCCATACCGAATATGCTGCGCGCGGTTCAGGCCGGCGCCCGCTCCGCCTTCGCCGCGTGCACGAGCGTGTAGATCCCGCAGAGCATGATCACCGCGGCGCCGCCGATGGTGATGAGGTCCGGCAGGTCGCCGAACAGCATCAGGCCGAAGACCGTGCCCCAGATCAGCTGGGTGTACATGAAGGAAGAGACGATGCTGGCCCGGGCGTGGCGGAAGGCGGCGATCAGCACCAGGTTGCCGAAGCCGGAGCAGGCGCCGGTCAGCGCCATCAGCGCAAGGTCGGCGGGGCCCGGCGTTTGCCAGCGCGTGATGGCACCAGGCAGGCCGATCAGGAACAGCATGACGAAATAGATGAAGAGCAGGGCGCCGCTCGATTCCGTCTTGGCGATCCGGCGCAGGATCAGCATCGAGACCGCGAACGCGGTCGCCGAGCCGATCATGTAGAGCTGGCCGATGCCGCTGAGGCCGAAGTCCGG
>DATKMF010000084.1:0-7967 GCA_035542015.1 Candidatus Cybelea sp.
TCGATCGGGATGCCGGCGCCGTTGTCGTCGACCAGCCAGACCCGGCGCAGATAGCCGGCGATAAGGAAGACGGCGTAGCAGACGACGAGGGCGCCCGCGAATCGCGCGACGCGCGGCGCCGTGAACAGACGGTCTTCGATCCGCCGCAGCCCCCCGAGTTCCAAGGCGCGTTCCAAGGCCGCTTCCCCTTCCGCCGAGCGCGCCGTGAGACTCGCGGCACCACTCAGCGCCGGCAGCATGCACGGCGCCGAGCAGCCGGTCGAGGGCTACGTCCGAGGTTACATCGCGCGGACGTTCTGCAGGAACTGATCGACCCGCTGCTCCAGACCCGTCGCCTGCTGCGAGAGCGATTGGGCGACGTTGAGCACGGTCGTCGAGGAGTGCCCGGTCTCCTGGGCGGCCTGGGTGACGCCGTTGATATTGGACGACACTTCTTGGTCGCCGCCGACTGCTCCTCGACGGCGCCCGAGATCGAAGTCGAGATCTCGCTGACCTGGGCGATGATCTGGCCGATCTCATGGATCGCCGCCGCCGTGGTCTGGCTCGAATCCTGGATGCCCTTGATCTGCTGGGCGATCTCCTCGGTCGCCTTGGCGGTCTGGTTGGCGAGACTCTTCACCTCCGAGGCGACCACCGCGAAACCCTTCCCCGTTTCGCCCGCGCGCGCCGCCTCGATGGTGGCGTTGAGCGCCAGGAGATTGGTCTGGCTGGCGATGTCGTTGATGATCTGGGTCACCTCGCCGATCTTCTGGGCGGCGGTGACGAGGTCGCTCACCATCTGCTCGGATTTCTTCGCCTCGTTGACCGCTGTGCCGACCACGCGCGTCGATTCCGTGATCTGCCGCGAGATCTCGTTCACCGAAGCCGAGAGCTCCTCGGTGGCGGCGGAGACCGTCGAGGACTGCTGGTTGGTCTGCTCGGCCGCAGCGGCCAGCGACTGCGCCGTGGTCTCCATGCCCTTGGCGGAGGTCGAGACCTGTTCCACCAATGCCTTGACGCCGGTCTCGAAATCCTTGGCGAGCGCCAGGTTCTGTTCCTTGCGCTTGGAAAGATCGGTCGCGAACTTCACCACTTTCCAGGGCCGGCCGTTGAGATCGAGGATCGGATTGTAGGACGCCTCGATCCAGACTTCCTTGCCGCCCTTGCCGAGCCGCTTGTACTGGCCGGCCTGGAACTCGCCGCGCCGCAGCTTCTCCCAGAACTGTCGATACTCAGCGCTCTCCTTGTAGGCGGGTTCGGCGAACATCGAGTGATGCTTGCCTTTGATCTCGTCCAAGCGATAGCCCATCACGTTGAGGAAGTTGTCATTGGCGGTGATGATGGTGCCGTCGAGCTCGAACTCGATCACGGCCTGCGAGCGACTGATCGCCTCCACCTTGCCGCTGAGATCGGCGAAGATCGACTTCTGCTTGGAAACATCGGTCGCGTATTTGACGACCTTGTAGGGCTTGCCGCCGGGGCCGAGGATCGGATTGTAGGAGGCCTCGATCCAGACTTCCTTGCCGCCCTTGCCGATGCGCTTGTACTGCGCCGCCTGATACTCACCGCGACTGAGCTTGGCCCAGAATTCGCGATATTCGGCGCTCTCCTTGTAGGCCGGCTCGACGAACATGCTGTGATGCCGGCCCTTGATCTCGTCCAGGGTATAGCCCATCGCGTTCAGAAAATTCGCATTGGCGGTGATGATCGTGCCGTCCAGCTTGAACTCGATGATGGCCTGCGACTTGTCGAGGGCCGCAAGCTTGGCCGCCGCATCGCCGCCGAACATGGATAGAGGCATGGTGCGTTTCCCTTACTTGTTTCGGAACCTGTGGCGCCACCATCCAAGCGGATATCAGCGGCGGTACGCATACCCGGTTGGGCGCATCCGGTTGGCCGTCGCCACCCATGCGGAATTTTCGCCCGCCGCCAATTTGAGCGGGATCAGTTAAATTTTCGCTTACGCGAATACCCGGGAATGCAGCCGTCGTATGTGGATGGAGATGCGTGAATTATAGGAATATGTAACCATGCGTAGGTTCGGGGACAATTGGAGGTCGCGATTCCTGGTCGGGTTGCCGATTGAAGATTGAATCTCCCCCCTACAGCGTCAGCCCCGGCGGCAAGACGATGTCCATGTCGCGCTTGAGCGCGGCAAGGGTCGCGAGATCTCGAACCCATTCATAAGTGATGCCTTTGAGCGTCGTCACGATCGCGCCGCCGCCGCGGATGCGATCGAGCCCTGCCGCATGGTGGGGCGCGGGCGAGCCGCAGGCATCCGCGATCACCGCGACGCGATAGCCGGCGGCGAGCAGCCCCAGCGCCGAATGGCAGATGCAGACGTCGGTTTCCAGTCCGACCAGCACGTGCTCATCGCGGCCGGTGGCTTCGACCGCGGCCCGGATATCCGGCTGCTGCGCGAGGCCGAAGATCCGCTTGTCGAAGACCTTCCCGCCGTCCGGCAGTAAGGCGGCCAGCTCGGGCACCAGCGGTCCATCCTGCGCGATGTCCTCCGCGGTGGCGATGGTCGGGACCCCGAGCGCGCGCGCCATGCGCATCAGCCAGCCGATCCTCGCCACCAGCGGCACCCGGTCCTCCGCCGGCAGCTTGTCCAGGAAATACTGCTGCACGTCGATGACCAGCAGACAGGACCGATCGCGATGGAACAGCGGATCCGAGCTCGCCGACATTTCCCCTCGCCCTATCGCGCCCCGCCGCCGGAATCAAACACATGCTTGATCAGCCGATACTTGACCGCGGCATTGGTCAGGTCGCGGAAGTAGTTCACCAGGTCCCCCCAGGGATCGTTCATCCGGTTCAAGCCGGAGATGAAGGCGACCACGGTGCCGATCTCGGTCCTGCCCTGGATCACGAACCAGCTGCCGACGAACAGGATGCCGATCACGCCGAGATGATAGAACAGGTTCATCAGGAAGTTCATCCCGAACTTGCGGCGATAGATCTGCATGTTGAGGTCATAGACCCGGTGCACGCGCCGGCGAAAGTCGCGCTCCCGCTCGCGATCGGGATCCTCGGTCTCTTCCACGATATCGACGCTGAGGCGGCGCACGGTCTGGATGCGCTGCTGGGTCCGGCGATTGATGGCGTTCTGCAGCAGCGGGATGAACAGGACCTGGGGCACGAACAGCAGCAGGGCGACCAGGGCCATCAGAGGCTGCACGACCAGCATGTAGCCGAGCACGCTCAGCAGCACGCCGCCGTCGAGCACCGGCTCGGAAAAGCTGCTGGCGGCGAAGCCGCCCATTGCCTCCACCTCCGAGACGACGATCGAGACCGCGATCCCTTCCCGCTCGGATTCCCCTTCGCCGCCCGTGCTGACTGTCCGCATCACTCGTCGTTCAGCCGCAACGCCCGGTTCACGCGCTCGGTCACCGCCCCACGATAGAGATAGAGGCCGAACTTCAAGCCGCCCAGCATCGCCGCTGCAGCCACATAGCCGAGGCAGAGCAGGATCACGATCCGGAAGTCGTGCTTCGCGACGGCGGCGTTGGTGACACGCCGCTGCAATTCCAGCGGCGCCAGGTCCACGAGGAAGACCGCGATCGCCAGCAAAGAGAGAAGCATCTGGTCGCGGGCGGTCGTCTTCCACACGAAGCGGAAGAGCGCCCGCACCGCGGGCAGATCGCGAATTCCGGAGAGCAGGTCCATGGCGGTTCCGATCCGAGCGTGCTGAGGCTCCGGAGGGAGAAACCACGAACCCGCCCTGTCCGTTGCGGTCGTGTCCTATCCACCGAGGTTGATGCTGGTCAGTGCTTCGTCGCCTGGACGAGATTGACCTTGATGGTGGTCTCTCCCAAGGCCTTGCAGGCCTCGAGCCGGTGCAGCCCGCTGACCAGGACATAGCGCGCCTTGTCCGGCCTGACCAGGATCGGCGATTGCAGCCCGTTTTCCGCGATGCTCTCGGCCAGCGCGTTCACCTTCTCGGCGTCGACCGGTCCGCGCTTCGACGCCGGAACATAGATTTCATCGATCCTGATGACGAGGTCCTTCATGCCCACCCTATCCGCCGAGACTGATGCCGATCGCGCGGCCGATGCCGTAAGTGACGCCGGCCGCCGCCAGGCCGATCGCCAATTGCCGCAGGCCGGAGAAGAGGAGACCGCGTCCGGTGAAGAGGCTGGTGCCGGCGCCGATCGCGAACAAGGCGGCAGCGCTCAAGCCGACGCCGGTCCAGATCGCGGCCTCTCCGTTGAGGAAGAAGAAGCCGAGCACTGGGAAGATCGCGCCGATGGCGAAGAGGCAGAAGGACGAGGCGGCGGCGGTCCAGGCGGAGCCGCCGAGCTCGTCTGGATCGATGCCGAGTTCCTCGCGCGCCAGCGTGTCGAGCGCGGTTTCCTGGTTGGAGATCAGCTGGTCGGCCAGAGCCTTCGCCTGCGCCTCGGGCAGGCCCTTCGCCTGATAGATCAGCTTCAGCTCCTCCTTTTCCTCGTCGGGCGCGAGCTTCAGCTCCTCGGCCTCGGTCGCGATCTGTGATTGATAGAGCTCGCGCGAACTGGTGACCGAGAGCCATTCGCCCATCGCCATCGAGCAGGCCCCGGCGATCAGGCCAGCCAAGCCGGTGATCAGCAGCAGATGGCTGTCGGCCGCGGCGCCGGCGACGCCGGTGATCAGGCTCAGGTTCGAGACCAGCCCGTCATTGGCACCGAGCACGGCGGCGCGAAGCGCGTTGCCGCCGGTGCGGTGCCGGCCTTCGATCCGTGCGAGGGTCGAGCCGGAGAGCCCACCCTGCTTGCCGCCCGCGATCGCCTCCAGGATGCGCGCATGGCTGCGTTCGGCTTGCGGCAGGCCACCGGCCACCGCCTCCGGCTGCTTGTCATAATTGCCGCTGTCGGCCTGCTCGAGCGTGTTGATCACCGGCAGCACGAAGGCCGGTCCGAAGCGGCGTGCCAGGAACGCAAGTGTGCGCGTGCGCCAGCCTGGCTTCAGCGGCCCCGCGCGCTTGCCGAGCTTGGCGAGCTGCTTGCGCCAGAGATCGGCATGGGCCTCCTCGATCGCGGCGAGGCGGCGATAGACCTCGGCGATCTGCGGATTGGCCTCGACCTCGGCCAAAGTGCGGTAGAGCTGGGCGCCATCGACCTCGCCCTGGAGATTCGCGCGGTAGCGCGCGGCCTTGGCTCTGGCGCTTTCGGATCCGGTCTCGCTCATGCGCTCTGCCTCAACTCCGCTCGACCTCGGCGAGGATCCAGTCGCGGAAGGCGCGAATCTTGCGCGCCCGCGCCCGGCCTTCGGGATAGACCAGCCAGTAGGCCGTGCCGTCGGTCGCCGTCAGAGCAAAGGGCTGCACCAGCCTTCCCGCTGCAATGTCGGCGGCGAAGAAGGCTGGCATCAGGATCGCAGTTCCCTGCCCGGCGATGGCCGCGGTGCCGAGCAGCGATTGCACGTCGAGCCTGACGTTGGATGAAGTGGTCGGCGGCGTGTCCTCGATCCCCGCCGCCGCGCACCAGAGCCGCCACCATTCGTCATGGGCGTCGAGACGCGGTGCCTTCAGCAGATCGGCGGGCTCCGACCAGGGCCCGTTCCGGGCCATGAAGTCGGGACTGCAGAGCGGCGTGAAGCTGATCGGCAGCAGCCGGTCGGCCTTCAGGCCCGGCCATTGGCCGCGCCCGCCGCGCAGGCCGAGATCGATTTCCTCGCGGGTGAAATCGACATTGCGCCCGTTGAGGTCGACCCGGACCGAAATCTCCGGATGCAGAGCCTGGAAACCGCCGAGCCGCGGCACCAGCCAGTTGGTCGCGAAGGTATGGACGGCGGTGATGGCCAGCACGCCGTCGTCGTGGTCCCGCATGGCGGCGAAGGCGGCCGTGAGACCGCGGAACGCCTCGCTCACCGCGGGCGCCAGCCGACGTCCGGTTTCGGAGAGCTCGACCTTCCGTGGCAGGCGATGGAACAGCGGCTTCCCCAGCCGGCCTTCCAGGAGCTTCACCTGATAGCTGACCGCGGCCTGGGTCATGCCGAGCTCCGCCGCGGCGCGGGTGAAGCTCTGGTGCCGCGCCGCCGCCTCGAAAGCGCGGATCGCGGCGAGCGGCGGCAGGTTCGGCTGGAACGGCGGCTCCGGGTTCTTGGGCATTGATCTCCGAGCGGTGGGCGGAAGCATAAGCGGACCTTATGGGCTTCCCCGGACAATCGCTTTGTGGAGGAACGCTGTCGAGGCCAATTCTCTCTCCGAAAGATAAGCCGAGCCGAGGCTCGATTCGCTGGAAGGAGTCGTCCAATGGCCGATATCCCTGGGCTGCCCCGCAACCTTCGGAGTCACATCAAGGTTGGCGTCTGGCTGTCGCGAATCTTCGGGCCCCGCGGCTCGGATGCCCGGTCGCTTCCACGCTTCGATCCCGCGGAATGGTCGGACTATCGGCTGCGCGACGTCGGCCTCTCTCGGCCGGAGCAAGACCCGCACCGGGGACCGATGGACTGGCCCTTGCGCTAGAATGCCCGGTGGACCACTACTCTTAGGGGCTAAACTCGCCTCTTCCCATCGAGTGGGTTGCAGCGTAGGATGCCTGGAACAAACCGGGAATATCTGCGATGCGCGCCTCGTCCCGTCGCCACCGTGGTCGCCATGCACACGCGCTGCTTTCCGCCGCGCTCCTGCTCCAAGGTTGCGTCAGCGATGCGACCTTCCTCCGCGCCGACGGTTCGACGCCGGATGCGAAACAGCTTGAAGCGGACGGCTCCGCCTGCCGCGATCTTTGGACCCTGCTCGGCGGCTTTTTTGTCGGCGCGCTCTATGGGGCGGCATCGGGTGCTTATCTGGGTGCCGCCGGCGGCAACGGCGATGCCGGTGAAGGCGCCATCATCGGTTCCGCCGTCGGCGGGGTGGGCGGACTCCTGATCGGCGCCTACGGTTCGGCCAACGGCGAGGCCTATGACCGCTGCATGGCCGGAAAAGGATATCACCGCGCCTGAGCTCGCTTTATTCCCGAGAACCGCCTCAACTTCTTGCGAATTGCATTGCACAGGGAAGCTGCCAAGCTCGGCTGCAGCGCGTCTGCACGCAAGGAGTTTCCAATGGCAATGGCGACCGATCTGAAGCTCGCTTCGGTCCGGCTCGATGCCTGGGCCCCGCATCTCCGCAGCGTCCTGCGCATCATGACGGCACTGCTTTTCGTCGAGTGGGGCACCCGGAAGCTGTTCGGCTTTCCGGCGCCGTTTCCGGTCCAGACCTTCTCACTGCTCTGGTTCGCCGGCATCATCGAGACCTTCGGCGGCACCTTGGTTGCGCTCGGCCTCTTCACCCGGCCGGTCGCCTTCCTGCTCTCAGGCGAAATGGCGTGCGCCTATTTCCTGGAGCATATCAAGAAGAGCTTCTTTCCCGCGCTCAACGGCGGAGACGGCGCGGTGCTGTTCTGCTTTGTGTTTCTCTATCTGGTGTTCGCCGGCCCCGGACCCTGGAGCGTCGACGCTGCAAGGGGTCGCGCGTAACGCACGACCCCGGCTCAACTCCACCCGCAGCTATCCCCGCCAGTGCGGCGGGACGGTCTTGTCGTAATAGGGCAGCGCCTCGACCCGTTTGAGCCAGGCGGCGAGGTTCGCCGGCAGCGCCTCGCGCTTGTAGCCGAGGCCGGCCTCGCGCTCCTCGATCCGCGGCAGGATGCGGATCCAAGGATAGATCGCGTAATCAGCGACGCCGAGCTGACCGGCGAACCAGTCGCCCTTCAGCGCCGATGACCAGCGCGCCAGCTCCTCGTCGGTCTTTGCCTTCTTCTCGGCGATCAGCTTCGGGTCGCGCTCCTCCTTCTTGGTGTAGAGCGTCGCCTCGGCGAACTCGCCGGTGATGGTGCCGAGATAGGAGTCGGCTTCGCTCATCAAGCGGCGAGCGGTCGCTCTCGCTTTCGCCTCCTTCGGCAGCAGCGGCTTCTCCGGATAGCGGTCCTCGAGGTACTCGACGATGGCGTTCGATTCATAGAGCGCGAATCCGTCATCGACGATCGCCGGCACGCGGCCGCGCGGATTGATCTTCAGGAATTCCG
>DATKMF010000085.1:0-24369 GCA_035542015.1 Candidatus Cybelea sp.
AGGCCCGCCCGCGCCCGATCCGCCGTTCTATTGGCCGCTCATGATGCCATTGTACGTGGCGACCCAGGTCTTGTAATCGACGCAGGTCTTGCCGCCGCCGCAATCCTTGATCGGCGTCTTCCAGATGTAGAGCTTGTCGAAGAGATCGGAGCCGTTGGCCTGGCAGCCCTGGTCGCCGAGGATCGCCTGGCCCTTGCAGGCCGCCGGCACCGAGGGAACGCTGCCGAACCAGGAGGCGACGCCCGCCTGGGTCGCGGGCTCCAGCGAATGCTGCAGCCACATATAGGCGCAGTTGGGATGCGGCGCCGAGGCGCTCATCATGGTCGTGTCCGACCAGCCGGTGGCACCTTCCTCCGGGATGGTCGAGCTGATCTTGATCTTCGACTTTGCGTCGGCCGAGATCGTGTTCACCTGATAGGGCCAGGAGGTGGCGGCCGCGATGCCTTCGTTGTTGAAGTCGTCGATCTGCGCCGTCGCGTCGGTCCAATACTTGGCCACCAGCTGCCGCTGCTGCTTCAGGAGATCGGTCGCGGCGGCGAACTGCTTGTCGTCGAGATAGTACGGATCGGTGATGCCGAGATCCGGATTGTGCTTCATCAGGTAGAGCGCAGCGTCGGCGATATAGATCGGCCCGCCATAGGCCTCGACCCGGCCCTTGTTGGACTTGCCGTCGGCCAGGTTCTGCTCCTTGAACACCACGTCCCAGGACTTCGGCGCCTCCTTGAAGAGTGCCGTGTTGTACATCAGCACGTTCGGGCCCCATTGATAGGAGGCGCCGTAATGCTTGCCATCGACCGTGTGCCAGGGCGCGTTCTGCAGCCTGGGATCGATGGTCGAGTAGTTGGGGATGAGAGCGGTGTTGATCTCCTGCACCGTGCCGCCGCGGATCAAGCGCATGGTGGCGTCGCCTGAGGCGGTGACCAGATCATAACCACCGCCGTTCATCAGCGAGACCATCTCGTCCGAGGTGCCGGCGATCTTCACCGAGACCTTGCAGCCGGTCTGCTTCTCGAACGGCGTCACCCAGTCGTAGTTCTTGTCGTCCGAGCCGTTCTCGATATAGCCGGCCCAGGCGATGATCGAGACGGCACCTTCGCCCGGCCCGATCTTCTGCATCATGTCCGCTTGCGCGGCATCGAGCCCCGCAAAGCCCGCGCCGACAGCCAGTCCGGCGGCGGTCATGAGGGCGAGCCTGGTCATACGAGTCATTCTTCCTCTCCCTGTTTGGCGATCCGTCCCCGCGGCCCTGGCGGCCCTGCGAAACCGGAAGATCGCTCATTGCGTCTTGGCCGCGCCGTCTTTCGCTCGGCGTTGGTCGCCCTGCGTTTGTGATGCGTCGGCCCGGCTGGACGGTAGCCCGCCCGAAACCCTTTGTAAAACCCCCTTTGGTTGACCGTTCGGCGCCCGTTTGGGGGCGACTCAATCCGCCATGAAGCTGCGGAACGAGGCCTCGACCGTGGCCTTCGCGATGTCGCGGGTGATGAATACCAGTTGCGAGCGGCGATCCGAATCGGGCCAAGCCGGGAGCAGAACCGGCGGGTGGAAGAGATGCTGGATCCCGTGGATGGCGACCGGCGCCGTCTCGCCGGCAATGTCCAGGATGCCCTTCAGGCGCAGCAGGTTCTCGCCATGGCCGGCGATCAGCATCTCGATCCAGTCGACGAACTTGGCCCAATCGAGCGGGCGATCCCAGTCGAGGGCGAAGGCGGCGATCCGCCTGTCGTGCCGGTTCACGTCGTGCGGGTCCTGATCGGGATGGTCATGATCGTGCCCGTGGTCATGCCCGTGGTCATGCCCGTGATCATGATCATGGTGATCGTAGGCTTCCGCCTTCAGCCAGCGGCGCACGTCGAGGCTCTTGGTCTCCGGGTTGTAGAGCCCGGCGTTCAAGAGCTCGCCGGCTTCGATCTTGCCGTCGCGGATCGAACGGATCGGAGCCGCCGGATTCAAGCGGCGCAGCCGCAGCTCCAACTCGGCGATCTCCGACGATTGAGCGAGATCGCTCTTGGTGAGCAACAGCCGGTCGGCGACGGCGGCCTGCTTGACCGATTCCTCCTGCCGGTCGAGCTGGCCCATGCCGTTGACCGCATCGACCGTCGTCACCACGCCATCCAGCCGGTAGCATTCGGAGACCAGAGGATCGCGCATCAGCGTCTGCAGCACCGGCGCCGGATCTGCAAGCCCCGTGGTCTCGATCACCACCCGGTTGAACGGCGGGACCTCGCCCGCGCGCCGGCGCATGAAGAGGCGGCGCAGGCTATCGACCAGGTCGCCGCGCACCGTGCAGCAGAGGCAGCCGCTGGAAAGCAGCACGGTGTCGTCGCTCGACGCCTCGACCAGCAGGTGATCGAGCCCGACCGCGCCGAACTCGTTGATGATGACGGCGGTATCCGCCATCGCCGGCTGGGTCAGCAGGTGCTTCAGCAAAGTGGTTTTGCCCGAGCCTAGGAAGCCGGTGATCACCGAGACCGGGATGCGCTCGGGCGGCTGCTGCCGATCGTTCATCGCGCGGCACCGATCCGGTTCAGGCCATGCAGCACGAAAAGGGTCGCGCTCAGCAGCACCACCGCGCCCGCCTGGTGGGTGACCGCGAGCGGCAGCGGCACCACCAGCATCAAGGTCGCGATGCCGAGGCTCACCTGCAGGACGAGCGCCGCGAGCAACAAGCCGAGGCGGAAGGGTAGCGGGGCGGGGAGCCGACGCCGGAAGCCGCGCCAGACCAGCGCGATCACGGTAAGGGTAATGGCAAGTGCGCCGATCCGGTGCAGGAACTGCGCGGTGCCCGGATTCTCCGTCGCATTGCTCCACCAGGGCGAGCGCGACAGGAGATCGGGCGCCGCCCAATCGCCGTTCATGAAGGGAAAGTCGTTGTAGATGAGTCCGCCATGCAGCCCGGCGACGAGTCCGCCCAGCGCCAGCTCGAGCGCGATCAGCGCCAGCAGCCAGAGCGCGTGCCGGCGCAGCGCCCGCGCCTTCCCCGCGTCGCCGGCGAGCGCGCTTGGCTGCAGCAGATCGAAGGCCGACCAGAGAATGGTGGCATAGATCGCCAGCGCCAGGCCGAGATGCAGGACCAGGCGATACTGGCTGACGGAGTCCCGGTCCTCGAACCCGCTCGCCACCATGTACCAGCCGATGACGCCTTCTAGCGCGCCCAAAGCGAAGATGATGGCGAGCCGCGGCACCCAGGCGCGCCGAAGGGACCCACGCGCCAGGAACCAGAGGAAGGGCAGGAGGAAGGCGGCGCCGATCAGCCGGTCCCAGAGCCGGTGTGCGTATTCCCACCAGAAGATGCCCTGGAACTCCGGCAGGGTCATGTCGGGGTTGATGTGCTTGAACTGGGCGATGCCGCGATAGAGGGCGAAGACGCGTTCCCATTCGGCCGTGTTCAGCGGCGGCAGCGCGCCCATCAGCGGCTTCCATTCCATGATCGAGAGGCCGCTGCCCGAGAGCCGGGTGATCCCGCCGATCACCACGGTCACGAAGATCATGGCCGCGACGCCGAGCAGCCAGAGGCCGACGGCGCGGTCGCGGCCGATGTCGCGCGGCACGCTGTTGAGCGCGGCGCCGTCGGTCATCGAAATCTGGGTCAATTCTCGAAGCTCGGGTCGATCCTCTGCACCTTGCGCAGCATAGCGCGGAAGATGTTCTCGCTGACGCTGTTCGGGCCGAAATTGTCGGCATCCTTCTGGCAACGGCGGCGCACCTCGTCGGAGATGATGTTGTCCGGCCCCGCCATCGCCTCGGCTTTGACCTGCACCTCGGCCGCGCGCTGAAAGCGCCACATGTTCCAGAACGCCTCGCCGATCGAGCGCCCGACGGTAAGGACCCCGTGGTTGCGCATCACCAGCACGGCGTTCGATTTGCCGAGATTGGCCAGGATGCGCTCCTTCTCGCCCTCGTAGAGCGAGAGGCCCTCGAAGTCGTGATAGCCGATTCGCCCGACGAATTGCGAGGCGTAGATCGAGTTGAGGTTGAGACCGGCCGCCTTCATCGAGACCGCCTGCGCCTCGGTCGTGTGGGTATGGGCGATGCAGATCGCGTCCTCGCGGCCGGCGTGGATGGCGCTGTGGATCACGAAGCCCGCCGGATTGACCGGCCAGTCCGAGTGACCGATGACCTTGCCCTCAAGATCGATCTTCACCAGGTTCGACGCCGTGACCTCGTCATAGGTGAGGCCGTAGGGATTGATCAGGAAATGATGCTCGGGACCGGGCACCCGGACCGTGATGTGGTTCATGATCGTCTCGCTCCAGCCGAGATGATCGAAGATCCGATAGCAGCCGGCGAGATCGACCCGGAGGCGCCACTCCTCGGCTGCTATGCCGGGCTGGCGCGAGGCGGCGGGATGGCTCTGCACGTTCATGAGGGCGCCTCCTGGAATGAGAGTCGGGCCGCATTCCGTCATATCCGGCGGCGCGATTCAATGCCTCGCCGCGGAGCGGGTCTAAGGCTTGCGGCGGTATTTCTCGGGCAGCAGCGCCTCGACCGGACGCCGTTCGATCGCCTGCTCGCTCGCCAGCAGAACCGTGGCGCCGGGGGCGAAGTCGTTCAGCATCTCGCGGCAAACCCCGCAGGGCGAGACGATCTGCACCTCCCGATGCTGCTCGCGCGGTCGCGGATGGCGGACCGAGACGATCGCATCGATGCCGGTCTCGCCGGCGGCCATGGCCTGGCCGACCGCCACCGCCTCGGCGCAGACCGAGGCCCGGCCCACATAGGTGTCGAGATGCAGGCCGGTGTAGATCCGGCCGCTCCGTCCGCGCGCGGCGGCGGCGATGTGGTGCCGGTTCTCGACATAGCGAGCCTTGATCAGCTCGGTCGCCGTCTCGATCAGGACGAGATCGGCCGCCGTCGGCGCGCCCATCTTCATGCGCCCATCTTCATGCGCCGCCATCGGCCAGGGCGGCGAGGCCCTCGGCGTCGAGGACGTCCACCTTGTGATTATGACCCAATGCGATCAGACCCGCCGCTTTGAGCTTGGAGAATTGGCGCGACACCGTCTCGATGGTGAGGCCGAGATAATCGGCAATCTCGCCCCGGTTCATCGGCAACGCGATCGAACGCGCCTCGATGCCGCGCGCCTCGGCCTTGTGGATCAGCAGGACAAGGAACGTGGCGAGCCGCTCCCGTGCGGTCTTGCGCCCGAGCAGCAGCATCCAGTCGCGGGCGAGATCGAGATCCTGGTGCGCCAGCTGAAGGAGCCGGCGCTCGAGATTCGGCATCTCCCGGACGAGACGCCGGATGGCCGGGAATGGGAACAGGCAAAGCTCGACCCGCGTCAGCGCCTCGGCGAACAGCTGGGTCGTCTCTTCGGTCGGCGAGCCGATGAAGTCGCCGGGGAAGAGGAAGCCGACGATCTGCTGCCGCCCGTCGGGCAGCAGCTTGAAGGTCTTGATCGAGCCCTCGACCACGGTGCCGACGAACGGGGTCGGCTCCTCCGCGGCGAACAGGGTGGCCCCGGACTCGAATGTCTTGGTGACGGCGATCGCCCGCAGGCGTTCGCGCTCGGGGGCGGAGAGGGCGGTGCAAACCGCAATGTCGCGGACCGCGCATTGGAGGCAATCCGTAGGGCCCGCGCTGACTTCATGCCGCGGGCAGGCATTTCCAACCACCAGCTTCATCCCGGCTCCTGGGAACGGGACCCCGGCGGGCATCAGGGGGACGCCGCATGGGAACGACTATTAATAAATCGGGCCGCTTGACAACTATCAAGCGGCCCGAACGGGCTGCGACGATTTACCTGCCTCGCCCCGGTTGTCGGGGGGAGGGCGGCCAGTGCGTCAGCTCGCCTTGACCTCGATCTTCTTGGTCTTGGCGGCGGCTTCGGCCGGACGCGGGACCACGACCTTCAGCACACCTTTGGAGAAGTCGGCCGAGACCTTGCCGGGATCGGCGCTGTAGGGCAGGGCGATCGAGCGGGCGAAGCTGCCATAGGACCGCTCCATCAGGTGATAGCCCTTCTCCTTGTCGCCCTCTTCCTTCTCGACCTTCTTCTCGCCGCGGATGGTGAGAACATCATCCTGCAGCTCGACCTCGATGTCCTTCTCATCGACGCCGGGAAGCTCGGCACTGACCTCGATTCCGCCGTCGGTCTCTTTCACGTCGATGCGTGGTGCCGCGCCATTGCCGTTGCCGCCGAACACGGCGGGCAGGCTGGTGGCGCCGAAACCCTTCAGCATGTCGTCGAACATCCGCTCCATCTCGCGGCGCATGCCGAAGAAGGGATCGTAATCGCCGAACCGGGTCGGCGTCGAGGAACGCGCAAACGGCATCAGGGATTTCAGGCTCATGTCATCCTCCATGGAGAGCAATGCATTTCGGAACCGCCCTTCAAGCGGCACGGCTCCAGCTTGTTCCGCTGACATGGGAAGTTCTTTGACTTGCCTCAAGGCCGCCGAGCGCGTCGCCGGGCGCGACCGGAAGTCGCGGAAAATTCATTTTCCGGATGAGTATTCCAGGCTTTGCCCGCTCTCCGACGGAGGCCTAGAAAACCTCCGTGGAAATCGCCGGCAGAACCGCCGGCCGCAATGGGGACTGGCGCATGAAATCCAGCTATCGGGTGGTGGTGATCGGGGGCGGCGTGGTGGGGGTGAGCGTGCTCTACCACCTGACCAAGCGCGGCTGGACCGACGTGGCGCTGATCGAGCGCTCGGAGCTGACCTCGGGCTCGACCTGGCACGCCGCGGGCGGCATGCACACCATCAACGGCGACCCCAACATGTCGCATCTCCAGGCCTATACCGTGAAGCTCTACGACGAGCTGGAACGGGTCTCGGGCCAAGCCTGCGGCATCCACCGCGTGGGCTGCCTCTATCTCGCCGGCACTGAGGACCGGGCGGACTATTTCAAGACCGAGCTCGCCAAGGCCAACTACATGGACATCGGCCTCCGGCGCGTCTCGCTGGAGGAAGCAAAGGCGATCAACCCGCTGATCGATGCCTCCAAATTCAACGCGGCGATGTTCGACCCCAATGACGGCCATGTCGATCCCTCCAGCGTCACCAACGCTTATGCCAAGGCGGCGCGGCTGGGCGGCGCCGAGATCCATCTGCGCAACCCGGTGCTCGAGCTCAGGCAGAAGCCGAACGGGCACTGGCAGGTGGTGACCAAGGAGGGGACCATCGAGGCGGAATACGTGGTCAACGCCGCCGGCCTCTGGGCCCGCGAAGTGGGGCGCCTGGCCGGGCTCGAGCTGCCGATCCTGCCCATGGAGCATCAATACATCGTCACCAACGAGATCCCCGAGGTGATGGCGCTCAACCAGGAAATCCCGATGACCATCGATTTCGAGGGCGAGAGCTATCTCCGCCAGGAACAGCGCGGCCTCCTGATCGGCACCTACGAGCACGACTGCAAGCATTGGGCGCTCGACGGCACGCCGCCCGATTTCGGGCACGAGTTGCTGGCCGAGGACATCGACCGCATCTGGACCGCGCTCGAGTTCGCCATGGAGCGCTTCCCCTGCCTCCGGGAAGGCGGGATCAAGCGGGTCATCAACGGCGGCATGGTGTTCGCGCCGGACGGCAATCCGCTGATCGGCCCGGCGCCGGGGTTGAAGAACCACTTCCTCGCCTGTGGCGTGATGGCGGGATTCAGCCAGGGCGGCGGGGTCGGCCTCGCGGTCGCCAACTGGATCGTCGATGGCGAGCCGGGCATGGATGTCTTCGCCATGGACGTAGCGCGCTTCGGTCCCCATGCGCTCGGCCGCTACACGCTGGAGAAGACCACCGAGAACTACCGCCGCCGCTTCTCCATGACCTTCCCCAACGAGGAGCTGCCGGCGGCGCGTCCGCTGAAGACCAGCCCGATCTATGCCGCGCTGAAGAGCGAGGGCGCCGTCATGGGCGCCGCCTTCGGCTGGGAATATCCGCTCTGGTTCGGCAAGCCCAACGGGGGCGAGCGTCCGACCGAGAAGCCGACCTATCGCCGTTCGAACGCCTTCGATCGCGTGGCGGAGGAAGTGCGGTTGGTGCGCGAAGGCGTCGGCCTCTGGGAGACGTCGAGTTACTGCAAGATCGAGGTAGCGGGTCCGGAATCCGGCCGCTTCCTCGACCGGGTGCTGACCAACAAGCTGCCCTCGACCCCGGGGCGCACCGTGCTCTGCCCGATGCTGGCGCCGAGCGGGCGCATTCTCGGCGATCTGACCGTCACCCGCACCGAGGAGAACGCCTACCTGCTGATCGGCTCCGGCACCGCGGAGGTGCACTATCTGCGCTGGCTGCACGCCAACGCCCCGGCGAGCGGCGTCGAGATCCGGAACGTCACGGCGCTGCTCACCGGTTTCTCGATCACCGGACCCAAGGCGCGGGAGTTGCTGCAAGGCCTGACCGACGCCGACCTCTCCAACGCCGCCTTCCCGTTCCTCCGCGCGCAATGGATCGAGATCGGGCTGGCCAAGGTGCTGGCGATCCGCGCCTCCTTCACTGGCGAGCTCGGCTTCGAGCTCTACACGCCGCCCGCCTTCCAGCTGCATCTCTATGAGCGGCTGATGGAGGCGGGGAAGCCTCTGGGTTTGCGGCCGTTCGGCGTCCGTGCCCTCCACTCCATGCGGATCGAGAAGGGCTACGGTTCCTGGGGCCGCGACTTCACCGCCGACTACAATGCCGCCGAGGCCGACTGGGCGCGCTTCGTGCGCCTCGACAAGGGAGACTTCATCGGTCGCGCCGCCGTCGAGAAGCAGCTGAAGGACGGGCCGCAGCGCCGCCTCGGCCTGATCGAGATTGCGGCCAACGACATCGACATCATGGGCGCCGAGCCGATCTTCAAGGACGGCAAAGCGGTCGCCCGCGTCACCTCCGGCTACTACGCGCATTGGACCGGCAAGCAGCTGGCGCTCGGCTACCTCCCGCTCGCCGGTTCAACTTCAGGGGGCGGCGACGCCTTCGAGGTCGAGGTACTGGGACGGCGCGTCCCCGCCACCCGCCTCAAGGCGCCGCCTTACGATCCGAAGGGCGAGCGGCTGCGCGGCTAGCTGGATACAGCGCGCTTCCACCGAACCACTTCATGCATCCGCACAGGCCACCTCGGCCATCATGCCGGTCGAGCTCGTCAACCAGAGCATGATGGCGCATCCGATGCACCTGCGCGGCCATCACTTCCGCAAGCGGTACCCTGTGCAGCGGCACCGGGCCGGAGCGGCATGGTCGCCGCTGGGGCCGGCACGGCGAGGCCGGCGATCACGACGACCAGCGCCATGATGCGCAGAAGGTTGCCGAGCAGGTGCGTCACAAGCAACGTCCCGTGGGCCGTTACGCCGCGGGTTCTTCCGGCGTTTCAAGGTTTGCGGTGACCACGCGGTTGCGGCCGCTGTTCTTGGCCTGATAGAGCATGCGGTCGGCGAGATCGAGCAGCTCGTTCGCGTCCATGTTGCGGGTTGGCCGCGCCGACGCAAGACCGACGCTCAAGGAGAGGAACTGCCAGCCGCGCGAATGCTCGTGCGGGATGGCGAGCCGCCGGATCGCGAGCAACAGGCGATCGGCCACCAGCGCGGCCTCGTTGGCCCCGGTGTCGGGCAGCAGGATCACGAACTCCTCGCCGCCATAGCGCGCGACGAGATCGGCGGGACGCAAGGCAGCGCCGCTCAGCGCCTTCGCCGCCCGCTTCAGCGCCTCGTCGCCGGCGAGATGGCCGTAGGCGTCGTTGAACGGCTTGAAGTCGTCGACATCGGTCATCAGCAGCGAGATCGAGGTGTTGCGCCGGATGGCGCTGCGCCACTCCTTCTCGAGCGTCTCGCCGAAGGCGCGTCGGTTGGCGAGGCCGGTCAAGCCGTCGACTGCGGAGAGCCGCCGCAGCTGGTCGCGTTGACGTTTCAATTCGATGTGGTTGCGCACCCGTGCCTTCAGGATCGGCGGGCTCAAAGGCTTGGTGATGTAGTCGATGGCGCCGAGCTCCAGGCCCTTGGCCTCCTCGCGCTCCTCGTCCATGGCCGTCACGAAGACCACGGGGATCTCCCGGGTCACCGGATCGGCCTTCAGGAAGCGGCACAGCTGGTAGCCGTCCACGCCCGGCATGCGGATGTCGAGCAGGATGAGATCCGGCTCCTCGCGCTGCGCCACCTTCATCGCGCTGTCGGCATCGCCCGCGGTCAGCACCCGGTGCTCGCCGCCGAGCATGGTCTCGATCAACTCAAGCGTCGCGGCGGTGTCGTCCACCACGAGAACGGTGCTCGATGGCTGCGCGCCAATGATCATTGCCCGAGTCGACTCGACTGGTCTCATAAGAGATGTGGGGCGAGGCTACCGGATCGTGTGAGATGGGACAACCCGCGGGGCCCGCGCCGCCCGCGGTTGGCAGGGGGAAATGAAGGCGGGGCGGCGGCGAAGTCCGGGGAAGCGCGCGGCGGGTCCATCCGGCGATCCAAGATCTTCACCGAAATTTAGGAAAAGTTCGTTTGAATTAGGCTCGGAAAGATCGCGATTCCAGGACGAATACTTGAGGCGGACCAGGGCGGATTCGTACAAGTGTCACAGAGGTTTAGGATGAAGCTTGTGATTTTCCCCACATTCGCCCCAAGTTTTTCGTAGGTTGTTGCGAGATTTTTCAGTAATGCTCAAGCATATCAATACATTATCATGTGGGGAACCCCGGGGGAATTACTTGTCTTCTCGATCCTCTTCCTTATTCTAGGAATGTGGGCCGAGGACGACTTGGAACGGGATTCGACCGCGACCGACAGGCGAACCGCATGGTGCGGATCGCTGCCTAACGAGGAGAGACCGATGAGGCGCATTCGCAAGTTTTTCAAATCGGATCTGGGCGCAACGGCCATCGAATACGGCCTGATCGCGGCCCTGATCGCGGTGGTGATCATCGCCGCCCTGCAGTTGACCGGCAACAGCCTGAAGCAGGTGTTCAACAACGTCTCGAGCAACCTGAGCAGCGCATCCAGCAACTAAGCTTGGTCGCGTAGGTACGGGACGATTCCCGATGCAGGCGGTCTCGACGAGGCCGCCTGCTTTTTTTCCGGAGTCTCGGTCAGGCCGAGACCTTTTCCGGCTTGAACTCGACGATCTTGGCTTGGTTGCGGCCCGCGGTCTTGGCGGCGTAGAGCGCGTCGCCGGCCAGCTTGAACAGGCCGGCGCGGTCGTTGTCGCGATGCGGCAAGCAGGAGGCGACGCCGATGCTGATGGTGACGATCGGCGCGGCGTCGGAATGGGCGTGCGGCAGCGCCAGGGCGCGCACTGCGTTCAGCAGGCGGTCGGCGACCACCGTCGAACCCTTGGCATCGGTATCCGGCAGCAAGCCGACGAACTCCTCGCCGCCATACCGGGCTATGACGTCGCCCGGCCGCATCATCGACTTGCTCATGGCCTGGGCCACCATCTTCAGGCAGTCGTCCCCGGCCAGATAGCCATAGGCATCGTTATAGGCCCGCAGATGGTCGATATCCGCCAGCAGCAGCGTCAGCGGCGCCTGATGGCGGGCGGCGCGGCGCCATTCCTTGTCGAAATCCTCCTCGAAGCTCCGGCGGTTGGCGACCCCGGTCAGGCCGTCGATCGAGGACAGCCGGCGCAGAAAATCGCGCTGTTTCTTCAATTCCAGCTGGTTGCGCACGCGCGCCAGCACGATCGGCGGGCTCACCGGCTTCGCCAGATAATCGACCGCGCCCATGGCCAGACCCTTCGCCTCCTGGCGCTCCTGGTCCATGGCGGTCACGAACATCACGGGGATGTCCTTGGTGAAGGGGTTTGCCTTCAGCCGGTCGCAGATCTCGTAGCCGTCCATGCCCGGCATCATGATGTCGAGGATGATGAGATCGGGTTCCTCGGAGGCGGCGAGATTGAGCGCGTCGGGACCGTTGGTTGCCGTGACCACGTTGTAGACTTCGCGCAAGACCACGTTGAGGATCGCGAGATTGGTGGGCGAATCATCGACCACCAGGATCAGTTCCTTTTCCCTGGTCATCCCGGCAATCAACTCCCCCTTCGCTTCCGACATCCCCGCCGGCAGCCGCTGGTCGGACGAGTTGTATCATCTTCCAGCGGAGCGCGAAACCGCCGACCGGTCGGGCCACGCTGCGGAGCCGATGCAACAATCGCGCCGTCACCGCGGCGCGCTGCGATCGTGTCCGGACCGCCCCGGCGCTCACGGGGATACGCATACCGGGGATACTCATACTGGCGATCGCACCGGGCATCGGCGCGCGTGCACGGCTCGTTGCGCTCGCCCTCCGATTGTGGTGGGCGGCAAGCTGCGCGTCTCGGGTTGAGCGGGACGCAGTATGTGACTGGAGCACAGGAGGTCGCGAGATGATATTCGGCAAGGCGCCGGCGCGGAGGCCGGAACGGGATGGCGCGCAAATGCCTCTCGCTTCGGGAAAAACCCTGCCCAGAGTCGGGTCGGCCTTGCGGCGCTTACGCGAAAAGGCTATGTTCGCGGCGGACAATGTTCCGCTTCTGCGGCCCAGGATCGCCGGGTATCGCGGGGCGGTGCGTTCGCGCATCCATGCTTGGCGACCACAGGAAGAGAAGTTCGATGTCGAAGATCCGCAAGTTCTTCAAGTCCGACCGCGGCGCCACCGCGATCGAGTATGGCTTGATCGCCGCGCTCATCGCGGTCGTGATCATTGCCGCGCTGCAGCTCACCGGCAACAGCCTGAAGCAGGTGTTCAACAACGTCTCGAGCAACCTCAGCAGCGCATCCAGCAACTGAGGTCGGACGGCCAGGATTTGCCGCCGGTGGGGGCGCCGTCTCATTCTGGTCGAGTTCGCGGGGCTGAAGCGGGGGCAACGTCGATCGAGTACGCGTTGATCGCGGCTCTGATCAGCGTCTTCATCGTCGGCTCCCTGACGCTCATGTCGAATAGCATGACGGGCATGTACAACTTCATCAGCAGCACGGTGGTTTCGGCTACCGGCAACTGACGACAGCGGGTGCGTTGCCGTCGCCCATCCGGATCGGGGGATCCGCGCCATGCCGGACGCCTCGGCCAGCGGTCTCGCCGTCGCGCTGGAGCTTGCCTTCGCCGTCGCCATGGTGGCTTCCGCCGTCTCCGATCTCGCCTGGCGGCGGTTGCCCAACTGGCTGAATGCGGTGATCGCAATCGGCTACGTCCCGTGGGCCTGGGCCCATGGCATGCCGTGGGCGGCAATGGCGGTCGCGGCCGGCGTCGGTGCAATCGTGCTGCTCGCGGGCTTCGTGCTGTTCTCGGCCGGGGTGATCGGCGGCGGCGATGCCAAGATGGCGGCGGCGGTTGCCGTCTGGATCGGTTTTTCCTACGACCTGCTGAGATTCTTTCTGGTGATGTCGCTGGCCGGCGGGGTCCTTGCCCTGGCTGCCCTCGCGATCCAGGGGCTGCGCGGCACGCCCTTAAGGCGCCCGCTGCCTTATGGCGTGGCCATTGCAGCCGCAGCCCTCGACTATTGGCTCCATCACGCCGAGGTGGCGTGCCGTGCCGGTCTTTGTTGAAAGACCGCCGCGGCATCTCCGTGGAAAGGCCCGCGCGGCCAAAGGGTTAACGTCACGGTCCCGGATGCAGGGTCGATGGCCGCAGAAGCAGCCCATGCGCACCCCCGGCGGACGAAATCGGCCGCCGTTAAGTCTTGGTTAAAGTGTGCGAGCATTACATGCTAGGTCGTTGATTCGGGTTTATGAATCGCCGATCAAGGCCCTAGCAAATTGGCGCGCGATCCGCGATACTGCGTGCTGTGTGGCCCGGATCGGGGGTGATTTCGGGGCGTCGCCTCGGGCCATGCATGGAGGGGACCGACTATGCGGCCAATTGTGATCGTTCTGATCGTCCTGGCGCTGGGGCTGGCGGGGATAATTGCCTTTCTTGCAAGCCAATGGCTCGCCTCTCAGAAGGTGCCGGAGCAGGCGCAGACCACCAGCGTACAGGTCAATATCGAGAATGTTCTGGTGGCGGCGCGGGACATCACCCCCGGCACCATCCTGACGGCCGACGACATCAAATGGGAGCCCTGGCCCAGCAATTACGTGGACCAAGAGCGCTTCGTGGTGCAGCCGAAAGTGGCCCAGGGCCAGGCCCCGGGGCCTGACCCGCAGCAGGACTTCCTCGACCGTATCGCCAAGCGCTCGATCATGTCCGGCGAGCCGATGAGCCGCGACATGGTGCTGAAGCAGGGCGACAGCAGCGTCACCGCCGCCAACCTGGCGGCCGGCATGCGGGCGATCACCATTAACGTTTCGCCCTCCTCCGGCGTCGCCGGACTGGTGCTGCCGAACGACCATGTCGACGTGATCATGAATACCTCGGTGCGCGATCTGGTCCAGCTCGACGGCTGGAAGGACGTGGTCCTGCGCTACGCCTCGGAAACGGTGCTGAAGAACGTCCGCGTGGTGGCGATCAACCAGAAGCTCTCGCACGATCCGAAGACCGGCGTCGCCGAGCCGGGCAACCTCGTCACCCTCGAGCTGAAGCCGGACCAGGCGGAGCGGATCCGGGTCGCCGAGCAGCTCGGGCAGCTGTCGCTCAGCCTGCGCAGCATGGTTCCCGGGCTCAATGACAGCGACAAGCAGCAGACCTACGTGATGGACGTCCGCGCGTCGCGGGCGCTTTCGTCCCTGGTCGCGCTCGATCTGAACGAGAACGAGGAGGATCTGCCTCAGACCACGCAGCAGGCGATTGCCAAGGCGAAGGAGCGCGCGGCGCGACAGACCGAAGTCAAGATCAATCGAGGTGGTGCGGTCGCCATCCAGAAGTTCGGTCAGTAACATGCATAAGCATATATTTGCCGCCCTGGTCCTCGCGATCGCCGCCGTATCGACCGGCCCGGTGGCTTGGGCGCAAAGCGTCACCACGACGCCGTCGGGCAACTCGGCGCCCGGGCCCTACGCCGCGCTGGTGAAATCGCTGACCGGCACGCCCAACGAAGTGGTGCCGCTGACCCTCAACAAGACCCTGGAGCTCCATCTGCCGAGCGCGGTGCGGGACGTGATCGTCGGCAGCCCGGCGATCGCCGACGTCGTCGTGCGCTCGCCGACCCAGCTCTTCCTGGTCGGCAAGGCGAACGGCAATACCAACGTGTTCCTGCTGGATGCCGAGGGCAAGATCATCGAGCGCTTCGAAATCAACGTGCATCCCGATACCGATGCCGTGAAGCAAGCCTTGACCGACCTCATTCCCGGCGAGCCGATCGACGTGACCGCGGCGGGGGATGCGATCGTGCTCTCGGGCTCGGTCAGCTCCGACGGCGTCGTGCAGCGCGCCGCGACGGTCGCGCGCCGCTTCGTCGATGAGGACAAGAAGGTCGTCAACATGCTGCGGATCGCCAATGAGCAGCAGGTGATGCTTCGCGTGCGGGTGGCCGAGATCGACAAGTCGGCGATCAAGAATCTCGGCATCGACTGGAACCTGAACGGCGTCAACATCCTCGGCGGATCGGTGGATTTCGCCCAGACCGCGACCGGCAACTTCACCAATGAGGTGGTGGGCGCGATCACCGGCACGGGGATCGGCATCGGTTCGGGCTCGCTCGACTTCACCTTGAGCATGCTCGAGCAGCAGAACCTCTCGAAGACCCTGGCCGAGCCCAACCTCGTCACGGTCTCGGGCGAAGCCTCCAACATCCTGGTCGGCGGCGAGTTCCCGATCCCCATCGCCCAGGACAACAACACCATCTCGGTCGACTTCAAGCAGTTCGGCGTGGCGCTCTCGTTCGTGCCGGTGGTGCTCGATTCCGGGCGTATCAGCCTCAAGGTCGGCACCGAGGTCAGTGCCATCGACAAGGCCGCTTCGATCATCGTCAGCGGCCTGCAGATCCCCGGCTTGAAGGTGCGTCGTGCCACCTCGGTGGTGGAGTTGCCGAGCGGCGGCTCGATCGTCATGGGCGGCCTGCTGCAGAACGACATCATCAGCGGCCTCAACGGCCTGCCCGGCCTGATGAACATCCCGGTGCTCGGCCAGCTGTTCCGCTCCGAGGCGTTCCAGCACAACGAGACCGAGCTCGTGATCGTGGTGACCGCGCTGCTGGTGAAGCCGGTGCAGCCCAAGCTCCTGGCGCTGCCGACCGACGGCTTCGCCCCGTCGAGCGACCTCGACATGTACTTCCTCGGCCACCTGCAGAACATCTACGTCAAGCAACCGGTGCCGACCGGCCGCAATGCCCCTGCGCTGCAGGGTCCGGTCGGCTATATTATCCAGTGAGGAGGCGAAGATGACGCTCATGGCTTCCCGACAGCTCATCCCGGCCGCCCTCTTGGGCGCCGTCGCTCTCACCCTCGTCGGCTGCAACGCGCCCGATCTTGCGTCCTATGACCCGCATGCGAAGTTCGCGGCGCAGGTCTCGCAGAAGACGGCGGTGCTCTTCCTCGAACCGGCCGGCAACGGCGCGGTGCAGGGCGCGGACCGGCAGCGCATCGACGAGTTCGCAAAGGACTTCCGTGACCGCAACGCCGGGCCGATCGGCATCGCGGTCGGCGCCACCAGCAAGACGGATCCTGCGGCCGTCGCGTTTGCAAACAACATCCGCGCGTCGCTCGCGGCCCAGGGCATCCCGGCCGCCGCGGTCGATGTGACGCTGCATCCCGAATGGAGCGCCGGCGCCGCCCATCGCGCCACGGTGATGTTCCCGATCTGGGTTGCCGAGGTGCCCGATTGCGGGATGACCAACGAGTATCTGGAGGTCAACTTCTACAATCAGGACTGGGGCAACCTCGGCTGCGCGACCGAGCGCAACACCGCGCTGATGGCGGTCAATCCGCTCGATCTGCAGCAGATGCAGCCGCCGTCGGGGCGGTATGGCGAGCGCAGCTTCGATGTCGTGACCAAGTACGACACGGCGACGATCATCTCGAGCCCGCAGGAAGCGGAGCCGACCAAGACCTCCAACGTCAGTCAGTGATGGGAGTGCGCGCGTGATTCACCGCTTCAACATCGAAGCGTTTCCGCTGAGCCGCGAGACCGAGGCGGCGTTGGAAGGGCTGCGCACCGAGCGGGAATTCTCCAAGGTCAAGCTCAGCATCCTGTTCGGCGGCCTGGCGCGGGCCGTGAAGCACTACGCCGACAACCCGAGCCCGCGCGTCATCATCGTCGAGGATCCGAGCGGCATCGACCAGCTGTTGAAGAATCTCGAGCAGATGGCCGACGTCGTCGAACCCGGCCGCAAGGTCATCGTGATCGGCTCGATCAACGACGTGCAGGTCTATCGCCGCCTGGTCAGCCAGGGCGTCGCCGAATACCTGGTCGGTCCGGTCTCGACCCAGGAGATTGTCGAGGCGGTCGTCGAAGCGATCCGCGACCCCTCGGCGAAGCAGCAGGGTCGGCTGATCAGCTTCATCGGGGCACGCGGCGGGGTCGGCAGCACGACCGTCGCCTGCAATGCCGCCTGGACCCTGGCCGACATGACCAAGGACGAGACCATCCTGATCGATCTCGACCTCAATTTCGGGACGGCGGCACTTGGGCTCAACCTCGATCCCAAGCAGTCGGTCGGCGATGCCCTGCTCGACACCGAGCGGCTCGACCACACCCTGGTCGAGCGCTTCCTGATGGAGCACGACGAGCATTTGAGCGTGATGTCCACCCAGGGCACGCTCAAGGAGCTCTATCGCCCGACCACGGAGACCATCGAGCGCCTGATCGACCTCACGCGGCAAATGGCCGCGCATGTGGTCGTCGATCTGCCGCGGCAGTGGAGCGACTGGCTGTCCAACCTGCTGGTGCTCTCTGACGAGGTGGTGATCACGGCGGCGCCCGATCTCAGCAACCTGCGCGACGCCAAGATGCTGGTCGATTGGATGCGGAGCCGGCGCGGCGAGCAGGCCAATGTGCGCCTGGTGCTGAACAAGCTCGACGCCGCCAAGAAGACCCAGCTGTCGCTCAAGGACTTCCAGGAATCCCTGCGGCTGGCGCCGATCGGCGTCCTGCCGTTCGAACCGCAAGTCTTCGGCCAGCTGTCGAATAACGGACAGGTATTCGGAGAAGGTGCGCGCTCGCACAAGGCGGCCGCGACCTTCCGCCAGCTGGCGACCGCGCTCGGTGCGCGTCAGTCTGCCGAGCGCTCAGCCGCGCCTGGTGACAAGCCGCTGCTTGGCTGGCTGAAGAAGAAGCCGAAGACGCAGGCGAGTTGACATCCGGGGGTGTCCGGTCCGAAGCTCCCGGGTTGGAGTGATTTTGCGAGGAGCCTGAACAGGAATGTTCGGCAAGCGTAACAGTCCGGTAACCACGCCGGCGCCGGGAGCCCGGCCGCCCGCGGTCGTGGAAGCGCCCGTGCCGGCCCAGCGGCCTGCCGGCACCACCGTCCCCGGCGCAACGGCGGCACGCGGCGGAGAGCTCGACTCCCGGTTGGCCGAGATCAAGCTCAACGTGTTCAACGATCTGATGGCGACGGTCGATCTCGGCGAGTTCGCCAAGCTCGATCACAAGTCGGTCCGCGACGCGATCAGCGAGATCGTCTCCGAGATCATCAACATGCGGAACCTGACGCTGTCTGCTGCCGAGCAGCAGATGGTGATCACGGAAATCTGCAACGACGTGCTCGGCCTGGGTCCCTTGGAACCGCTGCTGGCCCGCGACGACATCGCGGACATCATGGTGAACGGGGCGGACAAGGTCTACATCGAGACCAACGGCAAGATCGAGCTCACCGACATCCGGTTCCGCGACAATCAGCAGCTGATGAACATCTGCCAGCGGATCGTCTCGGCGATCGGTCGCCGCGTCGATGAGGCGAGCCCGATCTGCGACGCGCGCCTGGCTGACGGCAGCCGCGTCAATGTGATCGCGCCCCCGCTCTCGATCGACGGACCGGCGCTCACCATCCGCAAGTTCCGCCGCGACCGCCTGACGCTCGACAAGCTGGTGAAGTTCGGCTCGATCTCGCCGGCCGGCGGCCGGCTGCTCGAGATCATCGGCCATTGCCGGATCAACACCATCGTCTCCGGCGGCACCGGCTCGGGCAAGACCACGCTGCTGAACTGCCTCACCAACTACATCGACCGCACCGAGCGCGTCATCACCTGCGAGGACGCGGCCGAGCTGCAGCTGCAACAGCCGCATGTGGTGCGCCTGGAGACCCGGCCGCCCAACCTCGAAGGCGTGGGTCAGGTCACCATGCGCGATCTCGTGCGCAACTGCCTGCGCATGCGTCCCGAGCGGATCATCGTCGGCGAGGTGCGCGGCCCCGAGGCGTTCGACCTGCTGCAGGCGATGAACACCGGCCATGACGGTTCGATGGGCACCATCCACGCCAACAACCCGCGTGAATGCGTCTCCCGTCTCGAGAACATGATCGCCATGGGCGGCTACAACCTGCCGGCCAAGACGGTGCGCGAGCACATCGCCGGCGCGATCCAGGTGGTGGTGCAGGCGGCGCGCCTGCGCGACGGCTCGCGCAAGATCACCCATGTCTCCGAGGTGATGGGCATGGAAGGCGAGGTCGTCACCTTGCAAGACCTGTTCGTCTACGAGATCACCGGCGAGGACGCGCAGGGCCGGATCACCGGCCGGCACCGGTTCACGGGCCTGCGTCCGGGCTTCTGGGATCGCGTGCGCTACTTCGGTAAGGAGCGCGAGCTGGCCGAAGCCATGGAGGGTAATGTTGCCTAATCTGGCCGCCGTCGATCCCCGGCTGTTGGTCTACGGGATCGCGGGCATCGCTTTCGTGGTGGTGCTGCTGCTGGGCTTTGGCATCTACGCCGTGGCGACCGCTCCGCAGGCACGTCTGAAGCGGCGCATCAGCGCCGTCGTCGGCGATCCGCTTCCCGCCCTCGTCTTGCCCGGGCAGAGCCGCCGCGACGCGCAAGCCGGCGCCAAGCGCAAGAAGCAGATCGCCGAGCGTCTGAAGCACGCCGAGGAAGCGCGCCAGAAGCGGCGCGGCTCGCGCCTCCGCGAGCAGCTGACCTACGCCGGGTGGGACAAGGTCACCCCGAATCAGTTCATCCTGTTCTCGCTGCTCTGCGGAATCGTGCTGACCGCCTTCGGCTTCATCGTCCATATGCCCTGGTTCGTGCTGATTGCGATCGCTGCCGTGGGCGCGCTCGGCATTCCGAAGTTCGTGCTCAACTTCAAGATCAAGCGCCGTCTGAAACGCTTCATCGCCAACTTTCCCGATGCCATCGACATCATCGTGCGCGGCGTGCGTTCGGGTCTGACCGTCGGCGAATGCCTCAACATCATCGGCCAGGAGTCGCCCGATCCGGTCGGACCCGAGATCCGCCTGGTCAACGAGGCGATCAAGCTCGGCCAGCCGATGGGCGATGCGCTGCAGCGCATGAGCGACCGGTTGCCGAGCCCCGAGTTCCGCTATTTCACCATCGTGCTCGGCACCCAGCAGACCACCGGCGGCAACCTCGCCGAGACGCTGGCCAAGCTCTCCGACGTCCTCCGCCAGCGCAAGAAGATGCGCGACAAGGTGCAGGCGATGTCGAGCGAGGCGAAGGCATCGGCCGGGATCATCGGCTCGTTGCCGATCCTGGTGATGGGCGCGCTCTCCGTGCTCGCGCCGGACTATATCGCGCTGCTGTTCACCCGCGAGGGCGGCCGGATCATGCTTGCGATCGGCCTTATCACGATGTTCTGCGGCGTCATGGTGATGCGCAAGATGATCAACTTCGATATGTGAGCGCGTTGCCCGCCCCGCGTGGCGGGCTTCAGGAGCGGCCATGTTCAAGGATTTCGTCTTCGGCTTCGACGTCCCGACGATCATCGTCTGCGCGACTTTCGTCGCCGCCTTCGTCTCCGTGCTGGCGGTGGCGCTGCCCTTCCTGCAGAACGACAAGTTCGCGGCCCGGCGTCGCGCCGTCGCCTTCAGGCGCGAGGAGCTCGCGGTGCAGCAGCGCGAGGGCTTTCAGCAGCGCCGCCGGCTGACGCCTGGGCGCTCCGAGAGCGCCATGCGCAACGTCATCAGGCAGCTGAAGCTGCAGGACATGCTGGAGGCGAGGGATCTGAAGCGGCGCCTGGTCCAGGCCGGCTGGCGCAGCAATTCCGCGCCCGTCACCCATGTGACGATGCGGCTGGTCATGCTGGTCGCGCTGCCGCTGATCGCGGCCTTCTATGCCTGGACCGTGTTTCCGGACTGGTCGCCGGCCATGAAATATGGGGTGACGCTCGGCGCTGCGGCCTTCGGCTGGGTCCTGCCCTTGGTCATCCTCACCAATGCGGTGCAGAAGCGGCAGAAGACGCTCACTCGCGCCTTCCCTGACGCGCTCGATCTGATGGTGATCTGCGTCGAGGCCGGCATGTCGATCGAGGCCGCATTCAACAAGGTCTCCGAGGAAATGGCGGAATCCGCGCCGCTGATGGCCGAGGAGATCGGGCTGACGGCGGCGGAGCTCGCCTTCCTCGGCGATCGCCGCACCGCCTATGAGAACCTCGCCGAGCGGACCGGACTGCCGACGTTCAAATCGCTGACCACGACCCTGCTGCAGTCGGAGAAGTACGGCACGCCGATCGCGCAGGGCCTGCGCGTGATCGCCCAGGAGAATCGCGACGCGCGCCTCAGCGCTGCCGAGAAGAAAGCGGCGGCGCTGCCGGCACAGCTCACCGTGCCCATGATCATCTTCTTCCTGCCGGTGCTGTTCCTGGTGATCGCCGGCCCCGCTGGCATCCAGGTCCACGATCTGATGTCGAAGTAGCTCCGGCCGAACGCGCCGGACGGCCTACCGCACCGCGTCGTCGTCGGCCGGGGCGGGCGCCGGACTGGGCGTCGTCGGTTGTTGCTCCGTCGTGGCTGCCGGCATGGTGCTCGGCGGCGTCACCGTTGGTATCGCCGTCGGCTCAGTCGTTGGCGTCGCCGTCGTCGCCGCAGGCACGGGGATCGGCGGCGTTGCCATTGGGACCGCCGTCGGGGCGGCCGTTGACATTGCCGTCGGCGCCGGCGCTGGCATCGTCGCCGCTGCCGCAGGCATGGGGGTCGGCGGCGTTGCCATTGGGACCGCCGTCGGCGCGGCCATTGGCATCGCCGTCGGCTCAGCCGCTGGCATCGGCGTCATCGCCGCCGTCGGCATCGGCGTCGCCGCCGGCATCTGGGCGGCAACCGGAAGCGGGGTGCCGCCCTTGGCCGCGCCGGCGACCATGCGGAAATAGGTCGTGTTGTTGTCCGCCATCTCGGGCGGCAGGTCCTTGCGCGCCAGGCGCTCGGCGGAATCGGGGTCGCCCTTCAGCGCCAGCATCAGCGCGAGATTCTGCCGGATTTGCGCGGTCGCGCTCGGCTGATCGGTCGCCTGCTGCAGCGTCGCGATCGCCCCATCGAGATCGCCGCTCTGCGCCTGCGAGAGAGCCAGGTTGTTGAGCACGTCCGGATTGCTCGGCGAGGCGATCAGCGCCTGCGCGTAGGCATCGCGCGCGTCGGCATAGTCGCCCTGATAGTCGTAGGCGACGCCGATGGTCGAGAGGATATCCCAGTTGCTGGGTTCTTTTCCCTTGGCCTCCATCAAGGTGGGCAGTGCCAGATTGTCCTGGTCCGCCGCGAGATAGGCCTTGCCGAGCTCGAGCAGCAGGGGCGTGGTCCGGCCGTTCTTCGCCATCAGTTCATTCAGCAGCCGGATCCCGTTCTGGGGCTGACCGGAGAATCGCAGGTTGCGCGCGAGGTGCAGGGCGATGTCGAGGTCGTTGGGATGCTCGGCGTAGAGACCCTGATAGATCCCCACTGCGTCGTCATAGTTGTAGGAGGCTTCGGCCTGCTTGGCGGCGTCGAGCTGGGCGGCCTGCAGCGTGGCCTGGGCGCCCGGCTTCACCGCCGTCGGATTGGCACAGCCGGCGATCGCCACCGCTGCCGCCAGCGCCAGCCATCGCGCCGATCGTGCCCGCACCGCGGTCTCCAGGACGGGCCGATATCGCACCCCAACCATGGCGTATTCCCCCGAAAGCTGCCGCAAACACACTCCCGGATGCGTTCCGGGCCCCAAGTCACGACAACCGCTTGATAACATATAATTTCCGGGCGGGTCCCACAAGCCGCCGTTCCGGGCCTCGACCGATCGCCCGCGCCATCGCCATTGCCGGACAGGGGCTTGTCGACTAAGATTAACATCTCTCGGCTAAAGATTGAGTTCATTGCCGGAGTGGGCCACGGCGGGACGCAGGCCCAGAAGCGGGAGATGCGGGGGAAAATGCGCCGTCTCTGGATTCTGCTGCCGATGCTGGCACTGCTGAGCGCCGCCGCCCATGCCGACGGGCTCAACGTCACGTGGCGCGAAGCCCGGGTGGTGAAGCTTGCGAAACCGGCCGTCAGCGTCGTCGTGGGTGATCCCACCGTTGCCGACGTCACCCTGGACGATCCCACCACCGTCATCGTCTTCGGGAAGACGCCAGGCGAGACCAATCTCATCGTCTTGTCGGCCTCCCAGGAGCTGCTGCTCGACTGGCAGCTGGTGGTCAACCCGATCACCCAAGGCCACGTCTCCATCATGGCCTCCGGCGACAAGGGTCCGGTGGAAACCCTCTATTCCTGCGGCGGCGAGCGCTGCACGCGCGTGCTCTCGCCGACCGACGTGCAGTTCCAGTCCTCGTCTGTGAGCACCACGAGCTCGAACGCAACCCAGACCTCGAACGTCAACCAGACTTCGAGTGCCAACCAGAGCAGCAACGGGATCCCCACCAATCAGGGCGGCGGCCAGGGCGGCGGCAACGTCGAGCAGCAATAGGCTGCGGCGCGCTGCCGCGTAGCCCGCGCGCCCGGCGGAACAATCCGCACGGGCGCATACGCCGGTGGTAGCATTTTAAGATAATTGTAGCTAAATCAAGACCTTAAGGCTAAACCGCGATTGTGCGGCCGACGATTCTTTCGTATCATATGAGAGTGGGGCGAAAGAGGATCGGGTCATGTCGCTGCGTCGCTTTGCGTCTGAGTTGAAGTCCCGCTTGTTCGCGGCTCGCCAAGGGCATCGGCGTGCACGCCGGCGCTTCCTGCTCAATGAGCGCGGGGCGGTCGCCATCTACTTCGGCTTCTCGGCGATCGTGTTCGTCGGCGTCGCCGGCCTCGCGGTCGATGCGGCGCGCGGCTACCTGGTCAAGGCCCGGCTCTCCGAGGCGATCGACGCCGCGGCTTTGGCCGGGGGCAAGGCGCTGCAGTCGGAGACCGACTCCAACTACACCAAGGTCCGGTCCGACGCCCTCGCCTTCTTCAACGCCGATTTCCCGAACGGCGCCATGGGCGCCAACGTGCAGGCGCCGACCATCAGCGTCGACAACACCGCGACCGTCGTCACCGTCAACTCGACCGCGACCATCCCGACCACGCTGATGCGCGTGCTCGGCTTCCGGAACATGACCATGGCCTCGAGCGCCAAGGTGGCGCGCGCCGCGACCGGCCTCGACGTGGTGTTCTCGTTCGACAATTCGGGCTCGATGAGCGACACCATCTCCGGATCCTCGACCACCAAGATCCAGCAGCAGATCTCGAACGCCAAGGACCTGGTCGACACCCTGGCGCTGCCCTTCACCAGCGGCTTGCAGCAGCAGATCGTGAC
>DATKMF010000086.1:0-4809 GCA_035542015.1 Candidatus Cybelea sp.
GAGGTATTTCTCATTGGCCTGTGAGCGGTAGGCGGTATCGGCCCAGACATCGCCAGCGGTGTTGTTGCGATCGATCAGTTCGGGCAGTAATGCCCCATCGTGACGCGCCGCGTCGGTGACCGTCCAGCGTCGGATCAAATGGAACTTCGACACCTAACTTCTGATAGCTCGCCTACATCAACGGGTTAGAGGAATGGGAAGTGGCGTTGGCACTACGCCGGCGGGGTTTGCGACGGGGTTGTTGCGGTTTGCGCGGCGTTCGCGGTGGCGGCGGTTGGGCGGTGCGGACGAGCGGCGGCAGGGCGACGCCGAGCGTGGTGAAGACAGCGCTGGCAGCCGGCGGGGCCGGGTTGCGTAATAGGTAACGTTTCCCGTCTTGCTCGATCTCGGTTTCGCTCAGACGTTGGAGATCGTGGACGATGTCGGCCCATTCGAGCTGGTGGCCGGCGGCGAGGAGGCGGTCCTGCAACTCCTTGCGCAGGACCAGGGCGAGGAAAGAGCAGAAGACGTGGCCGCGGATGGTGTGGTCGCATTTGTGGAAGATCGGGCGGGTGGCGAGGAGGGATTTTGCGGTTCGGAAGATGTCCTCGACCATCCAGCGGTCGCGATAGCGCAGGACGGCCTGGAGCGGGGTGAGCTTGGTGTTGGTGCGCAGCACGTAGATGCCGTCGAAGAGGGCGTCGAGGGCGATGCGGCGCGGATCGATTTCGAAGCGGCGGCCGGCTTTGAGGCCGAGAAAGCGGCGATAGCCGCGGTTGCCCACCAGGCTTTTGTCACCTCGGGCGAGCGCCTCGGTGAGAGCGGCGACGATGGCGGCGCGTTCGGCGGCATCCTTATGCGCCTCGGCCTGGTTGCGGCAGACAATGTAGCGGCGGCGCCATGGCTTGCCTGTGGCGTCTGTGCCGGAGCGGATGACTTCCTTGACCATCAGGTCGGTGGTGCCACGGTCGGCCGCTTTGGGAATGCTCAACGGTACCCAGGGGGCGGGGTCGGTGATGACGCCGCGGATTTCCTTGGTGGCGCGCTCGCGCACGCCAAGGATGTAGTCGAAGCCGCGGGCTTCGAGTTCGGCCACGGTGGCGGCGCTGATCATGCCGCGGTCGGCGACGATGCCGATGCGGGCGATCAGGAAGCGGGTCTTGAGCCGCTCGATCACCGGCAACAGGGTGGTCACGTCGGTGGTGTTGCCGGGCCACAGCTCGGAGCAGATCGGCCGGCCATTGCCGTCGATGACGACGGCCAGGACGACCTGGCGCAGATCGGGGCGGTGATCCTTGGAGTGGCCGTATTGGCCCAGGCTCTCGCCGCCGCGGCCTTCGAAGTACAGCGAGGTGGTATCGAGGAAGACCAGACTGACCTCGCTGAACAGATTGTTGCGCAAGGCGAACAGACGTTCCTCGACGAGGTCCTTGGTGGTTCGCGGCGCCAGGCCGCGCCCGCTCTGGTCGGTGAGTTCCTCGCCGAGCCAACCCATCGTGCGATAGAGGTGATGGAGGTCGAGGTCGGGGACGCCCGGGATGACCATGTCGTCTCGCCACTTCTCGGCAGCGCGGTCGGAGCCGGGGTCGAACAGGCGATGCAGGACGCTCAAGAAGACCGCGCGTTCGAGGTCGAACTCGAATTGGCGGTTCTGCGCCAGTTCCTCGATCACGCGCTTGCCGCCGGTCTCCCGCCACAGGCGTTCGAAGGCGAGGGCCGGGCCGAGCTGGCGGGTGGTGATCTTGGTGGTCTGGCCGTTGTCGAAGGCGGTGAGCACGACGGCGGTGGCGGCGAAGCGGGCGCCGGAGCGCAGCAGGCGGTCGATTTCGCCGCTTGCCACCAGGTCGTCGACGCGGCCGAGGGTGGCGACCACGGATTGCCGTGGCTTGCCGTCAACGCGCTCATTCTTGACGATCTGAAGATATTGGGTTTTGCCGGAGAGCTTGCGTCGAAAGAACATGGCGGCTCCAAACCGAGAGCACCATGATACCCGCTTCGAAGACTCTCAAGAATCGGAACAAACGGTAAAAATCGTGGCACTACGTTTATGTCAAATTCCCGATCCGCCTACGCGAAATCAATGGTTTACCGGTCAATCGCCGACCGGAACTGTCGAAGACGGATCACACACCCTCGGTCGAATTTGGCGGCTTGATCGCGGCGCCGCAAAGGTCTGCCATCGTTAAGGGTTTTCGGACGCCTGCCGGACACAGGCGTGAGCAAGCGGAGGGAGGTAGGCGTCCGAAAAGCCTCGAAGGAGGAAACCGCGGGGCGAGTTCGCACCGGCGGTGGTGTCGGCCTATGGGGATTTAGCGCCGGCGTTTGATTTGATTTCTCGATCGCGGATTGGGACGGGTTCATGCGGGCGCGGTGAGCGGGGTGGCGTTCGCCGCGGGTGCGGACGGGCGGGCGATGTCGCCCGCAGCGATGCGGGTTTTGGCGGAGGAAGGTGGCAGCCAAGGGTTGCCGGCGGGTGAACGTCGGCGTTGCCGGCGAGATGTCGGGATGCAGCAGGCGCAGCGGCGGAGGGTGGCGACACGAGCATGTTGGTCATGAGCTATCGAGCCCGATCGACGGGAGCGGCCACAGCCGGGGCCGGCAGCCCGGTTCGAAGGTCTCGATGATGACCATTCGCCCGCCGCAGCAAGGACAAGCGTTCCACTGGCTGTCTTCGTGACGATGTTCGGGGTCGTCGTTGGCCTCGCTTGAGGGCGGTAGGTCGGGTACGCCGAGCAGCTGGCGGGCTAATGTGATGTTACCGGTCCGGTTGCCGTTGGCGAGCAGACCGTAGTGTCGGATGCGGTGGAACCCATCGGGCAGGACGTGGATCAGGAAGCGGCGGATGAACTCGTCGACGTCGAGCGTCATCAGCTTGTAGCGCGCCTCGCTCTTGGCCCGGTAATCCTTCCATTTGAACGTCACGCGCTCGCCGTTGAAGGCGACGAGCCGGCTGTTGGCGATGGCGATGCGGTGCGTATAGCGAGACAAGTAGGCAAGCACCGCGCCGGGTCCGCCAAAAGGCCGCTTGGCGTAGACCACCCATTCGATCTTCCGCAGCGCGTCGAGGCGGCTTTTGAACGCGGCCGGCTCGGCGAGCGCGGCCTGGTCGGCAAAAAACGCCAGCCGCCCAGCTTGGTGGGCGGCGGTCAGCCGTTCGAGGAACAGGCGGCGGAAGAGACGGGAGAGGACCCGAACGGAGAGGAAAAAGCCGGGCCGGCAGGCGACCCAGTGCTCGCCATCGGGCGACAAGCCGCCACCGGGAACGATGATATGGGCGTGCGGATGATAGGTGAGCGCCGATCCCCAGGTGTGGAGCACGGCGGTAAGGCCGATGCGCGCGCCCAGGTGCTTGGGGTCGGCGGCGATGGTGATCAGGCTCTCGGCAGCGACCTTGAGCAACAGGTCATAGACGACAGCCTGGTTCTGGTAGGCGATGTCGGCGACCGGCCCCGGCAGGGTGAAGACGACATGGCAATAGGGCACGGGCAAGAGTTCGGCCTGGCGGTCGGCCAGCCATTCCTTGGCCGCGGCGGCCTGGCACTTCGGACAATGCCGGTTGCGGCAGGAGTTGTAGCAGATGCGCAGGTGCGCGCAGGCCTCGCAGCGTTCGACATGGCCGCCCAACGCCACGGTTCGGCAGCGCTCGATCGCCGACATGACCTTGAGTTGGCCGAGGCTCACATGGCCAGCTTGGGAGGCACGCCAAGCCGGTCCGCGATGGCGGAAAATGTCCGCCACCTCGACCGCCGGCCGCGGCAACGGCCGCGCGTCAGCCGGGCATCTTCCGCAGGAAGTCCAGCGGGCTCGTCACCTGGCCGATCGTGCTGATGGCGACGCGGGTGTAGAGCGCCGTCGTGTCGAGTTTCTTATGTCCCAATAAAACCTGGATAATCCGAATATCGGTCTTTTGCTCCAAGAGATGGGTGGCGAAGCAGTGCCGCAGCGTATGAACGCCGACACGCTTGGTGATGCCGGCACGCCCCGCTGCCAGGCGAACGATCCGATGCAGCTGGCGCGCCGTCACGTGTCGCCCGCGGTAGCTGGGAAACAACCAGGGCTGACCGGCAGACATCCAGCCCTTCTTGCGCGCAACGCGCCACCATTCATGCAATATCTCGAGCAGGATGGGCGAGAGAATGACGTACCGATCCTTCTTGCCCTTGCCCTGCTCGACCCGGATGACCATCCGGTCACGATCGATATCGGTGAGCTTGAGCGATACGACCTCCGAGGCTCGCAGGCCGGTGGCATAAGCTAAGCTGAGGATCGCCCTGTGCTTGATATTGGTCGCCGCGGCGAGCAGCCGACCGACCTCCTCCGAGCTGAGAACAACAGGCAGGCGGCGCGGCTCGCGGGTCGAGATGAGCTCCTCGGCAAGATCGTGGCGTTTCAGGGTGACCTTGAAGAAGAACCGCAGGGCGGTGGCGCTGACATTGGCGGTTCCCACCGACGCTCCGATCGAGGCCAGCCACAACTGATAGCGATGGACATCCTCGGCGGTGGCCTTGTCGGCAGACCGGCCGAGGAAATCGGCAAACTTTTTGACGTGGCGGATATATTGGGAGTGAGTCTTGGGACTGAGCCGGCGGATCGTCATGTCCTCGATCAGTCGCCGGCGCAACGGACTGATGGCCTTCTCGGTCATTGGGGGCTCCTGTCTTGGGTGAGGTTTTTGGGCCCCTCAATCTCAAGACAGGACGCCTGCTTCCCGCTACTCCCCAAACCGCTCCTCTTGCCACCAATTACCGCGGGAGCGGTTTAGTCCATCGGCGCAACACGGTAGCTGCCGAAGGGGCCGGTGGAGGTCCAGTAAGTGAGCTGACAGCCGCC
>DATKMF010000087.1:0-7572 GCA_035542015.1 Candidatus Cybelea sp.
ACGCCGGGCAGAGTCGGATGGAAGGCGATGCGCCAGTACCAGCCGTTGGCGCCGAGATACATGAGCCGCCCGCCGCGGTCGATCCAGGCCTTCATCGCATCCCACATCTCGGTCGAGTGGTATTCCGGATGGGTGCCGGTCAGGATCACGCGATAGTCGCGGATGAGGTCGAACCCGTCCGCATGCAAGTCCTCATCGGTGATGAGGTCGTAGGTGACGCCTTGATGCTCCAGCCAGTCGAAGAGATGCGTGTCGGCGTTGTACTGGTAGAGCGCCGAGCCATGGCCGCCGAGCCAGGAGTGATAGGCGGGCGCGCAATTGAGATTGGGCCGGAGCCGGCTGGTGTAGGCGACGCCCGATCCGTCGCGGTGGCGATCGTAGAGCGAGCCGCCGAGCTCGGGATGCTCGTACATGTAGAGATCGATGTGGCCGAACTGCAGCAGCCGTCCCATCTGCAGCTCGGCACCCCGCGCGGTGATGTGCTCGGCGTGATTGGCATAGGCGAGGTAGGAGCAGGTCGGCACCAGCAGCGCCACGTCCGGCCGCCTGCCGCGGGGTTTCGACAGCCGCGGCGGGCGCACGAAGAAGGCGATGTAGGACTCCCGCGTGGCGTCGCAGTCGCTCTCGCCGCAAGAGACATGCAGCGCATAGGGCCCGCTCGGCAGGTCCGCGGGAATGGTCAGCGAGACCGACGTCTCCCAGCCCGCGTCATAGACGTCGTCGTGATGGAAGTGGATGGCGCCGTAGTGCTCGGGCTTCCTCTGCCAGTTATGTTCCTCGCCGGTCCAGTTCCAGCCTTTCATGGCGCGGGTCGGCAGCTGTTTCAGGTCGCCGTGCAGCTTCGACGGACCGACATCGATCGCCGTCGTTCCCGACATCTCCTGGCAGAAATCCCAGCGCGCGATGAGCTCCGGTGCATTGGTGACGGGATCGGCTTCGAGTAGCGCGCGATGCAAGTCTGCCGCTCGCACGCCCTCGCACAGCATCGGCGCGTCGATCTTGCCATCGAAATGGCCGCCGACCGTGCCATCCGCCTGTGGGCATCCTGCGAGAAACAGCGGAGTCGCGAGCGCTGGTGGCGCAATCTCGAGCACAGCCTCGACATGGCCGCGATCGTCAACTTGCGCATAGTGTCCGACCGGCACCTGATCCAGGGTGACGCTGCGGCTCTCGGGGTCGATCGCCACTGCGACCGAGTACCATTGCCTGGCCAGCATCCTCTTGCCGCTCGAAAGACGCGCGCCGTGCGCGCCATCGCCGAAGACGACGATGAGCTGTCCGTCATCCACCTCGATGCGGAAGCCGCGCTGCCCCTGTGGGTCCCATTGTGCGATCAAGGTTTGACGCGATCGCTCCGGCAGCGTCGGCCAGATCATGGCGAAGAAGGTGAACGGCTTCGCGGCGAGCGCTGGTGCGTTCTCGACGATCATGTAGGAGCCGGCATCGATCCGCTGCCGCTTGCCCGGATGGCGCCCGTCGACGGCGCTTGCGATATGGCGGAACTTCAAGCCCGGCCCCGCGGGATTGGCGTCGCCATGGATCACGCGGAGGATGCGCGCGTCGAAGGCGTCGCCTTCCTCCAGCGATACCTTGAACGCGATCTCCTCGCCCGGGGCTACGCTGTAGCGGTCCGGATAGCCCAGGATCTTCAGCATCCGCCTATTCCCGATAGGGCAGGTTGATCGCCTCGCCGGTCAGCTTCTGCCAGCGCCGGCGGAACACCTCCCACTCGGCCTCCTCACGGCTGGTGAAGACCGGTTCCGCCTCGATCTGGATCGGCTCCTCGCGCCGCGCCGGCATCTCGCCCAGCACCCATTCGGCGAACGGCTTGCGGCAGACGAGGATCACCTGCCGGCCGCTCGGATCCTGCCGCATCACGGTCAAAAGCCGCATCAGGCCCGGGCTGTGATGCCCGATCGGCTTCCTGCGAAACTCGTCGATATACTGGCGGTCGGTGGTTGGGTCGATTTGGTATGCCATCGCGGTTGACCCCGTCGGTGCGAAGCATTCTGCGGGTCCGCCCGCCGGAAGTCGAGGCGCGCCGCGCCGAGCGCTGTCGGCGTGATCGAGGCCAGAACCAGCTATAGATGATGTGTATAAGTAAAGCGCTTGCAATGATTGTGGCAGGCACCGTCTCCCACTCTAGGTCCGCGTTCCCTTCGCCCTGTGATAGAATACCTGGGGCCTTGCGTTGCGGGCCGGGGTGGCCAGTTGCAGGTTTCGAAGGCGCGAGAGAGGGCGACGAGCAGGGCAGCCGCGCTGATGTCGACCGCGGCCATGAATTCGCTTGTGCGCCTGCGCCGCAGCGTCGGGTTGCGTCTCCTCATCGCCGTGCTGCTGTTCAGCTCTTGCGTCACCCTGGTGTTGACCGGGCTGCAGCTCTACTTCGATTACCGCGTCGATATGAGCGCGATCGAGGTCAAGCTCGGCGAGATCGAGCAAGGCTATCTCAACAGCATCGGCGAGAGCCTGTGGCAGCTCGACCAGGTGCAGCTGGAGCTGGAGCTGAAAGGCATTCGCAGCCTGCCCGACATCGCCTATGTCGAGGTCGCTGAGACCGGCAACGGCAAGACCCCTCTGACCGTCACGGCCGGCGAGCCGAGTGCCGGCCCGGTCCTGCGGCGAGAGCTGCCGATCGTCCATCAGTCGGGCGGCATCGACCGCAGGATCGGGCGCTTAGTCATCGAGGCCAATCTCGATCCGGTCTATCGCCGGCTGGCGCAGAAGGGTCTGGTCATCCTGGCGAGCCAGGCGGCGAAGACCTTCCTGGTCTCGAGCTTCATCGTCTTCATTTTTTATCGCCTGGTCGGACGGCATCTCTCGACCATCGCGCGCGACGTCAGCGCCTATGACATCCAGGCGGCCGGTCCGCCGATACGTCTGCAGCGGCAGCCGCCGGCGGAGCCCGACGAGCTCGACCGGGTGGTCGGCGCCTTCAGCGAGCTCGGCGCCAAGCTGCATGCCGCCTATGTGGATCTCCGGCGCAGCAACCGCCGGCTGGAGCAGGACATCCTGCGGCGCATCGCCGCCGAGGAGGCGCTGCGCACGAGCGAGGAGCGGTTCCAGGACTATGCGCTCGCGGCCTCGGACTGGTTCTGGGAGACCGGACCAGACCACCGCTTCACTTATCTTTCCGCACGGATCCGTACACATGGCGTCGATCCCGACGCTCTGCTCGGCCAGCTGCGCTGGGAAATGGCGGCGGACCGCGAGAGCGAGCCGCAGAAATGGCAGGATCATCTTGCGATCCTGGAGCGGCATGAGCCGTTCCATGGCCTTACTTATCGGATGGAACGGCCGGAAGGCGAATCCGTCTTCCTCGAATCGAACGGCCGGCCGGTGTTCGACAGGGCCGGCAACTTCATGGGCTATCGTGGGACTGGGCGCGACGTGACCGAGGCGGTGCTTGCGCAGCGCGCGCTCAGCGAGGCGCGCGACGAAGCCGAGGCCGCGAGCCGCGCCAAGAGCCGGTTCCTCGCCAACATGAGCCACGAACTCCGCACACCCCTCAATGCGATCATCGGCCTCGCGGAGATGATTGGCGGACAGATTCTCGGGCCGGTGGGCAACGGGCGATATCTCGAATATGCGGGCGATATCCGCGCCAGCGGTGCCCATCTCCTCGGCATCGTCAATGAGGTGTTGGACATCGCCAAGATCGAGGCCGGCCGCTACGAGCTCGATGAGCAGGCGCTGGATCCCGTGGCGCTTGCCACGGAAGTCCTGCGTATCCTCGGCATCGAGGCGGACCGCGCGGGGCTGTCGCTGGAGGCTGCAATCGAACCCGGTCTGCCGATGATCCTGGCAGACGCCCAGGCGATCCGGCGCATTCTTTTCAACCTGCTCTCCAACGCGCTCAAGTTCACGCCGCACGGTGGCCGCGTCCTGTTGACGATGAGACGGTTGCCCGAAAGCGTCGAGATCGCGGTCAAGGATACGGGCATCGGCATTTCGAGCGTCGATATCCCCAAGCTGATGCAGCCGTTCGCCCAGGTGGAGGGCGCCTACCAGCGCCGCTATCCGGGTACCGGGCTCGGCCTCGCCATCGTGCGGGCGCTGGCCGATCTCCATGGCGGCAACATCGAGATGGAGAGCACGCCCGGCCAGGGCACCATCGTGCGCCTGCTGCTTCCCGCCGAGCGTTTGGTCCTGCGTTAGACTTCGCGCGGCTGCTGTCGCCGCAACGGCACGACCCTTCCGGTCGCCACATTGGGCACCGGCACCAGTACCGGCTTGGTGCGGCGCTGCGCCTTGACCGGCTTCGCGCCATAGAGCTGCTTGGCCGCCTCGATGATGACGGCGCCGGCGAGCCCCGGCATCCAGCTGCCGGCGAAGCGCTCCCAGCCTTGGGCGCCGGAAAGCCAGGCCCGCGAGCGCCACGGCATGAAATGCAGCGCCCGCGCGGTCTGCAGCGGGGTGAAGGAAACGCTGCGCAGCAGCCGCGAAAGCTGGCCTGCGGAATAGGCCTGGCCGAAGCCGAAGGGCGTGCGCTCGGTCCAGGACCAAAGGCTGCGCCGGCTCGGCACCACGACCATCAGCCGCCCGCCGCCGGAGAGCACGCGCCAGGCCTCCCGCAGCATGTCGCCGGGATGCTCGCTCGATTCCAGGGCATGCACCATCAGCACGCGATCGATCGAGAAGTCCTGGAATGGCAGCTCGGTCTCGTCGGCGAAGGCGACCAGGCCGCGGCCCGCCGCCGGCCAATGGATGACGCCCTGGCCCGCCGGCATCAACGCCAGCACGCGCTCCGCCTCGCCGACGAAGGGGTCGAGATAGGGGGTGGCAAAGCCGAGGCCGAGCAGGGACTGGCTGTGGAGGTCGGGCCAGAGCGCCCGGATCCGCGCCATCAGCACGCGCCGGGTGACGCCGCCCAAAGGCGTCCCGTAGAAGTCATGGAGATCGACGACGTCCTGCCACATGACCTGATCCTAAGTCCGGAACATTGATTATGCCATAACGCCTGTTAAGGTTCCCGCCGTTATGGAAAAGGCGCGTCACGAAAAGGTTTGGCCATGCCCGAACGCCCGCTGGAGATCGTCCTCGTCCCCATGCTCAGGGACAATTACGCCTATCTGATCCATTCCTACGACACCGGGGCGACCGCGATCCTGGACCCGTCCGAAGCGGAGCCGGCACTGCAAATGGCCCGGCGCATGGACTGGCGGATCACGCATATCCTGGACACCCACCACCATCCCGACCATTGCGGCGGCAATCTCGGCATCAAGCAGGCGACCGGCGCCAAGGTGGTGGGCCCGGCCTATGACAAGGACCGCATCCCGGGCATCGACGTCGCGGTCGATGAGAAGTCCGGGTTCGAGCTCGGCGGCCACCCGGCGCAAGTGCTGTTCATCCCGGGCCATACCAAGGGGCACATCGCCTTCCACTTCAAGGACTCTCAGGCGGTCTTCTGCGGCGACACCTTGTTCTCGATCGGCTGCGGGCGGATGTTCGAAGGCACCTCCGACGTCATGTGGCCGTCGCTCTTGAAGCTGCGGGCACTCCCCGACGAGACCAAGGTCTATTGCGGCCATGAATACACCGAGGCCAACATCCGCTTCGCCGTGACGGCGGACCCCGAGAACGCCGCGCTGCGGCGACGCGCCGAGGAGGTGAAGCGCCTCCGGGCCGAGGGCCGCGCCACCATTCCGGCGAAGCTCGGCGAGGAGAAGGCGGCCAATCCCTTTCTCAGGGCCGACGATCCCGCGCTGATGGCGCGCTTCGGCGGGAAGGATCGCGCGCCGCACCAGGTGTTCGGCGCCATCCGCGCCGCCAAGGACAACTTCTGAAATCTCCCTCCCCCGATCCGGGGGAGGGTCGGGGAGGGGGCAAGCGACCCATGCTGAAGCTGCGCTATTCGACGACCAGCCCGTTCGTGCGCAAAGTCACGGTGACGGCGATCGAGACCGGGCAGGATGGCGAGATCGAGCGGGTGAAGACCAACACCCTCGATCCCGAGCTCGCCCAGGACAATCCGCTGAACAAAGTGCCGGCGCTCATCCTGGAGGATGGCACGAGGCTGATCGATTCCGCGGTGATCTGCGAGTATCTCGATCAGCGCAAAGGTGGCAAGCTCTTCCCCACCGGTCCAGCGCGCTGGACCGCATTGAGCCGCATGGCGCTCTGCGACGGCATCCTCGATGCGGCGATCCTGCGGCGCTACGAATCGCAGCGTCCCGAGAATCTCCGCTCGGCGGAATGGGACGCGCGCCAGAAGCGCAAAGTCGACCAGGGCCTCGACGCACTGGAGCGCGAGGTCTCGCGTCTCGGTACGAATGTCGATATCGGCACGCTCACCACGGCAATCGCGCTCGACTACCTCGATTTCCGCTTCTCCGGCGAACCCTGGCGCGAGAAGCATCCCCATCTCGCCGCCTGGCACAAGGCATTCGCGCAACGGCCCTCGCTGCAAGCGACGACGCCGACGGATTGAGCGCAGTTAGGTGATGGGTGGGACCGAGGGCGACACAGCAATCTGGAAGAAGCAGTCCCACCCTTCTCCAGCAGAGTCTCAAACCCCCGCACCCCGTTCCCGCCGCACCTCGTATGCCTGCAGATGGCAATAGGCGATGCGCAGCAGCTGGGCATCCAGGCCGGCCTCATGCGCGCGGCGATACATGTCGCCGATGATATGGTCGCCCTCGATGCGGCCGCCGGCTTCCATGTCGCGCAGCATCGAGGCGGTGAAGCTGGATTTGCGGTCGAACAGCAGCTCCTTTACCGACTTCAGATAGTCCGGCGCGGGTGGATATTCGAACTCGGTTGCGACCGCCGTCGTCTCCTCCAGGAACTCCGCCATCAGCTCGGCGCCTTCCTCGGTCGCCATGATCTCGCCGACGGAGGCGCGCATCAGGGTGGTCATGCCGGCGAGGGTCGCCAGCATCACCCATTTGTCCCAGAGGCTCTGATCGATCGGCTCGACGAGGCGGCTGGTGAACTTCGCCTTCTGGGTGGTGGCGAGCAGGCTTTCCAGGAGCGGTTTGATCTCGTGCGGATTGGGCTCATCGGCGAAGCCGCCGAAAGCGAGGCGCGCCACCGAATTGAGATGCTCGATCTCGCCCTCGGCGTTGATCGTGGTCGAGATCTGGGTGATACCGCCCACCACGCGGCCATGGCCGAAGCGCTCGCGGAAGAGATCGTTGTGCGCCATGCCGTTCAAGAGCGGCAGCGCGATCGCGCCGGCCTCGATATGCGGTTCGATTGCCGCTTCCGCCTCCTTGAGGTCATAGGCCTTGCAAGTGACCAGCACGATGTCGTAGCGCCGATGCATTTCGCCGGCGAGCTCGGTGCGGACCGCGAGCTTCGCATCGCCGACCGGGCTCTTGATGATGAGCCCGTCCTCTTCGAGCTGCTGCTGCCGCCGCTTCCTGACCAGGAAGGTGACGTCGGCACCGGACTCAACCAGCCGCCCGCCGAAATATCCGCCGATGGCACCGGCGCCGAGGATCAGGATTCGCATTCGCCGTCCCCCATTCCGCTCCTCACGTCATCCGCGGGCTTGACCCGCGGATCTCTCTCCGCATTGCTGAGATTGCCGAACCAAGCCCGGCAATGACGTTCGATGATAGTCAG
>DATKMF010000088.1:0-5887 GCA_035542015.1 Candidatus Cybelea sp.
CTTTCCAGGAGTCACTGCGCACAGTCTTGTGGCACGCCTGAACGAGCTCTGCCGTATCCGCGCGTGCCGCAGTTGCTCCAAACAGCGATGCGAGCAACACCCCGTAGATCACTCGCCAGATGGGCGCTTGCATACGTGCCCCCTGAACGGCTTGGCGGCAGTTGCCGTCAAGCCTAGTCGATCCTACTCCGCCGCCTTCTTGGCGTCGGTCGCCTTGTCCAGCGCCTGCCTGAGATCGGCGAGGATGTCGTCGATATGCTCGAGGCCGACCGAGAGGCGTACGTAGGAGTCGCTGACGCCGGTCTTCAGCTGCTCCTCGGGCTCCAGCTGGGAATGCGTGGTGGAGGCCGGATGGATGGCAAGGCTGCGCGCATCGCCGATATTGGCGACGTGGTAGAACATCTCCAGCGAGTCGATGAACCTGCGGCCCGCCGCGGCGCCGCCCTTGATCTCGAACCCGACCAGGCCGCCGAAGCCGCCTTTCAAGTAGGTCTGGTTGCGGCGCTTGTCCTCGCCTTCCATGAAGGCTGGATGGATCACCTTGGTGACCGAGGGATGGCTGTTCAGGAACTCCGCCACCGCCTGCGTGTTGCGGCAATGCTCGCGCATGCGCAAGGGCAGGGTCTCCAGCCCCTGGATGAAGAGGAAGGCGTTAAACGGGCTCATCGCAGCGCCGAGGTCGCGCAGCAGGGTGGTGCGCGCCTTGATGATGTAGGCGATCGGGCCCAAAGGCTTCACCGCCTGGGTCCAGACGGCACCGTGATAGCTGGGATCGGGCTGGTTCAGGCCGGGGAACCGCTCGGCGTGCTTCTCCCAGTCGAAATTGCCGCCATCGATGATGGCGCCGCCGATCGAGGTGCCGTGGCCGCCGATATACTTGGTGGTCGAATAGACGATGATCGAAGCGCCATGCTCGAAGGGCTTGCAGAGGATCGGCGCCGCAGTGTTGTCCATGATCAGCGGCACGCCGAGCTTGCGGCCAATATCGGCGACCTCCTTGATCGGGAAAGCGCGCAACTTCGGATTGGGCAGCGTCTCGGCGTAGTAAGCGCGGGTCTTCGCGTCCGTCGCCTTGGCGAAGGCTTCCGGGTCCTTGGGATCGACGAAGCGGGTCTCGATGCCCATTTCCTTGAAGGTGTTGGCGAAGAGGTTCCAGGTTCCGCCGTAGAGATCGGTCGAGCTCACGATATTGTCGCCGGTGCGCGCGATGTTCTGCACCGCGAAGGCGCTGGCTGCCTGGCCCGAGGCGAGGGCGAGTGCCCCGACGCCGCCTTCGAGCGCCGCCAGGCGCTGCTCCAGCACGTCCTGCGTCGGGTTCATGATCCGGGTGTAGATGTTGCCGAATTCCTTGAGGCCGAACAGGTTGGCGGCATGCTCCGTGCTGTTGAACTGGTAGGACGTGGTCTGATAGATCGGCACGGCGACTGCGTTGGTCGTGGCATCGCGCCGGTGCCCGGCGTGCAGCACGATGGTTTCGGGGTGCTTGGTCTTGGCGGTCATGGGGGTGCTCCCTATCAGAGGTCGATTTCGGTGGTCGGTGGAAATCCAATCGCCGTCCTCGGGACCGGGCCCAGGCTTGTCAAGACGGCCGAAAACGTGCCAATCAGGCGCGCCCACCAGCAGCCTTGTCAACGCAGAACCATGTCATCGGGATCACAACAGGTCGAGTTTTCCGCGCGCGCGGGATTGGCGGAAGTCCGGCTCAACCGTCCGGAAGCGCTCCACGCGCTCACGCTGGAGATGGTCGAGGCCATCGACGTGGAGCTCGCACGATGGAGCGAGGATGTTGCCGTGAAGTCGGTCATCATCCGCGCCGCTGGCAGCGACGCCTTCTGCGGCGGCGTCGATCAGCGCGCGATCTACGAGGCGCTCGCGTCCGGTGATCGCGACTACGGCCGGCGCTTCTATCGCCGCTTCTATCAGCTGCTCTATCGCATCGCGCGCTATCCGAAGCCGATCGCCGCGGTCATGCACGGCGTCACCATGGGCGGCGGGCTCGCGCTCGCGATGCATTGCGCGATCCGCATCGTCACGCGCCAGAGCTACTGCGCAGTGCCGGATTGCAGGATCGGCTTCTTCCCAGATGGTGGCGCGGCCCACTATCTCGCGCGGTCGCCGGCGCCCACGGCGATGTTCCTCGGCTTGACCGGCGTCGCCTTGCGGGCGCGCGGCATGATCCAGGCCGGGCTCGCCACCCATCTCGTGCCGGAGTCCCAGGTCGAGCTGGTGACACCGCTCCTGGTGGGCACGCTCGCAGTCGAGCCGCCGCCCTCGCCTCTGGCGGATATCGAGCGCCATGTCGACGCCGTCTTCGGTTTGGGCTCGCTGGAGGAGATCTTGGGGATTCTCTCGGTGCGCAGCGGCGAATGGGCCAAGCGCACGCTGGAGCAGCTGCGCCCGCTTTCGCCCACCAGCCTCGCCGTCACCTTTCGCCATCTGCGCGCCGCCAGGGGCCAGCCCCTGGAAACCGTGCTCGGCACCGACTACCGCTTGGCCCAGCGCTTCCTCGACGGCCACGATTTCCGGGAGGGCGTCCGCGCCTTCATCCTTGACCGGGACGAGCGCCCGCGATGGCAACCGGCGGATCTCAAAGCTGTTTCCCAGGCAACGCTGGACGGGCTGTTCGCCCCGCTCGCCGGCATACCCGAATGGGCAACGGCGGATTAAGGACTTCAGCAGCGCGCATTTTTATGCCAATTTTCCCAGGGCTTGGCGGGTTTTCTTCTGGTATTAACCCTTTTTTTAGGACGTTGGCATAGTTTGCGGGATCGTTTGAGGATTCTCGCCGATTCGAGATTGCTGCTTCTAAATTTCGGGGGCCACAGGTGAAAAAGGCATACTTAGACACGATCGCGTTGATCGAAAGGCTGCATCGCGAGTGTCTCGAAGTCATCAAGGCCGACCTCGACCGGCAGGGGATCCGCGATCTCAACAACGTCCAGGCGATGATCCTGTTCAACATCGGATCGGACGTGCTCTCGGTCGGCGAGCTCACCAATCGCGGCTACTATCTCGGCTCCAACGTCTCCTACAACGTGAAGAAGATGGTCGAGAACGGCTATCTGGTGCAGGAGCGCTCGCCGCATGACCGCCGCGCGGTCCATGTGAAGCTCTCGGACAAGGCGCTCAAAGTGGTCGAGCGCATGCATGGGATGTACGAAGGTCACCTGAAATCGATGACCTCGGAGGTCGCCAGCGAGAACGACCTCGACGGCATCAACCACACGCTGCGCCGGCTGGAGCGCTTCTGGGCCAGCAGCATGGATTACGCCCGCCGCTAGGCCGGCACCGGTACCGCGCCCAGATTCAGGCGCACGACCACGCCCGTCATGTCCTCCTCCTCACGCTCGGTGACGAAGCCGAGCTCGTTGCACAGCTTCAGCATGGTCGAGTTCTCGGCCAGCACATGGCCGACGATCTCACGAATGTCGCGGCTCTTCGCATAATCGATGATGCGCCGCATCAGCAGCATGCCGAGGCCGCGTCCCGTCAGGTCGTCCTGCACCACCACGGCGAACTCGCCGCGTTCGTTGTTGGGGTCGGCCATCAGGCGCACCACGGCGTAGATCGGCGACTTGCCCGCCGGTCCCGGCTCGGTCAGCACCAGCGCCATCTCCCGGTCGTAGTCGATCTGGGTGAGCCTGGCCGCGTCCATGTGCGAGAGCGCCTTCAGCGGGGCGAAGAAGCGGAGCCGGATCGCGCGCGGCGAGAGCCGCCCGATCAGCGCCTGGATCTCCGGCTCGTCCTCGGGAAGGATGGGCCGGATCATGTAGGTTCGCCCGCTCTGGTCGGTCACCGTGTCCTCGAGCCGACGCGGGTAGGGCCGGATCGCGAGACGCGCGGCGCCTTTGAGCAGGGCGGGCTTCACCTTCATGCGCGCGTCGAGCGCGATCACGCCGTTCTGGTCGGCCAGCAGCGGGTTAATGTCGAGCTCGACGATCTCCGGCACGTCGATGATGAGCTGCGAGAGCTTGATGAGGGCCAGCGCCAACGCGTCGAGATCGGCCTTGGGCTTGTTGCGGTAACCGGTCAGCAGGCGATAGACCCGCGTCTTCCCCATCAGGTCCTGGGCGAGCTTCAGGTTCAAGGGGGGCAAGGTGAGGGCACTGTCGGCCAGCCGCTCGACCGCGACCCCGCCATGGCCGAAAAGAAGCACCGGGCCGAATTGCGGATCGTCGATCATGCCGAGGATGAGCTCAGTCGAATCCCGCATCCGGATCATCGGCTCGACCGTAACGCCGAGGATGCGGGCACCAGGCTTCAGCCTTTTCGCCCGCTCGAGGATCGCCGCCGCGGCGTGCTCGACGCCCTCCGGCCCCGTGACACCGAGGGCGACGCCCCCGATGTCGGATTTGTGCGTGATGTCGGGCGAGAGGATCTTCACCGCGGCCGGCCCGCTCAGCTTCGCCGCCGCCTCGCGCGCTTCGGCGGGCGTTGCGGCGACCATCGCGCGCGTGGTCGGGATCTGATAGGCGGCGAGGATCTCCTGCGCTTCCGGTCCGGTCAGCATCTCGCGCCCCTCGAGCAGCGCGCGCTCGATGATCGCGCGCACCGGCGCCATCTCGACCTGGAACGAGGTCGGCATCGAGGGCGGTGTCTCCATCAGGAGCTCGCGGTTGCGCCGATACTCGACCATATGGCCGAACGCGCGCACCGCTTCCTCCGGCGTCTCGTAGGTGGGGATATGCGCCGCCGTGAAACGCCGCCGTGCCTCGGCCGCCGTAGCCTCGCCGATCCAGCTGGTCATGACGCAGAGCCGATGGTTGCCGACCGCCTCGATCACCTTGTCCGCCGCGGCCACCGGGTCCGCGATCGCGGTCGGGCAATTGAGGGCGAGCAGGGCATCCACATTGCGATCCTGGCACAGGATCTCGATCGCCTTGGCGTAGCGCTCCGGCGGCGCGTCGCCGATGATGTCGACCGGATTGCCCCGCGACCAGCTGGCGGGTAGCGCGTGATCCAGCTTCTCGATGGTCTCGGGGGCGAGCTCCGCCAGACTGCCCCCGGCGTCGATCAGTTCGTCGGTCGCCAGAATGCCCATGCCGCCGCCGTTGGTCAGGATCGCGAGCCGGCCGCCGGCGGGCAGCCGTGAGAGGGCGAGCGTCTGCGCGGCGGCGAACAGCTCGTCCAGCTGATAGACCCGCAGCATACCCGCGCGGCGGAAGGCGGCGTCGTAGACGCCGTCGGCGCCTGCGAGTGCCCCAGTATGCGAGGCGACGGCCATGGCCGCCTCGGTATGCCGCCCGGCCTTGATGGCGATCACCGGTTTCATGCGCGCGGCGCGGCGTGCGGCCGACATGAATTTCCGCGCGTTGGTCACGGCCTCGATATACATCAGGATCGCGGTTGTCCTGGGATCGTCGGCGAGATAGTCCAACATGTCGCCGAAATCGACGTCGGCGACCTCGCCCATGGAGACCAGATGCGAGAAGCCGACGCCGCGCGGCTCGGCCCAGTCGATCACCGAGGTCAGGATCGCGCCCGATTGCGAGAGGAAACCGAGCCCGCCCGGCCTCGGCATCAGGTGCGCGAAGGCGGCGTTGACGCCGAGCTCCGGGATGATGAGCCCGAGGCAGTTCGGCCCGAGGAGGCGCAGCGTGCTCGGCCGCGAAGCGTCGAGCATCCGCTGCTTCAACGCGCGACCCGCGTCGCCGCCGAACCCGGCGGTGATCACGACCGCCGCCTTCACTCCCTTCGCGGCCAGCTCGGCCGCGATGCCGGGCACGGTCGGCGCCGGCGTCGCCACGACGGCGAGATCGGGCACTTCGGGCAAGGCGGCGACATTCGGATAGACCACGGCATCGCCGAGCTTCGTGTGATGCGGGTTGACCGCGTAGAGTTTCCCCGAGAACCCGCCGGCGTTGAGGTTGCGCCAGGTCACCTGGCC
>DATKMF010000089.1:0-32289 GCA_035542015.1 Candidatus Cybelea sp.
CGGTCAACGGCTCGAAATAGAGCCGGTCCGAAGTGTCGTAGTCGGTCGAGACCGTCTCCGGATTGCAGTTGACCATGATGGTCTCGATGCCGGCCTCCTTCAGCGCATAGGCGGCATGGACGCAGCAATAGTCGAACTCGATCCCCTGGCCGATGCGGTTCGGGCCGCCGCCGAGAATGATCACCTTGCGGCGGTCCGACGGTTCCGCTTCATCTTCCGGCGTCTCGACGTTCTCGCCCTCATAGCAGGAATACATATAGGGCGTGGCCGAGGCGAACTCGGCGGCACAGGTATCGATGCGCTTGTAGACCGGGCGTACCTTCAGCGCATGCCGCAGCTTCGCCACCGCGTCGGCACTCGTGTCCGCGAGCTCGGCGAGCCGCGCATCGGAGAAGCCCTTGCGCTTGAGGCGCAGCAGCGCCTCATGGGTCTGCGGCAGCCCCAGGTCGCGGATCTGCTTCTCCGTCTGGACGATCGCCTCGATCTGGCGGATGAACCAGGGATCGAACTTGGACGCCGCGTGGATCTCCTCGACGGCGAGACCGCGGCGCAGCGCCTCGGCGATCACCAGCAGCCGGTCCGGCGTCGCCTTGCCGAGCGCCGCGACGATCGAGGCCTTGTCGTCCTTCTCGAGTGCGACTTCGTTGAAGCCGGTCAGACCCGTCTCCATCGAGCGCAGCGCCTTCTGCACCGATTCCTGGAACGAGCGGCCGATCGCCATCGCCTCGCCGACCGATTTCATCGAGGTCGAGAGGATCGGCTCCGCACCCGGGAACTTCTCGAAGGTGAAGCGCGGCATCTTGGTGACGACATAGTCGATGGTCGGCTCGAACGAGGCCGGCGTCACCCGGGTGATGTCGTTCGCCAATTCATCCAGCGTGTAGCCGACCGCGAGCTTGGCGGCGACCTTGGCGATCGGGAAGCCGGTCGCCTTCGACGCCAGGGCCGACGAGCGCGAGACCCGCGGGTTCATCTCGATCACGACCAGGCGCCCGGTCTCCGGGTTGACCGCGAACTGCACGTTCGACCCGCCGGTATCGACCCCGATCTCGCGCAACACCGCGATCGAGGCGTTGCGCATGATCTGGTATTCCTTGTCGGTCAGGGTGAGCGCGGGTGCCACCGTGATCGAATCGCCGGTGTGGACGCCCATCGGGTCGACGTTCTCGATCGAGCAGATGATGATGCAGTTGTCCGCCTTGTCGCGGACCACCTCCATCTCGAACTCCTTCCAGCCCAGCACCGATTCCTCGACCAGGACCTCGCCGACCGGCGAGGCCTGCAGGCCGCCGGTGACGATCTTCACGAACTCGTCGCGGGAGTTGGCAATGCCGCCGCCGGTGCCGCCCAAGGTGAAGCTCGGGCGGATGATCGCCGGCAGACCCACGTCGTCCAGAACCTTCAACGCCTCGTCGAGCGAGCTCACCTGATTGCCGCGCGGGCTTTCGAGGCCGATCCGATCCATCGCCTGGCGGAACTGCAGCCGGTCCTCCGCCATGTCGATCGCGCGCGCATTGGCGCCGATCAGCGCGATGCCGAGCTCCTTCAATTTGCCCGAGCGCTCCAGCGCCATCGCGGTGTTGAGCGCGGTCTGCCCGCCCATGGTGGGGAGCACGGCGTCCGGCTTCTCCTTCTCCAGGATCTTCGCCACCACCTCCGGCGTGATCGGCTCGACATAGGTCGCGTCCGCGAGGTTGGGGTCGGTCATGATGGTGGCGGGATTGGAATTGACCAGGATGACGCGATAGCCCTCCTGCTTCAGCGCCTTGCAGGCCTGGGCGCCGGAATAGTCGAACTCGCAGGCCTGGCCGATGACGATCGGCCCGGCGCCGATGATCAGGATCGATTGGATGTCGTTGCGCTTCGGCATTCTCTTGGATCGTCAGTTATGGTCGCGCGTTGAAAACACCGGCAGCGTCTGGTGCGCCGCCGGTTTGAATGAGCTATGCCGTCTCATCGCAGGGCGATCAGCTCGGCGTCGTCGGACAGGATGTAGATCGTCTTGTTGGCGACGACGGGCGGCAGGTGCGAGCCGTCGGGCAGGGTCTGCTTGCCGAGCACGTTGCCCGTATAGGGCGAGATCGCGACCGCCATCCCGTTCGAACCGGTGACCAGCAGCCGGTCGGAGACCAGGACCGGGCCGGTCCAATAGATCGGGCCGTCATTGTTCGCCATGTCCTCGAACGGCGGCAGCGACTGGATCCACTTGATGCGGCCCTCTTCGCGCGTGAGGCACACGACCTCGCCGCCGCTGGTGAGGACGTAGATGAAGTCACCGGCGGCCCAGGGCTGCTGGGTGCCGCCGAGGCCGTTGTCCCAGATCCGGCCGCCCCGATGGAGGTCGATCTCCGCCATCACGCCGCCGTTGCCGATGGCGATCACCCGGTCGCGGTCGATCACCGGCCGGCCGCGGATGTCGGTCAGCGCGGCGACCGCGCTGCCGCCGGTGCGGCCGGCGAGATTGTCGCTCCAGAGCGAGCGGCCGGTCTCGGCATCGAAGGCGAGGAGATCGCCCGAGGTGTAGGCGGCGACCACGACGTTGCCGAGCACGGCGGGGGTTGCACCGCCGAGCAGGCCCGCGGCCTCCTCGACGCCGGTATTCGACCACAGGCGCCGTCCGTCGTCGGTCGCGTAGACCACGAGCTCGTTGTCGATGGTGACGGTGAAGAGCCTGCCGTCGCTGACCGCGGGCGGCGCCCGCATCGGCGAGGGCGCATGCGCCTGCCAGGCCTTCTTGCCGGTCTTCTCGTCGAGCGCGATCACCTTGGCGAAGGGCGTCGTCACGAAGACCTTGCCCTCGGCGACCGCGATGCCGCCGCCGAAGAGATTGTCGTCGTCGGTGTCCGGGGTGAGGTCGACCTCCCAGACACGCTTGCCCGTCTCGGCATCGAACACCCGCACCAGGCTCTGGGAATCCAGCGTGAACACCTTGCCGTCGGCGACCACCGGCGCCGCCAGCAGCCGGTTCGAGCTGTCGGAGCCGGAGCCGATGCTGGCCCGCCAGATCTGCTTCAGGACGCCGGTTCCGGCCTCCAGATGATACATGGCGTGGGCCTGGTTGCCGCCGGCCTGCGGCCAATCCGGGTCGACATAGGGTTTCGGCAGGCGGACCGCAGTCTCGCCGAGGGTCGGATCGACGGTCAGCTCCTTGTTGAGCTGCAGCACCGAGACGCGCTCGCCTGGAAGCGGCACCTTGTTCGACCCGCAGCCGGCGAGCACCGCCAGAATGATGACCGCCGCGAGCATCGCCCCGCCGCGCCGGAGACCGGTCCCCACCAGCGCCATGGCGTCAGTCCCGCAACCGATCGAGCATGATCTCGGCACGGAGCTCGACGCCTTGCGGGGCGTTCGGCAGGGCGCCCAGCTGCTTCAGCTGGGTGTAGATGTCCTTGGCCTTCTTGCGATCGCCGGCGGCGAGGGCCGCCTGACCCTGGATATCGAGAGCGGAGAACCGGTAGGACTGGTTGTCGCCGGTCAGCGGCTGCACCAACTTCGCCGCATCGTCGGGCTTGCCCTCGTCGAGGAGCACCTGGCCGGCGAGGATCGCCGCGAGATCCTTCAGCGCCCCGTCGACCGATCCGTCGCGGGCGATCGCGGAATAGAGATCCGCCGCCTTGGCCTTGTCGCCGTCCTGCAGCGCCTGACCGGCCTGCTGGAACCGGGCCAGGATGGCGAAGCCACCGCCGTCCTTCACCAGGGCGTCGAACTGCGCCGCGGCCGCCTTGGGATCTTTCTCCTGGGCCTGCATCGCCGTCAGAAAGGCGGCACCATTCGCCTCGATCTGGCGCTGGCGATAGGCTTTCCAGCCGGAAATGCCGGCCGTGGCGGCGACCGCGATGAGGACGAATCCGAGGATGGTGTTCTGATACTTCTTCCAGAAGCCGAGCGCCTTGTCGCGCCTCAGATCCTCCTCAACTTCCTGAAAGATATCAGCCACTTAGACTTTCCTTGGGCGGAGCGGCAGGGCCCCGGAATCGGGGGCTAGGCCGAAATTGCGCGGTAACATAGCGACTTGGTCTGGCGAGTGCAAACGAGCCATGGAGGTCGTGATCCGCGAATCTCGCCCGGGTGGAATGGAACTTGCTTGAAGAAGCGGGACCCATTGGGAAGGATTGTTGCGATGCATCCCCGCTCTCCCCGCGGCCGGCGATTCGGCGGCGCTGTCGCCCTGCTGGTGCTGACGCCGGCGATCGCCTGGTCGCTCTCGGGCTGCGAGACCTTGGCGGCGCTGCCCCCGGTCGCCATCGCGGGAACCATCGAGGGCGTGTCGCTCAACCAGACCGGCAAGACCGTCTCCGATCACATCGCTTCCGGGATCACCGGCGACGATTGCTCCGTGCTGCGCTACACCAAGGGCGGCAAGTATTGCCTCACCGAGGCCGAGCTTGCCCGTGAGGAGGCGATCCAGCGTCGCGCGTATGACGGATCCTGCTATCGCACGCGCGGCAGCGTCGCCTGCTACACCGAGGCCGATGCGCAGCACACGTCGGAAACCGCAATCTACAACCCGTGAGCAGATGCGCGCGCCCCTTGATACAGTCGTGGTCAAATTCGTGCGCGAGAGACTTTACGGCGGCGGTCTCTTCGGGCAATGATTCCGTCACGGATGTGCAGGGCGATGCGAGTCGCCTGCGCTGGCGGGGAGGCTGATTGGCGCAGCTGCTTCTTCTCTCCGAGTATCGTCGCGAAGGGCGCGTGTTCTTCGACCGCGACGATCTCAACCATCTCCTGGGCGCCTACAGCCGCCAGGTCTCCCGCGGCGTCTGGCGCGACTACGCGATAGACCACCGCTCCAACATGGCGATCTTCTCGATCTTCCGCAGGAGCCAGGAGCAGGCGATCTTCACCGTCGCCAAGGTCGTGCTCCGCGGCGACAAGGAACCGAACTACGTCCTGCTCTCGCGCAACCGCCAGATCAAATCCAGCCGCGACCTCGCCCAGATCATCGCCGTGCTGCAGCGGCAGCTGACGGTGGTCGAGGGCTAAGACCCTCCCTCACGCGTTCACACACGCCACACTCCACGACACGCCGCTCGGATCGGCGATCCGATCCAGCCGCGTCAGCGACAAGGGATCGATCTGCAGTGTGAGCGCTCTTGCGGGGCCGAGGCCGAGCGCTTGCGCGACGGCGGCGCGGATCGAGCCGCCGTGGCCGACGGCGACGATGTCGGTGTCGCGGTTCTCGTCGGAGCGGCGCTCGACGGCGCGCGTCACGCGCATCATCACGTCGGCGAAGCTCTCGCCGCCGGGCGGGCGCATGGTGCCGGGGGCGATCCAGAAGTTCCTGTAGCGGTCGGCGTCGGTCGCCTCGAGCTCGGCATAGGCCTTGCCCTGCCAGTCGCCGAAATCCTGCTCGGCGACGTCGCGCTCGATCGCGACCGGCGCACCGACGGCGTCGCAGGCGACCAGCAGCGAGTCCAACGTCTGGCGCGCGCGCTTCAGCGGACTCGTCAGCCAGACCGGCTTCTCCGGAAGGCGCCCGGCGACGGCAGCGATCTGCTCGATGCCGCTGCAATCGGCTTCGAGATCGAGCTGGCCGGTGACGCGGCCCGCCGCCCCTTTGATCGGCGCATGCCGCACCCACCACCAGCGCGTGATCGATCTTGTCTCCGCCATCAAGCCTCCGGCATCAGGCGAGGGAGACGAGGTTGATCAGCACGGCCATCTCGGCGACCTGCTCGATGGCACCGAGCACGTCGCCCGTGTAACCGCCGAACTGGCGCTCGGCGATCTTGCCGACCAGCACCGCGGCCACCACCGCGGCGATCAGCGCGACCGCCGCTGCCGGCAGGAATACGGCGAAGAAGGCGATCAGCAGACCGATCCCGAGCGCGGCATAGACGCCCTGTGCCGAAGGTCTTCCGGCGGAAACCGCGAGCCCCTGCGTCGCCGCCAGCGGCAGCGAGCGCATGGCGAGCGGCAGCAACGCGCGGGAGAGGGTGTGGGAAGCGACGAGCGCGGCGGTGACGCGATCGGGATCGCCCAGGGTCGCCACCGCCACCACCTTGATGCCGGTCGCGAAGATCAGCGCCAGCACGCCGAAGCTGCCGATATGGCTGTCCTTCATCGCCGCAAGCTTGCGGACGCGATCGCCGCGCGCCCCGAGCCCATCGGCGAAATCGGCCCAGCCGTCCTCGTGCAGGGCGCCGGTCAGGGCGCCTGTCGCCGCCACGGCCAAGAATGCCGCCAGCAGGCCGGAATGCGTGATGCGAAGCGCGATCCAATAGGCGAGGCCGCCGATGAGGCCGACGACCAGGCCCACGATGGGAAAAGCCCGCGCGGCCTCGGCGAGCTGCGCCTGCGGGGCCGAGGCGATCGCGATCGGCTCGACCGGCGGGGCCAGGAATCCGACCGGGAGGCGGGTCAGGAATGCGAAGGCGAGGAAGAGATCGCGGCGCCATCGGGCGAGACTGCGGCCGATTCCAGGGCGCCGCCCGAGCCGCATCCCCGCTTCGCCGCCGTTGCTCAACTCTCCCAATGACGTTCCTTGTCAGTAGTGATCCCGGCAACCCTGCCCGTGCGCTTCACGTCCGCTGGCATTCCGTTTATAGGACAGGCGGAAGCGGCTCAACAAGGCCGCGCCCGCCAAGGACCATCGCCTCGGGCGACCCGTTTCACTTCGCAGCAGAGACCTTCTTCCCATGAATGAGATGCGCCCGACCGATAACCTCGCAGACATGCGCCGCCTGATCGCCGAGTTTCCCGGTCCCGATCTCGAGGCGGCAAAGCGGACGGCCGCGCGCGAAGCCGTGCTGACCAAGCCGGCGGGCGCCCTGGCCAGGCTCGAAGAGATCACCGCCTGGATGGCGACCTGGCAGGGCAAGCATCCGCCGACGGTCGAGCATCCCAGGGTCTCGGTCTTCGCCGGCAATCACGGCGTCGCGGCGCTCGGCGTCTCCGCCTATCCGGCCGAGGTCACCAAGCAGATGGTGCTGAACTTCACGTCGGGCGGCGCCGCCATCAACCAGCTCTGCAAGAATGCCGACGCCGATCTCCGGGTCTACGAGATGGCGCTCGACCAGCCGACCGCAGATTTCACGCAGCAACCCGCCATGACCGAGAGCGAATGCGCCCGCGCCATGGCCTATGGCATGACCACGGTCGAGCCCGGGGTCGATCTCCTGGCTTTGGGCGAGATGGGCATCGCCAACACGACGAGCGCCGCGGCCTTGGCGGCGGCACTGTTCGGCGGCAGCGGCGCCTCCTGGGCCGGCCCCGGCACCGGCGTCCACGGCGCACAGCTGCAGAAGAAGGCCGAGGTGATCGATCTGGGGTTGAAGCGCCATCGCGAGGCGCAGAGCGATCCCCTGCGCGTGCTGCAGTGTCTCGGCGGCCAGGAGCTGGCGGCGATCGTCGGCGCCGTCATGGCGGCGCGCATGGCCAAGGTGCCGGTGCTGCTCGACGGCTTCGCCACCACGGCCGCCGCGGCGGTGCTCTATCGCATCGATCCGCATGCCATCGACCATTGCTGGGTCGCGCATTGCTCGGCCGAGCCGGGCCATCGCCGCCTGCTGGCGGCGCTCGGCCGCGTGCCGCTGCTCGATCTCGGCATGCGCTTGGGCGAGGCTTCCGGTGCCGCCCTTGCGATCCCGATCGTACGCGCGGCCATCGCCTGCCACAGCGGCATGGCGAGCTTCGCCGAGGCGGGAGTGAGCGGGAAGAGCTGAGCTTGCAGAAGGCTTCGCCGAAATCCCGCACCGAGGTCCGCGCCTTTCTGGCCGATCGGCTCGGTTTGCGCGGCCCGTTCTGGACGACCGCGGAATCCTTCGACCGCGCGGTCGATCTCGGCATGATCCAGATCGACTCCATCATCCGCACCGGCCTGCGCAACCACGAGATCGTGTGGGCCGCGCGCAGCGAAGCGCCGGTCGCCGAGTTCTACCGCCTGGTCTATGGCGAGCGCCGGATGCTGGAGACGCATTACCCGATCTTCGCCACGCGCCGCGATTGGCTGCCGCAGTTCCTGCAGGACTTCCATCTCGCGGTCAAAGGCACCCAGCATTACGACGAGCTGCAGCCGGTGAAACACAAGCTGGTGAAGCAGATCCGCGCGAGCGGCCCCGTGAGCCCCGGCGAGCTCGAAGCCGAGCGCATCACCGGCGGCTTCAACACGGTGAAGGCCACCACCAAGGCGCTGGAGCATCTGTTCTACGAAGGCAAGGTCCAGGTCAGCGGGCGCACCAAGAACTTTCACCGCCAGTTCGATCTGACCGAGAAGGTGGCGCCGGAGCTGCTGAAACACCCGCGCATCAAGGCGAAGGATCATCATCGGTTCATGATCACGTCGGCGCTCGACGTGCTGAAGATCGCCAGCCGCAACCAGCTGGCGCAGAGGGTCAACCATCATTTCGGCAACTGGCGCGGCCCAGGCCTGACCGAAAGCCGGAAGCTGGTCGACCGCGCCGCCGTCGAGGGCCTGATCGAGCATGTCACCGTGCAGGGCGCCGAGGACGAGGAGACCTGGTTCCACCTCGCCAAGGATCGTGCGGGTTGGGATTCCGCCGCGCGTGGCACGGACGAAAAGGTCCGGCTGATCGCGCCCTTGGACAACCTCCTCTTCAACCGCGACCGCTTCACCGCGCTCTACGGCTTCACCTACAAGTTCGAGGCCTACACGCCGCAGAAGAAGCGCCGCTTCTACTTCGCCCTGCCGATCCTCTGGCGGGACGACGTGATCGGCTTGATCGACGGCAAGCGCGAGGACGGAACCTGGCGCATCACCGGCCTCGATCTCCTGAAGCCGATCGACCCCGAAGCGCTGCGCGACGGCCTGCACCGCTTCGCCAAGATCGCCGGCGCCGAAAAGGTGGCGGCCGGGCGCAAGGTCGCGGAAACGTGGCGGCGGTCACTCTCCGGCAAGATTGCGGCCTGAACCGGGGCGCGCTGTGCTACGACCAAGGGCGGCGAGGGAGAACGATCCCCGCCAACCCTCTATCCTCAGGAGACATCCATGCTTACCCGTTTCGCCGCCAGCCTCGTCGTGCTCGCGGCTTTGAGCGCCCCCGCCCTCGCCTGCACCCAGCAGGAGGCGGTGGACAAGATGACGAAGCTTGCGACGGCACTCGGCCAGAAGGCGAGCCAGGCGACCACCCAGGACGATTCGAACAAGATCGTCGCCGCCAATGAGAAGGTGAACGAGGGCGGCACCGCGCTCGGCAACGGCGACTACGACAAGGCCTGTTCGATCTACGACCAGGTCGCCAAGGACAACGGCATCACGCTGCAGTAGGCGCGCGCGCGAAGTCGGAGAGGCGCGCGAGCTTCTCCGCCTTCGTCAACCGCTTGAAGGCGATCTCCGCCCGCGTCGCACTGCCGCGATCGGGATAGGCGATCCAGCCGATCAGACGCACCGGGCGATTGGCACGGGTGTATTTCGCACCCCTGCCCGCCCGGTGCTGTTCAAAGCGCGCCTCGGGATCGAGCGCGATCCCCGCATAGAGGGCGCCGTCGGCGCATTCGATCAGGTAGAAATACCAGGGACGCATCGCCGTCTCTTTTACCCCAACTTAAGAATAGCGCCTCAGGATATGGCAGGGGCCGGACCGGCCTTTCCCTGCGCCGGCCGGATCTAGGGATCGACACCTTTTCCGCGAGCTTCTCCGGACTACAGTCTCAATAAATCCCTTTTTAACCAATGAGTTAGCAGAAATCTTAATACCGCTGTCATCGATTTTGTGATGAGATGGCGCCATGAACAAATCGGCTCTCGCCCTGCTCGACACGGTCCTCGACGGATTGGCCAGCTCCGCTCCGCTGGTTGCCGTGCCGATCGTCGCGGCCGACGCGGCGCCGGTGCGCTCGGCCTTCGTCATGTGCGCGGCCGACATGGTGGAAGCGGCGCCGACGGTCGGCCCCGACGTCACCGGCGGCGAGGTGCTGTCGATCCTGCGGCGCTCGCCGCTGACCTCGATCGTCGCGATCGTCGATGACGAAGGCGTCGTGCTGGGCGCGCTCGAACGCGACCGCATCCTCTCCGCGTTCGCCCAGCCGCTCTGGTACGACGTCTACAACCGCCGCCCGGTCTGGCCGCTCGCCAACCGCAATCCGCTGGTGGTCGATCGCGCCGTGCCGCTCGACCAGATCAAGCAGCTGATCGCCCGCGAATATCCGACGGCGATCCAGTCCGGTTTCCTGATCGCGGCCGAAGAGAAGTTCATCGGCTTCGGCGCCATGGCGCATCTCCTGGAGCTGACCGTACAACAGGCGCAACGCCGCCTGATCGAGCTCGACGTCGCGCGCAACGCGGCGGAAGTGGCCGCGGCGGCGCGCTCGCGCTTCCTCGCGACCGTGAGCCACGAGCTCCGCACGCCGCTGAACGCCATCATCGGCTTCTCCGACCTCCTGCTCATGCAGGTCGAGGGCGGCGGCAAAGCGATGAAGCTTGACGAATACCTGGACGACATCCGCTCAAGCGGCCGGCATCTCCTCCATATCATCAACGACATCCTCGACTTCTCCAAGCTGGAGACCGGCACGGTCGGGCTCGACGAGGCGGTGTTCCCGCTGGCGCCGCTGATCGCCGCGGCGATCCGCATCGCGCGCGGCCAGAGCGAGACCAAGGATGTGGAGCTGCATGCGGAACCGGTCGACTCCGGGCTCGTGCTGCGCGGCGACGAACGCAAGCTGCGCCAAGTGTTGCTCAACCTGATCTCGAACGCGATCAAGTTCACGCCGCCGGGTGGGCGCGTCGAGATCTCGAGCTGCACGGGGATCGCGGGGACGCGGCTGATCGCGGTGACGGATACCGGCGTCGGAATCAGGGAAGCGGATCTCGAGCGGGTGTTCGAGCCGTTCGTTCAGGCCGACGGCAATCTCGACCGCGCCAGCACCGGGACCGGCCTCGGTCTGCCCTTGAGCCGCCGGCTGGTCGAGCTCCACGGCGGCACGCTGCATCTCGAAAGCAAACCCGGGACCGGCACGACGGCGATCGTCACCCTGCCGCCGGAGCGAATCCTGGCCGCCTGAACGCACGCGCCGGGCCGCTACTCCCCCACCTGCAGCAGGAGCCCGAGCTGCCGGGCGCGGGCGAAGCTCCAGAGATAGGTGCCAAGCCCGATCACCAGATAGACCAGGTTGAGGCCGAGCGAGGCCAGCAACAGGTCCCAGCGGAAGACGTGATCGAACATCTCCGCCCGCATGCCCTCGAACACATAGCTCGACGGCAGCAGATGCGAGATGACCTGCAGCCAAGGCGGCAGGATCGAGACCGGATAGTAGACCGCACTCACCGGTGCCAGCAGGAACACGATGAACCAGGCGAGATTCTCGGCGGCGAGGCCGAAGCGCAGGATCATCGCCGTCACCACCATTCCCATGCTGCAGCCCATCAGCAGCAGGCAGAAGAAGAACGCGCCCAAGGGCGGGCCCAGGCTGAAGATCGAGAAGTGGTAGAACGGGATCGCCAGCAGCATCGCCGGCAGGACGCCGATCAGCGCGCGCACCAGCGCCATCGCCAGCAGCGAGACCACGTGCTCGAGCGGCGTTAAGGGGCTGCAATAGAGATTGGCGAGATTCCGGGACCAAAGCTCCTCCAGGAAGGAGAGCGAGAAACCGAGCTGACCGCGGAACAGCACGTCCCACAGCATCACGGCGGCGATCAGCACGCCGAAGGCGCCGGCGAGCCAAGTGCTGTTGCGATAGAGGAAGGTGGAGAAGAAGCCCCAGATGATCATCTGCATGGTGGGCCAATAGGCCATCTCGATCAATCGAGGCCAGGAGCCCTTGAGCACATAGAAATGCCGAAGGCACATGGCGGCGACCCGGCCCAGGGAGAACCGGGCGGAGAACCGGGGGGAGAACCGGGGCGACCCCCTGCTCAGTCTCTGGGCTTCGGCGCTCATGCCTCATCCGCCGCCGCCGCGGTGACGCCGTTCGCCCGCCGGTCCCGGGCGATGTCGAGGAACACCTCCTCGAGATTCTGCCGGCTGTAGCGGAAGAGGAGATCGTCGGGCGAGCCGGAATCGACGATCTTGCCCTGGCGCAGCATCAGCACCCGGTCGGCCAGTCGCTCGACCTCGCCCATGTTGTGCGAGGCCAGCAGGATCGCGGCCCCGGTCTGCTGCTGATAGACCTCGAGGTAGTGCCGGACCCAGTCCGCGGTGTCGGGATCGAGGGAGGCGGTCGGCTCGTCGAGCAACAGGAGATCGGGCCGGTTGATCAGCGCCTTGGCCAGCGCTCCCCGGGTTTTCTGCCCGGCGGAAAGCGATCCGACTTTGCGGTCGATCAATGCGCCGAGCTCCAAAGCCTTGGCAAGCTCGGCAATACGGCTGCGGGCATCGCCGAGTCCGTAAAGCTTGGCGAAGACCATCAAATTCTGACGCAAGGTGAGACGATGCGGCAATTCCACATAGGGCGATGAGAAGTTCATCCTGCCGAGAACCCGATGGCGATGGCGGGCGATATCGAGCCCGAACAGAAGCACCGTGCCGCGCGTCGGCTTTAAGAGCCCCAGCAGCATCGAAATGGTCGTGGTCTTGCCGGCGCCGTTGCCGCCGAGCAGCGCCACGGTCTCGCCGGGCTTGACGGTGAAAGCGATGCCATCCACCGCCACGAGCTCGCCGAAGCGCTTTTCGAGGCCCTCGACCGCCACCACCTCCGCCGCCGATTCCGCCACAAATTCCTCGCGATTCCAAGCCGATGCGCCGAGCGACCCCAGTCTTAACCGATCATGGCGAGGCTTGCAAAAGGAGGGCGTCCCGGCTCTATTCGACGACATGGACGCCGCCCTCAGCGCATCGAACGTCAAGGCCGTGCGACCGACTCGGTTACCGCGCCAGCGCGGCCGGATCCGTCTTCGCACCATCGTTTTCATCCGCTGGATCGCGGTCGTCGGCCAGGTCTCCACCCTGCTCTTCGTGCATTTCGTGATGGGCTACCGCCTGCCGCTCTGGTGGGCGCTGGGCACCGTCGCCGCCCTCGCCGCCGTCACCGCGGCGGCACAACTCCGGCGCAGCGCCTCGGCGCGGCTGACCGACCGGGAATCGGCGCTCTACTTCGCCTTCGACATGGTGCAGCTCTCGGTCTTGCTGTTCCTGACCGGCGGACTGGACAACCCCTTCGCGATCCTCATCCTGGCACCGGTTACCGTCTCGGCGACGACCTTGAGCTATCGCAGCACGGTCGGGCTGGCGGCGCTCGCCATCACCTTCATCAACGCGCTCGCGGTCTTCCACCTGCCGTTGCCCTGGTCCGAGGAGGGTCTCGATCTCGCGCCGAATTTCGTGACCGGGCTCGCCATCGCGCTCGGGCTCGCCGTCATCTTCATCACCTCCTACGTCTACCGCGTGGCGCAGGAATCGCGGCGGCTGTCGGACGCGCTCGCCGCGGCGCAGGCGGCGCTCGACCGCGAGCAGAGCCTCTCCTCATTGGGCGCGCTCGCCGCCGCCGCGGCGCATGAGCTCGGCAGTCCCCTGGGCACCATATCGCTGGTCTCGCGCGAGATGCAGCGCGATCTGGCCCCCGACAGCCCGCTGCGCGACGATGTCGATCTGCTGGTCAGCCAAAGCGCCCGCTGCCGCGAAATCCTGACCGAGCTTTCGCGACGCCCGGAGGGAAGCAGCACCGGACATTTCGACCAAGTGTCGCTGCCGCTGCTGGTCGAGCTCGCGGCCGAGCCGCATCGCCGGCCCGCCGTGGCGCTGCGCATCGAAGAGCGACCCGATCCGAACAATCCCACGCCGCCCATGCTGCCGCGCCGGCCCGAGCTCATCCACAGCCTCGGCAACCTGCTGCAGAACGCGATCGAGTTCGCGCGCGAGGAGGTGAAGGTCGCGCTCGCCTGGAACGACCGCGCGGTCGGCGTGACGATCAGCGACGACGGCGTCGGCTTCCCGCCCGACCTGCTCGACCGGCTGGGGGATCCCTATCTCTCCCGCGGCGGCGGCGGCGAGGACCGGGCGGCGGAACGCACCGGCGACCATATGGGCCTCGGCATCTTCATCGCCCAGCAGCTGATCGAGCGGTCCGGGGGATCGGTCGCCTTTCGCAACAACGCTTTCGGCGGCGCCGAGGTGGAGATCACCTGGCCCCGCAGCGCATTCGAGGGAGTATCGGAGCATGAATGACCACCTGGCCGCCAACCCGACGGAGAAGACACTGCTGATCGTCGACGACGACGCGCCCTATCGCCAGCGCCTCTCGCAGGCGCTGGAGAAGCGCGGCTTCAAGGTGACCCAGGCCGAGAGCGTCCAAGCGGCCGTGGCGGCGGCGCGAACGGAAGCGCCGCGCTACGCCGTGGTCGATCTGCGGCTCACCGACGGCAGCGGGCTCGACATCGTGCCGGAGATCCGCAAGGCGCGCGAGGATTGCCGCATCGTCATGCTGACCGGCTACGGCAACATCGCGACCGCGGTGGTGGCGATCAAGGCCGGCGCCGTCGACTATCTGCCGAAGCCGGCCGATGCCGACCAGGTCGAGGCGGCGCTGCTCGACCGCAAGGACGCGCTCCCGCCACCGCCCGAGCAGCCGATGACCGCCGACCGCGTGCGCTGGGAGCACATCCAGCGGGTCTACGAGCAATGCGACCGCAACGTCTCCGAGACCGCGCGGCGCCTGCGCATGCACCGGCGGACGCTGCAGCGGATTCTGGCGAAGTATGCGCCGAAAGGGTGAAGTCGGAAGTCAGAAGTCGGAAGTCAGAGGCGTTCGTTGTCTGACTTCTGACTTCTGTCACCTGCTCGGCAGGTGCACCCACCAGAACTGCTCGTTGACCGAGATCGCGGGCTGAAACTCGCCTCGAACGAGCGATTCCTGCATCACCGGGGCGACGCGGTTGTCCAGCACATAGGCCCCGTTGCCCTGGTAGACCACGAGGATCGCGTGGCCGATGCCGCCGAGGCTGCGGATCCGCACCGCGACGATGCGCATGTCCTCGACCGGCATGCCGGCGGCTTTGAGCAGCATGTACTTGGCGATGGAGAAATCCTCGCAATCGCCGCTCTTCTTCAGGAACTGGAACGCCGTCGCCCAGTATTCCGGCTTGCCCCAGTTGTTGATGTCCTCGATGTAGGGATGCTGGGCGGGATCGTTGATCAGGCGGTTGGCTTCCTTGATCATCGCCATCGGATCGCCCGCGGCCTTCACTTGGGCGACCAATGCCGGCCAGGGCTTGGCGGTGCAGGTGCTGCTCTCGCACGGCGCGCCGTTGGCCCAGCGCTGCAGCATTGTCTCCCAATTCATGACGACGTTGTTGTGGACGCCCCAATTGCTGGACGAGATCTCCTTGGAGCCGAAGATGTTGGGATAGGAGCGTGCCTCGGCGGGTGCGGCGCCGGCGACGGCGAGCGCGGCCGCGAGCACCCACGCAGACCTGCCGCGCGTGCGCAGTGGTGGCGTATGGCCGGCCGCGCCGGACATGCGATGACTCCCCCGTCCGCCCAGGCTTGACGTCTCGCCTCGATCTCGAACCGGCCGGTCGCGCATCCCCACCGCACATCCCTTGGCCGGCGCCGGCATGTTATGCGGCGCCGCCGCGCGCGTCGAGAGGCTGGGCGTCGCCTTTTGACCGGACGGCGATTGTGCTAGGGTCGAGCACGGCACGACGTATGGTTAACCGGACCGCCGCGGGGGCGGCGGGCGGAACGAGACGGCGAAACGCCCCCACCGATGCGCCCAAGGGGACGCGCCCGGATCACCCAGGGAGAGGGATTTGCCCAGCGACACTCAGCCCGCGCCCGAGGCGCGGTTCACGATCGTCGAGGAGTCGGCGCGCCCGAAGCTCGACTGGAAGATCTGGTTCCCGGTCGCCGTCCTGGTCCTGATCGGTTTGATCGGCATGTATCTCGTGAGCCTGTTCGTCGATCAGGAGCGCGAGCAAGCGAAGACCGAATGGCGCATCCGCATGGGCATCGTCGCCGATAGCCGCGCCGCCGACATCAACGACTGGTTCGACCAGCAGTTCGGCGAGCTGTTCGGCGTGGCGCAGAACCAGTCGGTCCAGGTCTATATCCAGCAGATCGCGCAACTGGCCGGCGACCAGAGCCAGGCCGACCAGGTCGAGGGTCTGAAGGAGTATCTGCGCAACATTCTCACGGTGACCGCAGAGCGAACCAGATTCTCGGTCAAAGTCCCGACCAATGCCGATGTGAACCAGACCCAGCCGGCCTTGGGCGGCCTCATCATCATCGACGAGAAGGGCAACGTGCTCGCCGCCTCGCCCAATTCGCCGGCCTATGAGGGCGATTTGAAGGCTTTCGTCTCGGCGCTGCCGCAGGGGCAGAAGGCGGTCAGCGACCTCACTCTGAACTCGGTCGGCGTCCCGTCGCTCACCTTCGTCGCCCCGATCCTGGCGGCGCAGTCGGAAGGCGCCCAGACCGTGGAGGTCGGCCGCGTGATCGGCGTGAAAGAGGTGGCAGGCGAGCTCTACCCGCGCCTGGTCCAGCCGGGCGAGACCACCAAGAGCGGCCGCTCGGTCCTGGTCGAGCTGAAGGACAGCAAGATCACCTATCTCTCGCCGATCGCCGATCCCAAGCAGCCGGTCGAGCCCCTGAAGCTGCAGCTCGGCATCGACGTCGCCGATCTCGACACCGGCTTCGGCGCGCAGAACCAGGGCGAGTTCTCGACCGACAAGAAGAATTATCAGGGGACCCCGGTCCTGGCGATCTCGCGGGCTCTCGCCTCGGAACCGTGGACCCTGGTCTATACCGTCAACTACGATGAGGCACTCGGTGCCGCCGAGGGCCGGTTCCGCACCCTGACCGCCGTGCTCTGGCTGGTGGTCGGGCTCATCGCCGTGGTGATCGCCGCGGTCTGGTACTACGGCTCCTCGCGCCGCGCCTCGCAGGCGGCCTTCCAGTTCAGCCAGATGGCCCAGCGCTTCGAGGAGCAGAAGAACCTGCTGCAGCTCGTCACCGACAGCCAGCCGACCAGCATCTACATCCTCGACAAGGAGGACAGATACCGCTTCGCCAACCGCCAGGCAGCGAAGGATGCCGGCATCCCCGCGAGCGAGATGCTCAGCAAGCCGATCGCCAACGTGCTCGGCCCGGCGGCGGCCAAACGCGTGGTTCGGCTCGCGCATCAGGCGATGGAGGAGAACCGCCAGGTCTCCGAGTTCGGGCCGGTCGAGATGGGCGGCAAGCAGCGCATGGTGCAGTCCGAGGTCATTCCGCTCAAAGGCACGGCGGGCGGCACCTCCGGCGTGCTCACCGTCGAGGACGACATCACCGACTTCGTCAACGAGCGCGAGCGCCGCGCCCGCAACCTCAATCAGCTGGTGAAGACGCTGGTCGACGTGGTCGACAAGCGCGATCCGTTCGCCGCCCAGCATTCGGCCCGCGTGGCGCAAGTCGCCCGCGCGGTCGCCAAGGAGATGAACCTCGCCGACGTCGATATCGAGACCGCGGAGATCGCCGGCAACCTCTTGAACCTCGGCAAGATCCTGATCCCGGAATCGGTGCTGGCCAAGACCGAAGGCCTGACCGACGAGGAGCGCGGCATGATCCGCAACAGCATCATGACCAGCGCCGATCTCATCAAAGGGATCGAGTTCGACGGACCCGTGGTGGAGACCTTGCAGCAGGCCCAGGCGAATTTCGACGGAACGGGCAACCCGCCCCTGAAAGGCGACGAGATCGTCGTCACGGCCCGCATCATCGCAGTTGCGAACGCCTTCATCGGCATGATCAGCGACCGCGCCTTCCGCCAAGCGCTCTCGATCGATCAGGCGATCGAGGCCCTGCTGAAGGGCGTCGGCAAGGCCTTTGACCGGCGCGTGGTGGCGGCGTTGATTAACTATCTCGACAACCACGGCGGGCGGGACGCCCTCTCCGGAACCGCGCCAAAGGCTTGAAGCACATCAAAAGGCGATTGATTCGCCGCCCCGGTTCCGGCCAAGATTTGACCAACGAAACGAGTCGGCGCCAACCTCCGGTTGGTTGGATCGCCGACCCAACAAGGAGGCTCGGATGAAACCCTTTGCACGCGTCGCCGCGGTCGCGGCGTCCGCTCTGATGCTGTCCGCGGGCGTGGCCCTGGCGGATCCCGCGATCGTCTATGATTCCGGCGGCAAGTTCGACAAGTCGTTCAACGAGGCCGCCTACAACGGCATCGACAAGTTCAAGAAGGACACCGGCACCAACTATGCCGAGTTCGAGGTGCAGACCGACGCGCAGCGCGAGCAGGCTTTCACCCGTTTCGCGGAGAAGGGCGCCGATCCCATCATCGGCGTCGGCTTCTCCCAGGAGACCGCGATTTCCAAGGTCGCGCCGAAATTCCCCAAGACGCATTTCGTGATCATCGATGACGTAGTCGATCTGCCGAACGTGCAGTCGATCGTCTTCAAGGAGAACGAGGGCTCGTTCCTGGTCGGCGTTCTGGCGGCGATGGCCTCGAAGAGCGGCAAGGTCGGGTTCGTCGGCGGCATGGACATCCCGCTGATCCGGAAGTTCGAGTGCGGCTACGCCCAGGGCGTCAAATACATCAACAATGGCGCGACCGTGTTTCAGAACATGACCGGCACCACGGGCGCCGCCTGGAACGACCCGACCAAGGGCGGCGAGCTCGCCAAGGGCCAGTTCGACCAGGGCGCCGACGTCGTGTTCGCGGCGGCCGGCGGCACCGGCATCGGCGTCTACCAGGCGGCCCAGGACAACGGCAAGCTGGCGATCGGCGTCGATTCGAACCAGAACTATCTGCACCCCGGCACGATGCTCACCTCGATGATGAAGCGCGTCGATGTCGCCGTGTACAACACCTTGAAGTCGGCCAAGGACGGCACCTGGAAACCCGGTCTCAGCGTGTTCGGCCTGAAGGAGAATGGTGTCGATTGGGCCTATGACGACAACAACAAGTCGCTGATCACCGATGCGATGAAGGCCAAGGTGGAGGAGGCCAAGTCCGACATCATCAGCGGCAAGATCCAGGTCCACGACTACATGGCCGACAACGCCTGCCCGAACTGATGCGATGCTGATCGGCGGCCCGGAGCCCGCGCTCCGGGCCGCATGCGTTCAGAGCCACGCCATCTGGTGCCCGTTTGGATCTCGCGCCGCCACCGAACGCTCCGGCCCCCACCGCCCCGCCCGGCGGGGACGCGCGACCGCCCGCGGTCGAGCTGATCGGCATCGACAAGCGCTTCGGCGCGGTCCACGCCAATCGCGACGTTTCGCTGCGGATCGAGAAGGGCACGATCCACGGCATTGTCGGCGAGAACGGCGCCGGCAAGTCCACCCTGATGAGCATCCTCTACGGTTTCTACGAAGCCGATGCGGGCGAGATCCGGATCGATGGTCGCTCGACCAAGATCAACAACCCGCGCGACGCGATCACCGCGGGGATCGGCATGGTGCATCAGCATTTCATGCTGGTCGACACCTTCACCGTGGTCGAGAACGTGATGCTGGGCGCCGAGAGCGGGCTTCTGCTCGGCGGCAGCATCGGCAAGGCGCGCGCCGAGCTGGAAAGGCTGGCGCATGACTACGGCCTCGCGGTGCCGCCGGACGCGATCGTCGGCGACCTGCCGGTCGGCGAGCAGCAGCGGGTCGAGATCCTGAAGGCGCTCTACCGGCGCTGCGAGATCCTGATCCTCGACGAGCCGACCGGCGTCCTGACGCCGCAGGAGACCGACCAGCTGTTCCACATCCTCGCCGCCTTGAAGCAGCGCGGCGTCACCGTGATCCTGATCACCCACAAGCTGCGCGAGATCATGGCGATCACCGACCATGTCACGGTGATGCGCCAGGGCCAGGTGGTGGCCGAGCGGAAGACCGCCGAGACGGATCGCGAGGAGCTGGCGCTGCTGATGGTCGGGCGCAAGGTGCGGATGGCCCCGGACCGTTCGCAATCCAAGCCGGGTGCCGCGGCGCTCGCGGTCGAGCATCTCGGCCTCGTGGACGAGTTCGGCGTGAAGCGGCTCGATGACATCAATTTCTCGGTCAGAGCCGGGGAGATCGTCGGCGTCGCCGGCGTCTCCGGCAACGGACAGAGCGAGCTCCTGGAAGTGCTGTCCGGCATCCGTGCACCCACCTCCGGCCTGATCCGCGTGCTCGGCCGCGAAGTCAAGGCGAGCCACCGCTGCGGTCCCGACGACATGCGGCGGCTCGGGGTCGCGCATGTGCCGGAGGATCGCAGCCGGCTGGGGCTGATCGGCGCCTTCCCCGCCTGGGAGTCGGCCATCCTCGGCTATCAGCGCGACCGCGCCTACGGATTGGGGCCGCTGATCAACGGCGCCGCGGCCGAGCGGGACTGCGCGCGCATGATGAGCGCCTTCGACGTGCGGCCGCCGGATCCCAAGCTCGGCTGCTCCAAGTTCTCCGGCGGCAATCAGCAGAAGCTCATTCTGGCGCGCGAGATGGCGCGCAACCCGAAGGTGCTGCTGGTCGGGCAGCCGACCCGCGGCGTCGATATCGGCGCCATCGAGTTCATCCACAAGCAGATCGTCGCCATGCGCGATGCCGGCTCGGCGGTGCTGCTGGTCTCGGTCGAGCTCGACGAGATCCTGGCGCTCTCCGACCGGATCATCGTCATGTTCCAGGGCCGCATCGTCGGCGAGACCACGGGCGAGCGCGCCGATGCGCGCCAGCTCGGCCTCTGGATGGCGAATGCGCAGGCCGACGAGTCCGAACGGGCCAAAGGGCCGCAGCCGCCGCGTCTGCCCCCGCCACGATCCGGGCCCCCCGGTTCACCCCCCGGTTCACCAGGGGCGCTGCCCCCCGGCATGCGGATGCGGCCGCGGTCATGAGCGCCCCCGCGGGTCCGCTGCCGCGCTGGATCGACATCGGCGTCGTGCCGATCGTCAACCTTGCCCTCGCGCTGATCGTCGCCGGCCTGATCGTGCTCGCCATCGGCCAGAGCCCGCTCGATGCGATCGCCTACATGATGTCCGGCGCCTTCGGCAGCCTCGACGGCATCAGCTACACGCTCTATTACGCGACCGACTTCATCTTCACCGGGCTCGCCGTCGCCGTCGCCTTCCATGCCGGCCTCTTCAACATCGGCGGCGAGGGCCAGGCCTATATCGGCGGGCTCGGCGTCGGGATCGTCGCGCTCAACTTCGACCATAGCCTGACGCTCTGGCCGATGATGGCGCTCGGCATCGCCGCCGCCGCGGTGTTCGGCGCCGGCTGGGCCTTCATCCCCGCCTATCTGCAGGCGAAACGCGGCAGCCACATCGTCATCACGACGATCATGTTCAACTTCCTCGCCGCCGCCTTGATGAACTATCTGCTGGTCTATGTCTTCCGCGTGCCCGGCAGCATGGAAGTGGTGAGCCGGAATTTCGAGGCGAGCGCCGGCGCCCCGCAGCTCAGCGAGATCCTGGCCACCGTCGGCATCACCGTCTCCAGCACGCCGTTCAACCTCTCCTTCGCCTGGGCGATGATTTGCTGCGTCGGCGTCTGGCTCTATCTCTGGAAGAGCCGCGGCGGCTACGAGATCCGCACCACCGGGCTCTCGCCCAAGGCCGCACAATATGCCGGCATCAGCCCGAGCCGCATCACCATCGTCGCGATGCTGATCTCGGGCGCGCTCTCCGGTTTCGTCGGCCTGAACGAGATCATGGGCTATCACCGGCAACTGCTGCTGGACTTCGTCGCCGGCGCCGGCTTCACCGGGATCGCCGTGGCGCTGATGGGCCGCAATCATCCCTTCGGCATCGTGCTCGCCTCGATCCTGTTTGGCGCGCTGTTTCAGGGTGGCAGCGAGCTCGCCTTCGAGATGCCGACCATCACCCGCGACATGATCGTGGTGATCCAGGGCCTCGTCATCCTGTTCTCGGGTGCGCTCGCCTATATGAACCGGCCGCTGGTCGAGCGGCTCTGGGGCCTCTACGCGTCGCGGCGCGGACCCGTTGTTGCAGTCGCCGCGCCGGAACCCCAGGCGGCGGAAGCGCCGCCATCTCCGCCTCCACCGGCGCCAGCGGTTTCGCCCACGCCGCAGCCGTTGCCAGCCGCGGCGCCGCCCGCAGCAGGCACCACGCCGCAACCCGGCAGCTCCAGGCTGCCCTTCCTGTCCCGCGCGCGCCGCGACGCGGTTCCCCTGCCCGAATTTCCAGCTGCCCCGGAAGACGACGACTCGATCGGTAACCTGCTGGAGACGCCCATGCCGATGCCGGGGGATGATCCGGCCAAAAAAACGCGCAAGCCGCGCAAGCCGCGCGACAGCAAGGCGAAGACCGATGGCTGAGATCCCAGACTGGTTCCTCACGGCGATCTCGATCCTGGCCGCGACCGTCCGGGTCTCGACACCGCTGGTCTTCTGCGCCATGGCGGGCCTCGTCTCCGAGCGTTCCGGCGTGATCGACATCGGGCTCGAAGGCAAGATGCTGGTCGCGGCCTTCGCCTCCGCCGTGGTCGCGGCGCAGACCGGCTCCGCCTGGGAGGGCCTGGCCGCGGGGATCGTCGTCGCGGTCGCGATGTCGCTGGTGCACGGCTTTGCCTGCATCACCCATCGCGGCGACCAGGTGGTCTCCGGCATCGCCATCAACATCATCGCCTCGGGACTGACGGTCGTGCTCGGCAATGCCTGGTATGCGCGCGGCGGCGAGACGCCGCAGCTCGAGGCCGGGCAGCGCTTCCTCGGGCTGACGCTTCCCGCCGCCGACAATATCGGCCATCTGCCGCTCTTGGGGCCGCTCTATGTCCGCGTCATCAGCGGCCAGAGCCTGCTCACCTATCTCGCCTTCCTGCTGGTGCCGGCGGTCGCCTGGCTGCTCTATCGCAGCCGCTTCGGCCTGCGGCTCCGCGCGGTCGGCGAGAACCCCGCGGTGGTCGATAACGCCGGCATCTCCGTGACCTTCCTCCGCTATCGCGCGGTGATGATCAACGGCATGCTGTGCGGCCTTGCCGGCACCTATCTGGCGCTCTCGCAGAACGCAGGCTTCCTGCGCGACATGACCGCGGGGCGCGGCTACATCGCGCTCGCGGCGATGATCTTCGGCAAATGGCGGCCGGCGCCCGCCATGCTCGCCTGCCTGCTGTTCGGCTTCCTTGACGCGGGAGCGAGCCGGCTGCAAGGCGTGCCGGTCTTCGGCGGGATCCAGCTCCCGGTGCAGCTGATCCAGGCGCTTCCCTATGCGCTGACCGTGATCCTGCTCGCGGGATTCATCGGCAAGGCGATTCCGCCCAAGGCGATCGGCCGGCCTTATGTGAAGGAACGGTGATGGCCAAGGTAACGTCGAAAGACGGCCGTCTGCTCGCCGCGGTCAAGCGCGCCCGCGCCCGCGCCTATGCGCCCTATTCCAAGTTCAAGGTCGGTGCCGCGATCCTCGCCGGCGACGGAGCGCTCTACAGCGGCGGCAATGTGGAGAACGCCGCCTATCCCAACGGCGTCTGCGCCGAGACCTCGGCGATCTCGGCCATGGTCGCCGGCGCCACCAGCGCGCGCGGCCGGAAAATCCGCGAGATCGCCGTCATCGGCACCGGATCGAAGCTGGTGACGCCCTGCGGCGGTTGCCGCCAGCGCATCGCCGAGTTCGCTTCGCCCGATACGCTGGTCCATATCTGCGGCCCCCAAGGCGTGCGCAGGACCTTCACCATCGCCGAACTGCTGCCGGAAGCCTTCGACCAGCGCAACCTCAAGAAGGCTTGACCCAGCCGGATTAAGCTTGAACCGCAACCGCCGCCGGGCCACAACTCCCCTCATGATCGAGCAGCTCCTCGAAGGCATTCCGCAACAGGCGCGCGGCTTCCGCGCCCAGATCGGCCTCATTCTCGGCTCCGGCCTCGGGCCGTTCGCCGACATGATCGACCGCTCGATGGTGGTCTCCTATTCCGACCTGCCGGGCTTTCCGCGCAGCGGCGTGGTCGGCCATGCAGGGAAGTTGATTCTGGGCTGGATCGGCCGCACCCCGGTCGCGGCGCTGCAGGGTCGGGCGCATTATTACGAGCATGGCGACCCGGCGGCGATGAAGGGTCCGATCGACACCCTGGCGGCGCTCGGCTGCGGTGCCGTCATCGTCACCAATGCCGGCGGCAGCCTGACGCCCGACATCCCGGCGGGCTCGGTCGCCATGATCACCGACCATATCAGCCTCACCCAGCGCTCGCCGCTGTTCGGGGAGGCCGGCAGCAAGCGCTTCATCGACATGGTCGACGCCTACGATCCCGTGATGCGGATCGAGTTCGCTTCCGTGGCAAGGCGCATCGGCCTCGACCTCAAGCAAGGCGTCTATGTCTGGTTCAGCGGCCCGCAATTCGAGACCCCGGCGGAGGTGCGCGCGGCGCGCGTGCTCGGCGGCGACATCGCCGGCATGTCCACCGTGCCCGACGTGATCCTGGCGCGCTATGCCGGGCTCAAGGTCGCCGGCTTCAGCATCGTCACCAACCTCGGCGCCGGCCTCGGCGACGAGAAGCTCAGCCACGAGCACACCATGGTCAAGGCGCGCGCCGCCGCCGACAAGCTGTTCGAGCTGTTGCAGACCTACATCTCGGAATACGGCGGCTGAGGCTCAGGCTTCGCCGATTGCAGGCCGTTGCCGGGCCGGCAACGTCACGGTGACCCGCGTGCCCTGCTGCGGGCGGCTCTCGATCGAGAACTGGCCACCATGCAGCTCGACCAGGCTCTTGGCCAGCGGGAGCCCGAGGCCGGTGCCCTGCTCGCCACGGGTCATCGCGTTGGCGACCTGGCCGAATGGCTGTAGCGCCGTCTCGACCTCCTCGGCGCTCATGCCGATGCCGCTGTCGATCACGAAGAAGGAGATTTCGTCGGTGCCAGCACGGAAGCTGGCGGGGATGCAGGCGCCGATGGTCACCCGGCCACCCGCCGGCGTGAACTTCAAAGCATTGGTCAACAGGTTCAGCAGCACCTGCTTCAGCCGCGGCTCGTCGGCCTCCAGCTTGAGCGGCATCGCCGGCAGATCGACCACGAGCGAGACGTTCGCCTCTGCGGCCTTGCCTTCGACGAGACGCAGGCAAGCCTCGATCAAGGCGCCGGCCTCGATCTCGCCGGGCCGGATCTCCAGCTTGCCGCGCTCGAGGCGCGAGAGATCCAGCAGATCGTCGATGATCCGCAGCAGCAGCCGGCCGCTCGCATAGATGTCCTTGGCATAGCCGACATAGCCGGGATGGCCCGCCGGCCCGAACATTTCGCCGCCGATCACCTCGGAAAAGCCGAGGATGGCATTCAAGGGCGTGCGGAGCTCGTGGCTCATATTGGCGAGGAACTCGCTCTTGGCGCGGCTCGCAAGCTCCGCCGCCTGAACGCTGCGCCGCAGGACATCGGCGTTGCGCTTGAAGTCGGTCACGTCGCGGCCGATGCCGAGCAGAAGCTTCTCCTCGCCGAACTGGATCACATCGACCGAATAGATGTAGTCGCGCACTTCGCCATTGGGCGCGCGAACCTGGCTCGGCAGGCCGCGCACAAAACCGTCGCGGCGCAACGCCTCCAGCATCTGGGTGCGGAAGGCGGGATCGCGCCAGAAGCCGATTTCCTCCGAGGTCCGGCCGATCACCTGGGAACGCTGCCAGCCGAGCGCCCGCAGGAAGGCATCGTTGACATCGACATAGCGGCCCTCCGCCATGGTGGTGAGACTGATCGGGTCCGGGCTCGCTTCGAACACCGTGGAGAGCAGCTTCTCGGTGCGGCGCTGCGCCTCCTCGATGCGCTTGCGGACCGTGATGTCGGTCATGGTGACCAGGCTCGCCGGCTCGCCCTCCCAGAGGATGCGCGAGGCGTAGCAATCGACCCAGACGGTCGCGCCGTCGATGTTGCGGACCCGCGCCTCGTAATGCGGCATGAAGTCGGTTCCGGCGATCCGCGCCGACACCTGGTCCGAGACGAAGGCGCGATCCTCCGGATGGGCGAGATCGATGCTGTTGGACTGCGCCATCGCCTCTTCGCGGCTGGAGAAGCCGAACAGGCGCACCAGCGCCTTGTTGACGTAGAGCGGGCTGGCGCCGCGATGGATCAGGATCGCCTGGGGCGAGCTGTCGAGGATGGCGTCGAGCTGGCCGACGGTGGAGGCGGTGGCCCGCAGCCGCGCCACCTCGCGCTCCAGCTCGCGGATGCGCTCCGCCGCCGTGGTTCTATCGATATCTTGTATCATTCCGTCCATCGCGCCGGCGCTTCCCGCCCGGATGCCTCCCAGCCAAGGGACTATCTAAGCGAAGATTCCTAGCGAAAGGTTTAAGACCGGCGACCGATTTCGCGGCCGAAAGCCCGGGATCTTGTCGGAATGCAGCCATTTTCGCGGCGCTTCGCCTGTACTATGCTCGCCGCCGCCCAGTCTTGAGAGAGGTTCCTCTTCATGTCGGTCCGTGCGTATCCGCTTGCCCTGCCCGTCATCTTCCTGGCTGCCGCACTCGGCAGCGCGGTCGCGCCGGCGCAGCAGAATGGGCCTCAGCCGGTCGAGACTTCGACCCCCTGGAATCCCGAGCAGGTGCCGGCGCAGGCCGCCTTCGATTTCGGCGCCGCGGCCGAGCCCGTCCTCACCTGCGCGCCCGGCAAGTATTGCGGCCTCGCCCTCCAGACCGGCGAGACCGTGCTCACCGCCGACGCCAACGAGGACCATTGGTCGGTGACGCCGACCACCTACGGCGCCGGGAATCTCGCCAAGCCGGTGATCCTGGTGACACCCTTCGCGGCCGGGGTCAGCGACGAGCTCACCATCGACACCATGACCGCCCAGCACAAGCAGCGCAGCTACAAGGTGAAGCTGGTGAGCGACGCCGCGCAATGGACCCAGCTCGCCGTGTTCCGCTATCCGCCGGGACAGTAGCTCCCGGGTTGGCGTCGCACAGGGTTTCCGGGCGGCCGGGACTGGTCTATCCTCTCAGCGGGTCATGCAGGGAGGTGCCGTGATGAAAGTCAGCACTTTGCATGCGTTCTCCGCCGTCGCGCTTGCCATTGCGAGCAGCGCTGTCATCGGCGGCAGTCCCGCCTTCGCCCAGCAGAACGGAGCCACCGAGAGCGGGACGCAATGGAACCCGGAGGAGCTTCCGGTGCAGACCGTGTTCGACTACGGCGCGAAGGATGAGCCGACCCTGGTCTGCGCGCCCAAGCAGTATTGTGCGATCGCCCTCGAGACCGGCGAGACCCTGCAGGCCGCCCAAGCGGACGACAATCACTGGTCGATCACGCCCACCACCTACGGCGCCGGCGATTTCGCCAAACCGGTGATCCTGATCTCCCCGCGCGAGGCGGGCTACAGCGACGAGCTCACCATCACCTCGGTCTCGGCGAAGCAGCAGCCGCGCAGCTACAAGATCAAGCTGGTGAGCGACGCCAAGCAATACACCCACCTCGCCGCTTATCGCTATCCCATGGCGCAATAGGTCAGGGACGCGCCGACCAGGGCGTGACGGTCCCGACGATCGTGACCGGTTCGGCGCTCATGAGCGCCCGGCCGACGCCGGCGCTGATTTCGGCATTGCTCAGCCAGCGCGCGTGGTCGCCGTCCAGGACAAAGCCGAGAACCGCGAGGCGCAAAACCGGCGCGCGCAGCGGCGCAAAGAGTTGGCGCCAATGCATCAGCTCCTCCGGCTTCGCGGGATCCGCAGAGGCGCTGCCCAGCACCTGGCAATAGATGTCCTGGACCATGCGGGCGATCTTCAGCGCCCGGTCCCGGTCGTCATCATGCATCCAGGCGACGCAGCGCCGGATCGGGCCGCGCGCGGATATGGCGCCGGCGAGACCCGCCTCCAGCGCGGCCCCATCGCGATAGTCGAGCGGCAGCGGGTGGATGTTGGGGTGCCGTGCCGCCAGGCGCCGCAACCGGTCCATGCCGCGGGCGACCACCGAAACTTGCCGCCCGCGCCGCGCCAGGCTCTCCACCAGGCCGACCAGCATGCCGCTGCCACCGATGACAAGGTCGTGGCCGCCGCCATCTTCCATTGCATTTGACCCAAAGGGATCGACCCTTTAGGTCTAGCCCATGCTCCCCCAGGAAATCATCCGCAAGAAGCGCGACGGCGGCACGCTCGACGAGCCGGAAATCCGTTTCATCGTCGGCGGGTTGACCTCGGGTGCCGTCACCGAGGGCCAGGCGGCGGCCTTCGCCATGGCAGTCTTCTTCCGCGGCATGGCGATGCCGGAACGGATCGCCCTCACCCGCGCCATGATGCAGTCCGGCACCGTGCTCGACTGGCGCGGGCTCGACCTGCCGGGGCCGGTGATCGACAAACATTCGACCGGCGGCATCGGCGACAAGGTCTCGCTGATGCTGGCGCCGATCCTCGCCGCCTGCGGCGGCTTCAACCCGATGATCTCCGGCCGCGGTCTCGGCCATACCGGCGGCACCTTGGACAAGCTCGATGCCATTCCGGGCTATAAGAGCCAGCCCGATCTCGCGACCTTCCGGCGCGTGGTGCGCGAGGTCGGCTGCGCCGTCATCGGCCAGACCGACGATCTCGCCCCCGCCGACCGGCGGCTCTATGCGATCCGCGACGTGACCGCGACCGTCGAATCGATTCCCCTCATCACCGCCTCGATTCTCTCGAAGAAGCTCGCCGCCGGATTGGATGCGCTGGTGATGGATGTGAAGACGGGCTCCGGCGCCTTCATGGCGGAGCTCGCCGGCGCCCGCGAACTCGCCGGCAGCATCGTCGATGTGGCGAACGGCGCCGGGTTGAGGACGGCGGCGTTGATCACCGACATGAACCAGGCGCTCGGCCGCACGGTCGGCAACGCCGTCGAGGTCATGGAAGCGATCGAGTATCTCAACGGCAAGAAGCGCGAGAAGCGGCTGCATGCGGTGACGATCGCGCTGGCCGGCGAGCTGCTGGCGCTCAGCGGCCTCGCGGTCGATCCTGCCGCCGGCCGAGCGAAGGCGGAAAGAGCTTTGGGCAACGGCGAGCCCGCCCAGATCTTCGCCCGCATGGTGGCGGCGCTCGGCGGACCGCGCGATCTGATGGACCATCCCACGACCTATCTCAAGGCCGCGCCGGTGGTGAAGCCGTGCTTCGCCGCGCGCAGCGGCACCGTCACCACGATGGATGCGCGTGCCGTCGGCGTCGCGGTCGTGGCGCTCGGCGGCGGACGGGCGCGCGCGGCCGACGCGATCGACCATCGCGTAGGTTTCACCGATGTGCTCGGGATCGGTGAGCGCGCGGATCGCGACCGGCCGTTGGCCCTGGTTCATGCCGCAACCGAAGCGGCGGCCGAAGCGGCTTGCGGGGAACTGCGCACCGCTCTTGTCGTTGGGGATGCGCCGGCGACCGCCGGATCGGTGGTCGTCGAGGCATTGCGACCCGACCGACCCAAGGCCTAAACTCGACCCATGGCGAAGCGCGCGATCATCCTGATCATGGATTCCTTCGGCCTTGGTGCGACGCCGGATGCGGTCCGGTTCGGCGACGAGGGTTCCGACACGCTCGGCCATATCGCCGAGGCGCGCTATGCCGCCGGCAAGCCCTTGAAGTTGCCGAACCTGGCGCGGCTCGGCCTCGGCCTCGCGGCCCAGCTGGTGAAAGGCCATGCGACGCCGGGCCTCGGCGCCGAGCACGTGACCGGTGTCTATGGCGTTGCGCGCGAAGTCTCGCGCGGCAAGGACACGCCGAGCGGCCATTGGGAGATCGCCGGCTGCCCGGTGCCGTTCGACTGGGGCTACTTCCCGCAGACCGTCCCCACCTTCCCCGAGGAGTTCATCGCGCGCTTCATCGCCGAGACCGGCGTGCCCGGCATCCTCGGCAATTGCCACGCCTCCGGCACCGAGATCATCGACCGGCTGGGCGAGGAGCATATCCGCACGGCTAAGCCGATCTGCTACACCTCGGCGGATTCGGTGTTCCAGATCGCGGCCCATGAGTCGCATTTCGGCCTCGAGCGGCTCTATGAGATCTGCGCGATCGCGAAGCGCCTCTCCGAGCCGCTGCAGATCGCGCGGGTGATCGCGCGGCCTTTCGTCGGCGAGCGGCCGGGTGACTTCAAGCGCACGGCGCATCGCCGCGATCTCACCACGCCGCCGCCCGAGGAGACGCTGCTCGACAAGGCGACGGCTGGAGGACGCGGCGTCATCGGCATCGGCAAGATCGGCGACATCTTCGCCCACCGCGGCGTGCCGAAGGTGCTGAAGGCCGAGAACAATATGGGCCTGTTCGACCGTACGCTCGAGGCGATGGATCAGGCGGCGGACGGCGGCATCGTGTTCGCCAACTTCGTCGACTTCGACACCCTCTTCGGCCATCGCCGCAATGTCGAAGGCTATGCCGCGGCGCTCGAGGATTTCGACCGCCGGATGCCCGAGCTCGAGGCGAAGCTCAAACCCGGCGATCTCGTGCTCATCAGCGCCGACCACGGCTGCGATCCCACCTTCAAGGGTACCGACCATACGCGCGAGCATGTGCCGGTGCTGTTCTTCGGCCCCGGTCTCGCGCCGCATTCCGTCGGCGTGCGCACCAGCTTCGCCGACATGGGCCAGACCTTGGCCGCGCATCTCGGCCTTGCCCCGTTGAAGCACGGCACGGCCTGCGATCTATGAACGCGGTTCTTCCCGAGGGCGTGCTGGAGCCTCGCCGCTTTCAGCGCAGCGATGCCGGCCTCACGCCGGAGATGGCGGCGGCCTTCGCCGAGGACGGCTATCTGCTGGTCGAAGACTTCATGCCGCCGGAGCTCTGCGACGGCCTGCGCGACCGTGCGCTGGCGCTGGTCGAGGGTTTCGACGCCGAGGCGCATGCCACCGTCTTCTCCACCACCTCGGCCGCGCATGCCCGCGACGCCTATTTCCAGGAATCCGGCGACAAGATCCGCTTCTTCTTCGAGGAGGAGGCGTTCGATGCCGCGGGCAGGCTGAAGCAGGCGAAGGCGCTGTCGATCAACAAGATCGGCCATGCCATGCATGACCTCGATCCCGTGTTCGACGCCTTCTCGCGCCACCGGCATCTCGCGGCTTTGGCGAAGGGATTGTTCCAACAGCCGCTGCTGCTGCAGTCGATGTTCATCTTCAAGCAGCCGCGGATCGGCGGCGAGGTCACGTGGCACCAGGATTCGACCTTCCTCACCACGGAGCCTTTGAGCGTGATCGGCTTCTGGTTCGCGCTGGAGGATGCGACGGTCGAGAACGGTGGCATGATGGCCATCCGCGGCGGGCACCAGGGGCCGTTGCGGTCTCGCTTCCATCGCAAGGAGGGCGCGCTGGTCACCGAGACGCTCGACTCTTCGCCTTACCCCACCGGCCCTAAGGTGGCGCTCAGTGCGAAGCAGGGCTCGCTGGTGGTGCTGCATGGGCTGCTGCCGCATTGGAGCGGGCCCAACCGCTCGCAACGCTCGCGCCATGCCTATACGCTGCATGTGATCGATGGCCGCGCGCGCTATCGCGCCGACAACTGGCTCCAGCGATCCGCGGAGATGCCGCTACGCGGCTTCTGATCCGTAGTACAGCGTCACCGTGTGGCGCGCCTCGGCGAAGAACAGCCAGCGCTCGGTCAGGGTGCCGAGCGCGTTGCCGAACGTCGCGAGCACCAGCAGGAACGAAGCGGGCCAGCCGGGCGCCAGGATCGCCAGGAAGGCGCAGATCGCGGGACCGGTGAAGCCGAAGCCGAGCGCGATCAGCCTCAGCCTCACCGCATGCTTGCGGGCGACGCGATAGCCCATCTCCTTCAGGAGATAGTTCTCCTCGGTATGCGGCGCCGCGAACAGGCGCACCTTGCCGATCGCGCCCAATCCCGTCGCACTCTCCGGCGTGGCGACGCTGCGGCTTGCGTCGATCCAGTGCCAGTAGAGCGCCTTGCCGAGCGCAGCCAGACCGAGCGCGATCACCGCGGTCCAGTCGAGCACGATCAGCGTCGCGTCGCGCATCGGCAGCAGGAGCGCGCCGAGCAGGGCGAGCCAGGCGGCGCCGGTGGCAAGCCCGAGCAGCAAGTAGTTCGGCGTCACCAGCGGATTGGCCCAGCGCTGGATCGGCTTCAGGCTGGCATAGATCATCGACGTGGCGACGACGGTTGCGAGCGCGAACAACGCCGTCAGCAGGGCGAGCGCGAGCGGGATCGCGGCGAAGAAGATCCAGCAGATGGCGAGCGCACCGGCGGGGATGAAGGTCGCCACCGAAAGCACGCCCTCGCGCGAGAGCCAGGAGCTGCGCCATTGGCTGAAGGCGCGCCAAGCGCGTTCCGGATGGCCGAGATGGAAGGTGGAGGCAACGAGGCCGGCGGTGATCGCCACGAAAGCGAGGCCGAAGGCGATCAGGCCGAACACCGGCGATGCCGGCAGCAGCCCCGCCGCGCCGAACAGTCCGAGCAGCGCCAGCAGGCCATAGCCGCCGCCGGAGGACGTGGTGAAGAAGATGACGGAATAGGCGGGGTGCATGTCAGCGCGAGAGCAACCGGTCGACCCAGCGCAGGAAGCCGGAGGTCGGTGTGACGTCGTCCTCCGGTTCCGGCAGCGCGGCGCCGGTTCCGGTGCAGCCGGTGCGCGCCTGCGAGG
>DATKMF010000090.1:0-13874 GCA_035542015.1 Candidatus Cybelea sp.
CCGATCCGCACACCATCGAGCTCGATGGTCACAGCGTGACGGCGAAGCACGTGCTGATCGCGACCGGCGCCAGGCCCGAGCGGCCGCAGATCGTCGGCATCGAGCATTCCATCACCTCGAACGAGGCCTTCCATCTGGAGCGCCTGCCGAAGCGGGTCGCCGTCATCGGCGGCGGCTATATCGCGCTGGAGTTCGCCGGCATCTTCAACGGGCTCGGCGCAGCGGTGCATCTGCTCTATCGGGGCGCGCCGGTGCTGCGCGGCTTCGACGACGATGTCCGCAGCTTCGTCGGCGAGGAGCTGAAGAAGAAGGGCATCGATCTGCGCCTGAAGACCGACGTCGTCGCGATCGAGAAGACGGATCATGCGCTCCGGGTGAAGTTGAAGGATGGCGGCAGTATCGAGGTCGATCAGGTCCTCTATGCGACCGGCCGCAACCCGAACACGCGCGACATGGGCTTCGAAGCCGCCGGCGTCGCGCTCAATCAAAAGGGTGCGGTCGAGGTCGACGGCTATTCGAAGACCTCGCTGGACCATGTCTACGCCATCGGCGACTGCACTGATCGCTTCAACCTGACGCCGGTCGCGATCAGGGAGGGCATGGCCGTCGCCGATACGCTGTTCGGCGGCAAGCCCTGGGCCATGGGCCACAACAACGTGCCCCACGCCGTCTTCTCGCAACCGCCCGTCGCGACCGTAGGCATGACGGAAGGACAGGCGCGCGCGGATGGCCGCGCGCTCGACATCTACAAGGCGAACTTCAAGCCCTTGAAGGCGACGCTTTCCGGATCGACCGAGCGTACGCTGATGAAGCTGGTGGTGGACCGCGAGAGCCAGGTCGTGCTCGGCGCCCATATGGTCGGCGTCGACGCGCCCGAGATCATCCAGTCCCTGGCCGTCGCCATCAAGATGGGCGCCACCAAGCAGCAATTCGACCAGACCGTCGCGCTGCATCCGACGGCGGCGGAGGAGTTCGTCACCATGCGCACACCGGAGCCGGAACCCGTGCCGGAACGCGCGATGCAGGCGGCAGGGTAGCCGGCAGACAGCTAAGTAGCTCATCTGGCGAGATAAAATCTCGCGCGCGGTGTTAGGATAATATCCATTGTTTCAGGGTTATCTTCGCCGGTGAATTTGCGCCGGCGAGACGGGCCCAAGGGGCGCCCGGCCGGCCGGCGCGCGGGAGCCGGTTGGATGAGCGCAAGCGCCGCAGCACAGCGCAACGCGGATCATAAAGCCCTGAAGGAGGCGTGGCGGCTGGGCTGCACCGGCCGCTCGGACGAGGCTCTGTCCGCGGCGCTCGGCGTCTGGGAGCGCGCCTGTGCCGCACGCGACATTCGCCTGGAGGCTTTCGCCTCGATCGACATCGCCTGGTACTGCTTCCAGATCGGCCGGGCCGAGCAGGGGTTACAGCACGCCCGCAAGGCGGCGCAGATCGCCGCCGGCCTCTGCGAACTCGTCTGGGAAGCCAAGGCCCGCGCGCTGCACGGCTGGCTCTTGAGCGAGCTCGGTTGCACCGAGGATGCGGTAGAGGAGGCGATCCGCGCGCTCGGTCTTGCCGAGAAGGGCGGCGATCCGGTGGCGCTCTGCCTTGCCACCAACGTGGTCGGCATCATCTTCTGGATCACCCGCCAGCCGGACCGGGCGGTCGAGTTCTGCGACCGTGCGGTCGCAATGGCGCGCCGGATCGGCGATCCGGTCGTGCTCTCCTGGTGGCTGATCAATCTCGGCGGCGCCTGGGCCGAGACCGCCTACGCGGCGCGCGACCGCGGCGATCCCTCCATGTTCGACTCTGCCGTCCGCGCGGCGACCGCGGTGACCGAGGAAGCGCGCCATCTGGCAGAAACGGTCGGCGATCCCTGGTCGCTCCGGCTTTGCCTCGGCAACCTCGCGGAATATGCCAGTGCGACCGGAGACTTCGCCGCGTCCAAGCGCCATCTCGACGCTTACGCCTCCGTGGTCGGCGGCGACTATCTGCGCGGTCAGGAGCACTATCTCTACACGCTCGGCGAGACGCTGATCCATCTCGGCGAGCTGGACGAGGCGATCGGCCATTTGTGCCGCTCGATGGAGATCGCGGAAGAGACCGGCAATGTCGATACCGTGGTCCATGCCGCGGAACATCTCGCCGCGGCCCTCGAACGCAAGGGCGACTTCAAAGCGGCGCTGGAGGCCTATCGTCGCTATCACCGCGCCTATGTGAAACTGAGCGCGGAGAATGCGCAGCGCCGTGCCCGCTTCGCGGAGATCCGCTACGAGACCGACAAGCTTCGTTCGCTCGCGGACAGCGAGAGCCGGCGCGCGCGGGAGATGGCGGAATCCTACGAGGCGCTGAAGCAGAAGTCCGAGCATCTCGCTGAAGCCGCCTACAAGGATCCGCTGACCGGTCTCTTCAACCGCCGCCGCTTCGAGGAGGTTCTGCGCGAGGTCGAGGCCTCCGGCGCGGCCTATGTCATTGCCATGGTCGATCTCGACCATTTCAAGGAGATCAACGACGGATTCTCGCACGTGACCGGCGATCAGGTGCTGCGCGAGGTCGGCGCCCTCATCCTCTCGGCGGTGCGCGGCGAGGATCTCGCCGTGCGCTTCGGGGGCGAGGAGTTCGCGTTGCTGCTGAAAGGCGCCTCGGCCGGCGGCGGGCACGACGTCTGCAACCGCCTCCGGGAGTCGATCGCGACCTGGCATTGGGACGGCGTCGCCCAGGGATTGAAGGTCACGGCGAGCATCGGCCTTGCCGCCAGCACCGAGCGCGTCAAATCCGAGGACCTACTGACCCTGGCCGATCTCCGGCTCTATGCCGCGAAGCAGGGCGGCCGGAACCTGATGTTCTCGACCGGCCAGGAGGAGCGCTTGGCCGCCGGCATCACCGCCTGCCATCAGCGATGAAAGCGTCGATCGCCACCATCGTCCGCCCGTAACAATCTGAAAACGCGGGTCTTTTTTCTTGCTGCCGTTGATCTGAGCATGGCACCCCGGCAGCGGCCCCATTTGCGTCGCCGGGGGCAACCGTCGTATACCCGAGCCCTCGGCGATCGGCGCCGGGAGAGGTTCTGATAGGCGGGGTTGAAGATGGCGGCGAAGTGGGCGCCGGAGAATTGGCGGACCAAGCCTGTGAGCCAGATGCCGGACTACCCGGATCGGGCGAAGCTGGAGAATGTCGAGCAGCGTCTTCGGGGCTATCCGCCCCTGGTCTTTGCCGGCGAAGCGCGGCGACTGACGGAAACGCTGGGCCAGGTGGCGGAGGGCAAGGCCTTCCTGCTGCAGGGCGGAGACTGCGCCGAGAGCTTCGCCGAGTTCTCCGCCAACAACATCCGCGACACGTTCCGCGTGCTGTTGCAGATGGCCGTCGTGCTCACCTTCGGCGCCGCGCTTCCGGTGGTGAAGGTCGGGCGCATGGCGGGCCAGTTCGCCAAGCCGCGCTCGGCGCCGACCGAGGTGATCGACGGCGTGGAGCTGCCGAGCTATCGCGGCGACATCATCAACGGCATCGAGTTCACCAGAGACGCGCGTACGCCCGATCCCGAGCGGCTGGTGCAAAGCTACAACCAGTCGGCCGCGACCTTGAACCTGCTGCGCGCCTTCGCCCAGGGCGGTTTCGCCGATCTCCACAAGGTGCATCGCTGGAATCTCGACTTCGTCGCCGACAGCCCGCTCGGCCATCGCTACAAGGAGATGGCGGACCGGCTGACCGAGACGCTCGAGTTCATGGCGGCCTGCGGCATGACCTCGGCGACCGCGCCGCAGATCCGCGAGACCGAGTTCTTCACCAGCCACGAGGCGCTGCTGCTGCACTACGAGCAGGCGCTGACCCGGATCGATAGCCTCACCGGCAAATGGTATGGCTGCTCGGCGCATATGCTCTGGATCGGCGACCGCACGCGGCAGCTGGACGGCGCCCATGTCGAATACATGCGCGGCATCCAGAACCCGCTCGGCCTCAAATGCGGCCCCACCTCGGATCCGGATGATCTCCTGCGCCTGATCGAGACCTTGAACCCGCAGAACATCCCTGGCCGCCTGACGCTGATCGCCCGTATGGGCCATGAGAAGGTCGAGGCCAAGCTGCCGCCGCTCATTCGCGCCGTGCAGCGCGCGGGGGCGAAGGTGGTGTGGTCCTGCGATCCGATGCACGGCAACACGATCAAGTCTTCGACCGGCTACAAGACGCGGCCGTTCGATCGCATCCTCTCCGAGGTGAAGAGCTTCTTCGCCGTGCACCGCGCCGAGGGCTCCTATGCCGGCGGCGTGCATTTCGAGATGACCGGCCAGGATGTCACCGAGTGCATCGGCGGCGCCAAGGCCGTCACCGAGGAGAGCCTCGCCGATCGCTATCACACCCATTGCGACCCGAGGCTCAACGCCACCCAGGCGCTGGAGCTGGCGTTCCTGGTCGCGGAGCAGCTGAAAGCGGAGCGGATCGGCCATGGACAGCGGATCGCCGCAGCCTCCTGACGGATCACCTTCGGGAGGCCCGGCCGCGGGCCCGTCGGATCCCGTCATCGCGGACTGGACCGACCAGTATTTCCTGAAGACCAAGGCGACGGTCGCCAAGTTCGGCGATTCCACCGTCACCTATGCCGTCTTCATGCGCCGTCCCGTGGTCTCGGCACCGCGCCTGGCGCTCGACTGGCTGGCCGCGATCGCCAGGCAGCGCCGGACCGAGTTCAAGGTCGATCTCGTCTATGCCGAGGGCAAGTGGGTCGGTGCCGGCGAGCCGATCATGTACATCACCGGCTCGCTGGTGCACCTGACCGATCTCGAGACCATCCTGCTGATGAAGCTGGGGCCGGCCTGCGTCGCCGCCTTCAACGCCTTCACCATGTGCGCCGATCTGCCGAACGTCTCCTTCCTCGCAATGGATGCACGGCATTGCGCCGGATTGGAGATGGCCGAGCTGATGGCCTATGCCTGCTCGGTCGGCTCGGCGCGCGCCAAGCGCAAGGTCGGCGCCAAGGGCTTCGTCGGCAACGCGACCGAGGCGACCGCGCACTATTTCGCGCAGGAGCACGCCATGGGCACCATGCCCCATGCGCTGATCGGCTATGCCGGCTCGACCTTGCGCGCCGCCGAGATGTTCCATGAGACCTTCCCCGACCAGCCGATGACCGTGCTGGTCGACTATTTCGGTCGCGAGGTCACGGACTCGCTGACTGTGGCGCGCCGCTTCCCTGGCCTCGCCGCCGAGGGCAAGCTCTCGATCCGGCTGGACACGCCGGGCAGCCGCTTCGTCGAAGGCCTCGATCCCAGTGTCTCCTACGCAATCCTGGAGCGCCACGTGCCGCGCGTCATCCGCGGCTATCGCAGCGAGCCCGAGCTCCGCGCCCTGGTCGGCGCGGGGGTCTCCGCGGCCGCCATCTGGCACGTCCGCGACGCCCTCAATCGCGAGGGCTTCCAGCGGGTGAAGATCGTCGCCTCCTCGGGCTTCGATCCCGCCAAGTGCAAGGTGATGGCGGAAGCCTTGGCACCGATCGACGTGGTCGGCACCGGTTCCTATCTCCCGCAACGCTGGACTGAAACCTACGCCACTGCCGACATCATTGAGTATGATGGCGTGAAGCGGGTCAAAGTCGGCCGCGAATTCCTCTTTCGGAAACCCTGATGGCAATTGCACGAATCTGGACGGCGCGCGCCACCAAGGCCAACGCCGATGCCTATCCGCGGCACTTTCGCGACAAGGTGCTGCCGCATCTCGATGCGACCCCCGGTTTCCTCGGCGCCATGCTGATGCGACGCGAAGAGGGCGGGGAAGTCGAGTACACAGTCCTCACGCGCTGGGTCTCGCTGGACTCGATCCGCAAATTCGCGGGCGTCGACATCGACACCGCGGTCGTCGATTCAGAAGCTGCTGCCGCGCTCACCAGCTACGACAAGACGGTGCGGCATTGCGAGATCTTGGAGAAGGTCTGGTCGACGCGGTAGCGCGCGTGCCAAGTCGGAATTCAGGTGCCGATGCTGGCGCTGGAACGAGAAATGAGCTACAATCTGCCATCGTCCTCACGACGGCGAGCACGGCTCGAACCCCGACAGGACCCCGACGAAACGAAGAGTCGCCGCGGCCATCTCATACGACAATTAGGCGCGTATCGTCAGAGGCTTGGGCCGGTTTGACATGGTCTCGGAGCGGCAGGCGCCGTAAAGGTGAATGACTACGCTTACTCTCCCGGCGCCGTGGCGAATGGGATCTCTGACCAGACGTAGCCCATCTCGTTGCTGCTGGGTTTCCGCGACCACTGCAGGATCCAGGTCTTGCCGGTCCGGGTGTCGACCAGCACGTTGACCTTGGTACTGGACTGGGTGATGTCACGGTCGGGCTGGTCGAGCACCATGAGGATGTAGCGCTGGCCGACCTTCTCGATATCGGGCGTCGGCGTCAGCGCTTCGGGATAGTGATACCCGTAGTATTGCTGGGCCCCCGCCGGAGAGATCAGCGCCGCCGTCATCAGCGCGGCGAAGCTCACGGTACCCAAGGACTTGATGGCCATTGTCACGGACATACCTCCGAAACCGCGCTACCTGCGATCATCCCACCGCCATCGGTGGGCGAACAAGTCTCATTCCGATGAGCAATTCCCATGCCCAGGCTTCTATCTACCGGCGAAATGCCGGAAGAGCATGGCTGATCCGGCGGAATCCCGGGCGGCTCGCATTGAAAGCCGGGGTTATGGTCGGTAAGGTCGGGCTGAGTTTGGAGAAGATATCGTGACCGACACGCTGCGCATCGCCTTGGCTCAATTGAACCCGACCGTCGGGGACGTCGCCGGCAATGCCGAGCTGGTGCGCCAGGCCCGGCGCCGGGCGGCCGAGGACAAGGCCGATCTCGTCATGGTCAGCGAGCTCTTTCTCGCCGGATACCCGCCCGAGGACCTGGTGCTGAAGCCCGCCTTCCAGCTCGCCTGCCGCGAGACCGCCGAAGCGCTGGCCGCGGAGACCGCGGATGGCGGGCCGGCCGTGCTGCTGGGCACGCCTTGGCTGGAAGAGGGCAAGCTCTACAACGCAGTCTGCCTGCTCGAGGGCGGCAAGGTCGCGGCCGTGCGCTTCAAGGCGGACCTGCCGAACTACAGCGTGTTCGACGAGAAGCGCGTTTTCTCGCCCGGCGGCAACCAGGGGCCGATCGCGTTTCGCGACGTGCGCTTGGGGCTCCCGATCTGCGAGGACTTCTGGACACCCTGCGTCGCCGAATGCCTGGCGGAAGCCGGCTCCGACATCCTGCTGGTGCCGAACGGCAGCCCTTATGAATACGACAAGCAGCATGTGCGCTACGCGCTGGTCAGCGACCGCGTGCGCGAGACCGGTCGGCCTTCGGTCTATCTCAACCAGGTCGGCGGCCAGGACGAGCTCGTGTTCGACGGTGCCAGCTTCGTCACCAACAGCGACGCGACCACCGCCGTGCAGATGCCGGCCTTCGTGGAGAGCCAGGTGACCACGGTCTGGCGCCGCGTCGGCAACAATGGCTGGCGCTGCGACCCGGGCCTCCACGCGACCGTACCGGAGCAGCTCGAGAGCATCTATCAGGCGATGATGCTCGGGCTCAAAGACTACGTCGGCAAGAACCGCTTCCCCGGCATCCTGCTCGGCCTCTCGGGCGGCATCGATTCGGCACTCTCGCTGGCGGTCGCCGTCGATGCGCTGGGGCCGGACAAGGTGCGGGCCTTCATGCTGCCCTCGCCCTATACCAGCGACGACAGCATCGAGGACGCGGCGAAATGCGCCGAGCTCTGCGGCGTCATCCACGACACCGTGCCGATCGAGCCCGCGATGTTCGCCTTCGAGGAGATGACGCGCGACGTGTTCGCCGGTCGCGGCAGAGACGTGACCGAGGAGAACATCCAGAGCCGGATCCGCGGCGTCACCCTGATGGCGATCTCCAACAAGCTCGGCCACATGCTGCTCACCACCGGCAACAAGTCGGAAATGTCGGTCGGCTATGCCACGCTTTACGGCGACATGTGCGGCGGCTTCTCGGTCCTCAAGGACATCTACAAGGTGATGGTGTTTCGTCTCGCCTGGTGGCGCAACGCCAACAAGCCTGAGCGCGCGCTCGGGCCCGAGGGCATGGTGATGCCAGAGCGCGTCCTCACCAAGGCGCCGACCGCGGAGCTGAAACCCAACCAGACCGACCAGGACACGCTGCCGCCCTATGAGATCCTGGACGGTATCCTCGAATGCCTGATCGAGCAGGAGATGACGGTCGACGAGATCGTGGCAAAGGGCTTCGCGCGCGAGACCGTGCTCAAGGTCTGGCGCATGGTCGATATCGCCGAATACAAGCGCCGCCAGGCGCCGCCGGGTGTGAAGATCACCCGGCGCGCCTTCGGCCGCGACCGCCGCTATCCGATCACCAACGGCTTCCGGGCTTCGATCACGCCGGGTGGCGCTCCCGCGGCCAAGGCCGGCCACTGAGATGGACCGGTGACCGCGCCATGTCGATCCGCGTCCGTTTCGCGCCGAGCCCGACCGGCCGGCTTCATGTCGGCAACGCCTATGTCGCGCTGAACAACTGGCTGCTCGCAAAGCGGCAGCAGGGCCGCTTTCTCCTACGCCTCGACGACACCGACCGCGAGCGCTCGACCGAAGCCTTCGCCGCACTCATTCAGGAGGACTTGCGATGGCTGGGCCTCTTTTGGGACGAGTTCGCGCGGCAGTCGGAACGGATTGCGGTCTATGAGGCGGCAGCCGAGCGTTTGAAGCAGGCAGGGCGGCTCTATCCCGCTTATGAGACGGCAGAAGAATTGGCGCTCCAGCGCAAGGTTCAGGCGTCGCTGGGCAAGTCACGTGTTTATGACCGCGCGGCACTCAAGCTGAGCGATGCGGATCGCAGAAGACTGGAAGCCGAAGGCCGACGCCCGCATTGGCGCTTCAAGCTGGAACCGCGCCGGGTCGAATGGAACGATCTGGTGCGCGGGCCGCAGCATATCGACGAAAGCAGCCAATCCGATCCCATCCTGGTGCGTGAGGACGGCAGCTTCCTCTACACGCTGCCGTCGGTGGTCGATGACGTCGATCTCGGGGTTAGCCACGTGATCCGCGGCAACGACCATGTCACGAACACGGCGACCCAGATCCAGATCTATGAGGCGCTGGGCGCGAAGCCGCCGACCTTCGCTCATCTGCCGCTGCTGGTCGATGCGGGCGGAGAGGGGCTCTCGAAGCGCTTGGGCTCGCTCTCGATCAGCGATCTCCGCGCCGAGGGTCTGCAGCCGATGGCGATCAACGCCTATCTCGCCCATATCGGCAGCGGCGCCGCCATCGAGCCGGCACGCAGCCTCGATGCGCTGATCGCGGATCACGACCTCGGCAAGTTCGGCAAGACCTCGCCGCGCTTCGATCCGGCGGAGCTGCTGCATCTGAACGCCAAGCTGCTGCGCGCGATGAGCTTCGCCGAGGCGCAGCCGCAGCTGGAAGCGCTCAGGCTCGAGCGCGTCGATCGCACGCTCTGGGAAGCGGCGCGCGGCAACCTGGATAAATTGGGCGATATCGGGCTCTGGGAGCGCATCTGCCGCTCGGAGATCGCACCGGTGGTCGAGGACAGCGGGTTTGCGTCGAAGGCAGCGGAATTGCTGCCGATCGAGCCCTGGGACGGTGAGACCTGGAAGAATTGGACCGAGAAGGTCAAGACGACCACAGGCAAGAAGGGCAAGGAGCTGTTTATGCCGCTGCGCCTGGCGCTGACCGGCATCGACCATGGACCGGAGCTGAAGGTGCTGCTGCCGCTGATCGGCCGCGAACGCGCATTGAAACGCCTCAAAGGGGAACGGGCTTGACCATCCACCTCTACAACACGATGGCCCGCGAGAAGCAGGTGTTCGAGCCGATCGATCCCGCGAATGTACGCATGTATGTCTGCGGGCCGACGGTCTACGACTATGCGCATATCGGCAACGCGCGCCCGGTCGTGGTGTTCGACGTGCTCTATCGGCTGCTGCGCCATACCTATGGCGAGAGCCATGTCGCCTATGTCCGCAACATCACGGACATCGACGACAAGATCATGGAGGCGGCGAAAGCCAACGGCGAGAGCATCGAGAGCGTGACCCGCCGTACCACGGGCTGGTATCACCAGGACATGGCGGCGCTGCTCGCACTGCCGCCGGATCGCGAGCCGCGCGCGACCGAGTTCGTGCCGCAGATGGTCGCCATGATCGCGCGCCTCGTCGAAAGTGGCCATGCCTATGCCGCCGAAGGCCATGTGCTCTTTCACGTGCCGTCAATGCCGGAATACGGAAGCCTGTCCAGACGCAGCCTTGACGATCTGATCGCGGGCGCCCGGGTCGAGGTGGCACCCTACAAGAAGCATCCCGCGGATTTCGTGCTGTGGAAGCCGAGCGTGGCGGATCAGCCGGGATGGGAGAGTCCATGGGGCCGTGGTCGTCCCGGCTGGCACATCGAGTGCTCCGCCATGTCCGGTGAACTCTTGGGAGACGTGTTCGACGTCCATGGCGGCGGACTCGACCTCATCTTCCCGCACCATGAGAACGAGATCGCCCAAAGCCGCTGCGCCCATGGCACGCAGCTGATGGCGCGCTATTGGCTGCACAATGGCTTCGTGCAGGTGAATGGTCAGAAGATGTCGAAGTCGGAGGGCAACTTCTTCACCGTGCACGAGCTCTTGGAGGAGAGGCATCGCGGCGAAGCGATTCGCTTGGCGCTCCTCATGGCGCATTACCGCCAGCCGATCGACATCACGCGTGACGGCTTGACGGAAGCGAAGACCGCCCTCGATCGGCTCTACACCGCGGTCGCGCGTGCCGAGGTCGCGGCGCTGCCGTTGCCGAACGCGCATGTCCTCGCGGCGCTGGCCGATGACTTGAACACGCCCCTCGCCATCGCCGAGATGCACGAGCTCGCTTCCAGGCTGAACAAGGCCGAGCGCCCGGAGGAGAAGCGCGATCTCAAGGCAGCGCTGCTCGGCGCCGGCGCGCTCTTGGGGCTGGTGCAGCAGGAGCCGGCGCGCTGGTTCCAGGGCGACCAGGCCGGCAATGATGCGCTCGACGCCGACGAGATCGAGCGCCGCATTGCCGCGCGCAAGGCGGCGCGCAGCGCAAAGGACTTCGCCGCGGCCGATCGCATCCGCAAGGAGCTGGCGGCGGCCGGGGTCGTGCTCGAGGACGGCCCTTCCGGCACCACCTGGAAGCGTGCCTAGAGCCTAATCCTTAACCACAATCGGAAGACCCCGGTCGAAAATTCACGGCTCGGCGCGTTGTCCATGCCGGTCCGCTCCGATAGGATTGGTCCGTGGGGTGGGTGTGCTGCCGACCTGGTCGCCGGCGGGCATTGGGCAATGCATTGGACCGGGGGTCAGAGATGACGACAGCATATCCCGTTGCTCAGGCATACCTAGCGCAGGCGCAATCCGCGCAGCAACCCGTGCAACCGCAATCGGCGCAGCCGCAGGCGCCTCAGGCACCGGACGAGGGCGCACCGATCTTGGCGCCCGATCTCTCCTGGATAGATCCGGCGACCGTCGTTGAGCCGGTGCCGGCCGCTTCGGGTCAGGACGTCAAAGCCGATCCGACGACGCGGTTTGACTGGCTCGAGCTGCCCCCGGTTGCGCACCCGGTTACGGATGCGAGCGAATCTCGATCGGCTGGGGAGCCGACAATGTTGGACAGCGGCGTGAAAGCCGTGGCCCATCTTCCCGAAGCTTCCGTTGCCGCCGTCTCGCACATCTTCCACGCCGAGGCGGCGCCCGTCGTCGAGACGGCCGCGCCACCGGTCAACCATGCCGCACCGCTCGATCTCGGCGATGACGGGCTCTTGCTGCATGCGTTCTCCGAAGTTCCCGATTTCGCTTCGGGCGTCATGCATGCCCTGTTCGATTCCGTCGCGGGCACCAGCCCCGCGCCGGGGCATTTGGACGGCATGGCGAGCGACGGCGCCGCCGATTTCTTCGGCACACCGGATGCCGGCTTGGAGGCGGCCTTCGCTGCGATCAAGAACGGCCAGTTCTCGGTGCTGGACACCGGCCTCGCCACCGCCGCTCTTGGCTCCGCCGCGCCGGGGGAGGACGGCTTCGTCACGATCGACGCGACCGCCAAGGACGGCGACGGTGCGGCACTCCTCACGGAGCTGGAGACGCTGGGCCTTACCGCCGGATCGAGCTTCGGGGCCATGGCCTCAGGTTTCCTGCCGGTCGCAGAGATTGCGGCATTGGCCGGGCTTGCCGATCTCCGCTTTGCGCAGGAATCCCTGGCGGCCGGCGATGTCGGCAAGGTCACCAGCCAGGGCGACGCGGCGATGCTCTCGGATATCGCGCGCACGACCTTTGGGGTGGATGGCACCGGTGTCCCGGTCGGCGTGCTCTCCGACAGCTTCAACGCCAAGGGCGGTCTCACGGGCAATCAGGCGAGCGGCGATCTTCCGGCCAACACCACCATCCTCAAGGACTTCCCGCTCGGCACCGATGAGGGCCGTGCCATGGCGCAGATCGTCCATGACGTGGCGCCCGGCTCGCCGATCCTGTTCGCGACCGCCCTCGCCGGGGAGGCAGGCTTCGCCAACAATATCGTCGCCCTCGCCAATGCCGGTGCCAAGGTGATCGTCGACGACGTTCTCTATTTCACCGAGAGCGCCTATCAGGATGGGCCGATCGCCCAGGCGATCGACCAGGTGGTGGCGAACGGCGCGGTCTACTTCAGCGCCGCCGGCAACAACAGCAACCACGGCTTCGAGACCGCCTTCAAGGCCAGCGCCTCGATCTTCGGCGGCGAAACCCTGGCGCAGCTCAGCAGCAGCGGGGACGCCGGCTTGACCCTGACCTTGCCGGCCGGCACCCAGACCAATCTCACTCTGCAATGGAACCAGCCGGAGGCGGCGGTCAGCCCCGGCCATGGCGCCCAGAGCAATCTCGATCTCTTCGTGTTCGACGCGGTTACCCGCAAGTTGGTGACCTACTCGATCGACGACAACGTCGCAAGCGGCAATCCCTTCGAGGTCGTGCAGATCAAGAACACGTCCACCGCATCACACGACTATCTGGTCGCCGTCGGGCTTGCGGCGGGGCCGGCGCCGACGGCCTTCCAGCTGCTCTCGCTCGACAACGGTGCGGGTGCCCACTTCGCGCCATCGACCCTCAACGACAACGACGGAACGATCTTCGGCCATGCCGCCGCCGCGGGCGCGATCGCGGTCGGCGCCGCCTATTACGGGAACACCCCCGATTTCGGTGTCAACCCTCCGGTCGTCGAGTCCTATTCCTCGAACGGCCCGACCACGATCTATTTCGACGCAGACGGCAATCCGCTGCCGACGCCGGAAGTGCGCAACGGGCCGGCCATCACGGCGCCCGACGGGGCCGACACCACCTTCTTCGTTCCCGGCGACGATTCCGACGGCGACGGGTTCCCGAACTTCTTCGGCACTTCTGCCGCTGCGCCGCACGCCGCCGCTGTAGCCGCGCTCATGCTGCAGGCCAACGCTGCGCTGAATGCCTCCGACATCCGCAACCTGATGGAGGATTCGGCGATCGACATGGACGACCCGACGACCGCCGGCTTCGACAAGGGCTTCGACAACGCGACCGGCGCCGGCCTGCTGCAGGCGAATCTCGCGGTCGGCTATGCGCAGTCGCTGACTCTGACCGCGGATGCGAGCCATGCGGTGCTGCTCGGCACCCATCTCGACGACACGTTCATCGGTGGGCCGGGCAGCCACAGCTTCGACGGTGGTGCCGGCAAGGACGCGCTCGACTACTCGGCAGCCGCGGGCCCGGTCAGTCTCGACGTCTCGACTGGAACGGCCAGCAACGGCTTCGGCGGCACCGACACGTTTGCGAACTTCGAGGTCTTCCGTGGCGGCAGCTTCGGTGACACGTTGAAGGGCGGTAGCGGAAGCGACTCGCTCGACGGCGGCGCCGGGAACGACACGCTGACCGGCGGG
>DATKMF010000091.1:0-2185 GCA_035542015.1 Candidatus Cybelea sp.
GCGAGGCGCGCCGTCGATTGCTCGACGTCAAAGATGCCTCCTCAGCAGCCCGACTGACTGCTTGATCTCTTCTACCAACCGTTCGACTTCGGCGCGCATGATCTTCTCTTCAGGCAACGGCCCGAACGAATCCGGGCCGCCTCAAATAATGCTGTGGTGCATGTAGCGGCGCGCAGGGCAAAGCGCAATCGGGCACCGCGGCGCGATCAACCGCCGATTGGGATCAATACAGCCCGCCAGTGCCCGGCCGCATGATGTATCCGGCGTCCGGGGTCACGCCTTGCGGAACCATGGAACGATTGCCATCGGCATCCGCAACGCCAATGACGCTGTAATTGTCAGGCGGCGCCGTGCCCGGCTTGAAGGCTTCCAGGATGGTGCCGCTGGTCTGGCCGGGGGCCGCACGCATGCCGCTCTTCGAGTCGACCCGGATCAGCTTGATTCCTGCGGGAACCTTGAAGGGGATGGCCGGCTTGTCGGCGAGCGCGAGCTTGAAGAAGTCGCGCGCGATCGGCGCGGCCAAATGACCGCCGGTCGCGGCATTGCCCCTGCCCAGCGGTCGCGGCTTGTCATAGCCCATATAGATGGCGACCGCGACGTCGGGCGAGAAGCCGACGAACCAGGCGTCCTTGGCCTCATTGGTGGTGCCGGTCTTGCCGGCGATCGGCTTGCCGACCTCCTTCACCACGGTTGCGGTACCGGCGTTCACCACGCCTTCCAGCATCGATGTCATCTGGTAGGCGGTCATCGCATCCAGCACCTGCTCGCGGCGGTCGACCAGCTGCGGCTCGGGTTGATCCTTCCAGCCGTTCGGCGCGTCGCAGCCGCGGCATTCGCGGGCGTCATGCTTGAAAATGGTGTGGCCGTAGCGGTCCTGGATGCGGTCGATCAGGGTCGGCTTCACCCGCCTGCCGCCATTGGCGATCATGGAGTAGGCGGTGACCATGCGCAGCGCCGTGGTCTCGCCGGCGCCGAGCGCGTAGGAGAGATAATTCGGGAGCTCGTCATAGACGCCGAAGCGTCGCGCATACTCGCTGATCAGGGGCATGCCGATGTCCTGCGCGAGCCGCACCGTCACCGTGTTCAGCGACAGCCGGAGCGCGTTGCGCAGCGTGGTCGGGCCCAGATATTTGCCGTTGGAGAAGTTGTCCGGACGCCACACCCCGCCGCCCTGCCCCTGATCGATCTCGATCGGCGCGTCCATCACCTGGGTCGAGGGCGTGTAACCGTTGTCCAGCGCGGACGAATAGACGATCGGCTTGAACGACGAGCCGGGCTGTCGATAGGCCTGCGTGGCGCGGTTGAACTGACTCTGGTCGAAGGAGAAGCCGCCGACCATGGCGAGCACGCGCCCGGTATTGGGATCCATCACCACCATGGCGCCCGAGACTTCCGGCACCTGGCGCAACCGGTATTGGCCTTCGACCGGGTTGCCGTCCTTGAAGAGTGGGTCGGCGTAGATCACATCGCCAGGCTGCAGTACCTGCGAGACCGCCGTCGGCGTCTTGCCCTTGTACGCGCCGTAGGTGGGCTTGGCCCAGCGCACGCCGTCGAGGGTGACGATGCCGGTCTCGCGCTGCTTGGAGATCGCGCCGCCGAGCTCGCGGCCCGGCTGGAATCCGATCCGCGCCGATTGGTCGCTGGTCTCGAGCACGACCGCCATCCGCCAGGGCGAGATGTCCTGAAGCGCCTTGATGTCGGCGAGCTTCACACCCCAGTCGCCGGAGACGTCGAGCTTGGTGATCGCGCCGCGATAGCCCTGCTGCTCGTCGTAATTGACAAGGCCGGCGACCATGGTCTTGCGCGCCTCCAGCTGGATCTTCGGATCCAGCGTGGTGCGCACCGACAGTCCGCCCTCATAGAGCTTCTTCTCGCCATAGCGCTCGAAAATGTCGCGGCGGACTTCCTCGGCAAAATATTCGCCGGCGAAGATATGCGCCGAGGTCGGATGGGAGGTCACAGCCAGCGGCGACTTGCGCGCCTTCTCGGCATCGGCCGCGCTGATCCAGCCGTTCTCCTGCAGGCGGTCGATCACGTAGTTGCGCCGCTCGACCGCGCGGTCATGGTTGCGCACCGGATGCAGCGCGCCCGGCATCTTCGGCAGCGCCGCCAGATACGCGGCTTCCGCGACGGTGAGCTCGTTGACCGACTTGTCGAAATAGACCAGCGAGGCCGCGGCAATGCC